>NZ_JAEUPY010000531.1 GCF_016790065.1 Steroidobacter sp.
CGAACGCCGGCCGCGGACGGCAAGTCGGCTTACTTGCAATATCAGAATGTGTTGCCGGTGGTGTTCGGCATTTCACCGCCCGAGGACCGCGCGGCCATCGTTCGCAATCTCAACGACAACCTGATCTCTAACGACTATCACCTGTCCTCGACCGGCGTGTTCTCCGGTCGCCATCTACCATTGCTGCTCACGGACTTCGGCTACAGCGATACGGTGTACAAGCTGGTGACACAGACCAGCGCGCCGAGCTGGGGCCACTGGATCGAGAACGATCTGCAGACCATGTTGGAGGGCTGGTCGCTACAAAGCCGCTCCTACGATCATCATTACTGGGGCTCGATCAGCTCCTGGTTCTACCAAGGCCTGGCCGGCATCCGGCCGACTCAACCTGGATACGCCGGCATTACGATTCGGCCAGTCACACCCGATGGGCTCGATTGGGTGCGAGCTAGCGTCGATACCGTCGTCGGTCGCATCGAATCCAAGTGGCAACGCGTTGGACGGAATATTTCGCTCGAAGTCGGCATCCCGCCGGGATCGAGAGCGCAGGTGTTCTGCGGCGATCAGGTTCTTGACCTCGCCGCCGGCGCGTACAAGTTTGAGTGTGGGCCGGCTAAGTAACCAGATTCGTAGGGAGATGAACATGACTCCGCGGGCTCTTTTTCTGTTGCTATTCGCTGCTGCGGCGACAGCCAATGCCGCCACCTGCGAGAGCCTGAAATCCGTAGCGTTGCCGGACACGACCATCGAGTCGAGTTCAGTCATCGTCGCCGGATCGTTCAAAGACCCGAGCGTGCCCTGGGCTTTGCCGGCGGAGCTCCCTGAGCATTGCCGCGTCATCGGCACCATCAAGCCCACCGCTGATTCGAATATTCGTTTCGAAGTCTGGTTACCGGTGCCGGCTGTTTGGAACGGCAAACTGCAGGGCGCGGGCAACGGCGGCTTTGCCGGCTCCATCAATTATCACGGCGGCTTGGTCGAAGCCGTGCAGCGTGGCTACGCTGGTGTGAGCACTGACACTGGTCACACGGCTACTACGAACGAAGACGTCACGTGGGCTAAGGGTCATCCCGAGAAGCTGATCGACTTCGGTCATCGCGCCATTCATCTAATGACGGTGAATGCCAAGGCCATCATCAAGTCTTACTACGGCGAAGGACCGAAGCGTTCGTACTTCGCGTCTTGTTCCAACGGCGGTCGTCAGGCGCTGATGACGGCTCAGCGTTATCCCGAAGACTACGACGGCATCATCGCCGGTGCGCCAGCGAACAACTGGACGGGGTTGATGCTCGGCTTCCTGTGGAATTCACAGGCCATGCTCAAGCCGGATGCGTATGTCACTGCGTCTCACTCGGCTGCATTGGATGCCGAGGTCAACAGTCAGTGCGACACGCTCGACGGCGTGAAGGATCAGATCGTCGGTGCGCCACTGGCTTGTAAGTTTCAGCCGGAGAAGTTGCGGTGTACGGGCAAACCGTCGAAGTGGTGTTTGACCGATCCGCAGATCGGCGCGCTGCAGGCCATCTATCAAGGGCCTCGCACTGCCTCGGGTGCCCAGCTGTTCTCCGG
>NZ_JAEUPY010000550.1 GCF_016790065.1 Steroidobacter sp.
GGAACTATGCCGCGGACATGGGCGCTGACGACTTTGCGGTGCCTCCAACGATGTGGAGCGGGATCATGCCTGATCTCAGCAACGTACTTTTCGGCAGCTGGAGCGTTGCGGTCACACACCTCAACTGGAGCAGGCAAACGAGTTCGATCGTACTCTGCTTGCATGGTTGAGCAATCCGTAGCTGGCCAACCAGCCGGGTCAGCAATATTGCACAGGTTACCGAGGAGCCCCCATGCAACACGCCGGACAACAATCGCACGGATCGTACAAGGAGCTGATGGTCGAGTTGGCGATCGACTTCGTGATCATGTACCTCGTCATGTACACGATGATTGCGACTCTGAGCGACTTTTACTTAAACATCAACAACGTCTACATGACTGCGATGATGGTTGCTCCGATGGCACTGGTCATGCTCGTCGCCATGCGCTCTATGTTTCCATCACATCGGATGAATCTAGCCATTGGCCTGGGCGCAGTCATTGTGTTCGCAGTCAGCTTCATGGCCATGCGCACCCAGGCTGCCGTTGGCAATGAACAGTTCTTGCGTTCGATGATTCCCCATCACTCGGGCGCGATCCTGATGTGCGAGCAATCTTCGATCACCGATCCAGAGATCTCGGCGCTTTGTGATCAGATCATAGAGTCACAAAAGAAGGAGATCGCGCAGATGAAGGCGATTCTCGGGCGTTACTAGGCAAGAGCCTAAGAGCCGCGACCAATCTCACGACTGCGTCGGGCCGATCCAGAGATCGGACGGCAATTAACGTGGCGATTTGCTCGCTGGCTCGGTGGGTCGTTTCTTCGGCGCGCGCCCGGCCGTCGCAGAACCTGGCGATTTGGAGCTGGGCGTAGCCGTCGGCGTTTCCGACTCCAGCAAACGTGTCTTCGCCGCGCGTAGTGATTCGATGAACGAGGTGGCAATCCGAGAGGGTAGACGGTGCTCCGGCGTGCACAGGATGTACTCGAACCTGACTTCCGGCATGAAGGGCTTTACGATCACGCCATGAGGAATCAATTCGCGCGCGCTCAGGGGATTCAGTATCGAGCAGCCCACACCCCGCATGACGAATCCGCCGATGGTCATCGCGTACTGAGTTTCAATCCGCAGATCGCGTTCAACACGGGCGTCGTCGAAGATCCGATCGATCTTTCCACGGGTCGGATCTTCCAACGCGAGAGAGATGAATGCATCGCCTCTGAGATCTTCGGGCGTGATGACATCCTTGCGTCGCAGGCGATGCTGCGGTGGCAGGACGCAGACCCCAGTGAGAGATAGAAAGAGCTCGGTGCGCAGGCCGGGCGTGTGGTCGGAAGGCGTTGCGAAGCCGAGATCGAACTGCTGAGCGGCGACCCACTGTCGCACTGTCGTAGAGGCGCGGGACTGTAGATTGATCCGCACGCCCGGGTAGATGCTGAGGAAATCTCGAATGACTTCGGGAAGAAATCCGGTCGCGAGTGCGGGCAGGCAGGCGATGCGCAAGTTGCCGCTGCGTGCGTTGCGAATATCGTTGGCGATCCGCGTGAGTCCCTGGATTCCGAGAAACGATCGTTCCACTTCCTGATGAAAGCTCTCGGCCTCGGGCGTCGCGCGCAGCGGGCTTCCCTTCACGCGCTCGAACAATCGGAAGCCCACGGATCGTTCCAGATCGGCGATCAGCCTGCTGATGGCTGGCTGCGACAGATGCAGCCGTCCGCCGCGGCGGTGACCGAGCCGGTCACGATCACGGCATTAAATGCCTCCAATTGTCGTTGATTCATCCGAGCTCACGTCGAGCGCGGTCCAGCGCGGCCGCGAGATCCGCGATCATATCGGAAACGTCCTCCAGGCCGGCATGAATCCTGATCAGGAAGCCATCGTTCGGCGCGGGGCGATGGTGACGAACGGGGGCGGGCGCGGCGGGAACCATCAAGCTTTCGAATCCGCCCCAACTCGAGCCGATGCGGAACACCCGGAGGTCGGAGAACAGCGTACGTCGCACGGCCTCGTATTGCGGCTGCAGGAGGACGCCGAACAGGCCGCACATGCCCGAATAGTCACGCTTCCAGATTGCATGTCCCGGATCGGTGGGTACGACCGGCGCGAGGACTCGCATGACCTCCGGCCGCGTCTGCAACCATTCAATCAGTTTGAGCGCGTTGGCCTCATGTCTGCGCAGACGGACGTCCAACGTGCGCAGTCCACGATGCACCAGGTAACAATCGTCGGGGCTTGCGTGATCCCCGAAGCGTCCGACGGTGTCTTTGACGCGCTCGTACAGTTCCGCGGTACGCACCGTCACGGTGCCCAACATGACGTCCGAGTGGCCGGAAAAATATTTGCTCGCCGATTGAATCGAGATGTCGACGCCCGCATCGAGCGGCCGGAAGAGCAGCGGCGTGGCCCAGGTGTTGTCCATTAGCGTCAGCGCGCCGTGCTTGCGCGCCAACGCGGCTAGCGCTGGTACATCCGACATCTCGAATGTATGCGAGCCGGGAGATTCCAGAAAGAGAGCTTTGGTGTTGGGGCGAAAGCGTGATTCCAGCCGCGTGCCCATCAGTGGATCGAAGTACTCCACCTCCACGCCGAATCTACGGAGCATCTCGTCACAAAATCTGCGCGTCGATCCATACACGCAATCGGCGACCAAGATGTGATCGCCGGCGCGCAAGCAACTGGTGAGCGACAGCGCAATGGCGGCCGTGCCGGAGGCGGTGATAACCGCCTGGCCGCCGCCCTCGAGCGCTGCGACGTCCGCGGCGAGCGCGAAGGAATTCTCCGTGCCATACAGGCCATAAATCACTCGATCGTAAAAGCCCTTGTGTCGGTTCTCGTACTCGATGACATCGTCGTAGAGAATCGTCGACGCGCGTTGTACCGGCGTGTTCACCGGACCACGTACACGGCTGTCCACGCCGCGTGCGGTCAATGTCGCTGGTGCCGCGCTGTGTTCGTCGATCCTGGCGGTGCGCTTGAGCATGAAAACCTCTGTTCGCTTGGTGCATGCATCCGGAATGACGCCCCAAAATGGGTGCTGCGATCCGTCTGTGTCCGCCTTGGTATCGCAGCACCAGCATAAAGTAAATATCTTCAGAGAAGGAGAGTCATCCAGTTTTGTTATGTAGTTGGCACAACTGAGTACCCACAACGATCCGCGTATCGCTGGATAAGAGATCTGCCGTGCTCATGGGGCATGCATTTCACGGATGACCTGCCCATAAAAAACCAATTGACGTTAACTAACGGCGTCGGGTTCACTCAAGCAACGTCGCAACACTTACAAGCGACGCAAAGGGGAGAGGCCGACGATGAAGCAGCGTGACGTTATTGGCAGCGCCGCGTACGCGGCGCTGGGTTTTCTCGCGATGACGCCTGGAATCAGCTCGGCGCAGACCGAGGATTCGCCGGGATTGGAAGAGATCGTCGTGACCGGCACGCGCCGCGCAGGCGTGGATCCGATCGAATCGATGCGCCCCATTGATGTGATCAGCGCCGATTCGCTGGCGGAGCAAGGCTCGGTCAATCTCAACGATGCGTTGAAGACGCAAGTCGTTTCCCTGAATGTGCAGAAGTTCTCGGCGCAGGACGGCTCCGCGTTCATTCGTCCCTTCAGCCTGCGCGGCTTACCGCCGGATCAGACGCTGGTGCTGGTGAACGGCAAGCGCCGCCATCGTGCCGCGCTCGTGCAGATCACCAATCAGCCGCTCGCCGCCGGGGCACAAGGCCCCGACCTCGCCGCCATTCCTTCGATCGCGGTGGAGCAGATCGAAGTGCTGCGCGATGGCGCCGCCGCTCAATACGGTTCCGACGCCATCGCGGGCGTCATCAACTTTCGGCTCAAGCGAGATAACCGGGGCGCGAGCTTCATCGGACGTGGCGGACAGTTCTCAAAAGGCGACGGCACCGAATATACGGCGCAGGCCAACGTCGGCATGCCGCTCACCGCCGACGGTTTCTTCAATGTGAGTGCGGAATACACGCGGGCCGATCCTACGTCGCGAGGCGCACAGCGTCCGGACGCGCAGGCGCTGATCGATGCGGGCAACACTGCCATCAAAAATCCGGCCCAGCGCTGGGGTAACGTGGAGTCGGAAGCGGCTCGAGTGTTCTTCAACGCCGGGCTGCCGCTCGGCGACAAAACCGACGCGTATGCCTTCGGCAACTACGGGCGCACCGAGGGCGAAACCGAGTTCTTCTGGCGCAGCCCGGTATCGCGCACGGATATCTTCACGAGCATTCCGCTGACCAATCAGCCCGGCGGCGCGCGCTTCAATTTTCGCGAATGGTTCCCGGGTGGGTTCGCTCCGATCTTCGGCACCAAGATTATCGACATGAGCTTGCTCGCCGGCGTGAATGGCGAGACCGATGGCGGCCTGCGCTATGACTTTAGCGCCGGTGGCGCCGAAAATGAGCTGAACTATCGGCTCTCGA
>NZ_JAEUPY010000643.1 GCF_016790065.1 Steroidobacter sp.
TCTCCGCCATTCTGGAGGTTCGCTCCACCGCGTCTTTGAACGGCTGATTGCGCTGGATGACGTTGCGCAGCGTGATCGCCGGCCCGCAAATGCGAGCCTCGCGCAACGTCACCGGCAGCGTCGATCCGGGCACGCAGCCCGCGATCCCGTGCTCATCCAACGCATCCGAAACCGCGCCAGTCATATCTTCGAGTGCCAGGAAAGCATCGATGATCGTCTGGTGGTAGCGCGGCACCTCGATCATGCCGAAGGCCTCGCGAGGGATTTTTCCGCAGAGCTTTTTGTCACTCATGAACATGGTTCCAGTTGCGTTACAGACAGCCCTTGCGATCGCGCAGCTTGCCGCCGCAGGTATTGTCCCGACCGAACAGCGCCTTCTCTCTGGCGATCAGTTCGTCGGAGAACTTCACGACTTGAAAGGCGTTGTCCCAACTGACGAACCAAACTTCTCTGGCATTGTTCGCGAACTTCACGTTGGTCACGCCATCCGCAGAGTGATACTTGGTCGCCCCGGTGGTAATGCCGGTGTCACGAAAGCTCTGATAGGGAGACGCTGCGCGCGGCGCGACACCAACCGCCGGCGGCTTGTAGTAGGCAAGCTCTCTCGGTTGTTTGATGTTGCTGATGTCGAACACCCGCAAGCCGGCCTGAAAGGAGGCACAGGCCATCAACTTCGCGTCCTGGAAATTATCGAAGTCGCAGTTGTAGCCGCTGTAGCCAAAGTCATAGAACGGCTCATTGGCGGCCACCAGACAATGCTTGGGATCTTGGATGGCCAGCTTCACTGCCGAAGCGCTGGTAGGCTGCGAACCATTGAGCTCGAACACATGCACATAGCCCCAGCCTGGCTTACCCCAACTGCAGGCTTGCTCAGCAGTGAAAGCCGGTGGACCCGAGCGGCCTCGCGTCGCCAACGGGCCGACGAACGCTCTACCGGTCGGCCCGCCACTCCACACCACGTAGCGCAAGACACCCGATGCGTCGCTTTGAAATAGATAGCGCTTGCCTGCGACAGTCACTGGGTAGGTGTAGTGACTGCTAAAGGTGTCGTGCCAATACACCGGCTCCAGCGCTGGTTTGATCTTCGCGTCGGGCTTTCGCGCCTGCACTTCGCTCACATCCGCAACGACGAGGCCCTGCGGATGCATGTCCTCGACTCGCCGCTCGTTACCAATCGAGCCGCCGATGGGAAAGTACACCGTATTACCGTCGTCACTCACCGAAATGTTGTGGAACCGGGCGAGCCGCGAATCGTCGGACGTCAACCGGGCAATGACTTTCGGATGAGCGGGATCCGAGATATCCAACGCAGACACCAAGTAGCCCTCATTCTCCTTGCTGCTTTCGTTTCGCCCGGGCGCGGCCCACAGTGTCTTGCCATCGCGCGTCAGATCGCCGGTGTGGAGCACGAAGTCCGGGATGACGCCGCTGAACTTCAGCACCGGATTCAGGCAATCCGAGATGTCGTAAATGTCCGTGGTCTTGCCGGAGCGATGGGTCTGATCGACGGCTTGCCCGATGAGCAGCCCTCGGCGCTGATGAACCACCAACGACTCATGAGCATCCAGCATGCCGGCCGACTGCAAATACCTGGCGATCTTGGGACGCGCGGAGTCCGACACATCTACCACCACGACGCCTGGATTCTTCAGCACCGGCAGCAGTTCAGGCGCTTGCCACTGCGTGAAATAGGCGCACTTGTCGGTCGTGACCAGACCCGTGTTGGCGCCGTGTTCACCTGTTTGGCTCAGCAGCTCCAGATTGCAGTTGAATGCCGCGGTCTGATGTCCCGGTCCGAAACGATCAGCCAACGGCGTTTGCCCTTGAATCCCCGATTCAGTCCGATCGTTCTTACCGCACGTTGCTTTGGTTGCCACCGGGCCCACCGGCGTCATGATCTGACTCGACGCCAGCGAATGACACGCAGGACCGAGCAACGCGGCCAACAGCACCGCTAAAGAAGTCTGGTAACGCACAGCAGTTCCTATTTGGCTTGGTCGGTGAGCTTCAGAGCCGCACGGATCTCGGCACGAGCCTTCTGGTAATCCGACTTGAACGTCGGATTCTGTGTAGCGGCGTAGAACAGAACACCTGCCGCTGTCCGCGCACCGGTGGTCGAGTCGGTCGGGAAGTGTGAGCCGCCGATGACCGGCTCCCATGCAACCGTGTCGGCTCGCGTGAAAATCTCATCGACCTTTTCGGGAACCATCGCAGCAAGCACGAAGGCCGCCGCATAGGCCTTGGCGGAATGTCCGCTCGGGTAGCTGCCAATGATGGCCTCGGCCTGCTTTCCGCCGTTGGCACTGGAAGACGCTTTGGTTCTCCCCGCCCACTCCACTTTCGTGGACAGAACAAACGGACGAGGACGATTGATACGACGCTTGGCCTTGGCCGCAGCGACCTGCACATCGTCATTCAAGCGATCGAACAGCGCCTTGGTTTCGGTCGACAATTGTTCCGGTTGCCATTGCCAGTTCAGGCCCTTCGCATAACGCAGGAAAGAGAACCGCTCATAGATCATCTCGGCCGTTTTGCGCCCCTGCTGCTCCTTCAAGACCGTCGCCAGATCCTCGGCTTCAGCGCGCGAGCCCTTCGCCGGTGCCGGCGGAATGAACGTCACCAGATCGAGATGATCAAGATCCACATAGTGGCCGCTGTTGCCATCGGCTTTCGCGATCCCCGTGGCAGCCACTAGCACTGCCCAAGCACAAACCAACACGCTGCGCACATTCATCACACGCTACCTCTTGCTCTCAACCGTGCGGCCAATCAGTTCCAGCGATATCCGAACTCGATGCCGTAGGTTCGAGGCGCTGCCGCGCTGTACATCATCAAGAGGTCCGTGGGAAACAACACCTCGGCGTATTGCTCGTTGGTCAGATTTCTGGCCCACAACTTGGCATTCCATCGCCCTTCCGGCGCAGTCCAGTTCACTGAGGAGTTCACCAGCTTGTAGCTCGGGTGCACGTTGAGGCCCTGAGTGTCGTGATTTCGCTTGCCGTGATAAGTAGCGGCGCCGACGAGTGCAAACGTGCCGAACCGAGTGGGCAGTTCATACTGGACGCTCGCGGTTCCCATCACCTTCTCGGTGTACTGCACCTGACTGCCGGTGCCATCGATACCGACCGTCCGCCAAGTAATCCCGTTGGCGTTCGGCACGTACGCAACCATGCCTTGATAGTCGGTGTACTCCGGATCCAGGTACTCGAAGGCCGTGGTCAACGTCAGGTTCGGTGTCGCGCGGAAGGTCAAGTCAACGTCGATCCCTCGGTAGCGACTGGCGGCCGCATTCGACAGCGATATCGTGCCGCCGATGTTTCTAGACACGACGACGTTGTCGACGTTGTAGAAGAACAGTGACGCGTTGGCACGCAGCCGGCCATCGAACAACATCGACTTCACACCCAACTCATAGGCATCCACTGTCACTGGCGCCAGCGGAGCGTTCGCCGATGTGTTCGCCATGTTGTAGTAGGCGCTCTGGAAGCCGGTGGAATACGAGGCGTAGCCCAACACGTCATCGCGCAGATCGTGTTCCAACACCGCTCGATACGTCACTTCGTCCCACGTGCCTTTGGGCTGTGGATTGGCCGCGGCAGCGGTGCTCAGCACCGGCGTGTATACGTTGGGAGCTGCTTCGGTGTTTCTCATGGCGGGAGCGCCATGGATACTTCTGTCATCGCGCGTATAGCGAACGCCGAGCGTGCCCCGCGTATGATCGGCGAAGATCGGTGCCGTCATTTCAGCGAACGCCGAGTAGGATTCGGTGCGCTGCTCGTTGGTCAGAATGGTCTTGACTACACCGGCCGGCGGTGCGAC
>NZ_JAEUPY010000650.1 GCF_016790065.1 Steroidobacter sp.
CAAGCCGTGCTGAGCATCGTTGGAATAACGTCGCAGCGCGGTTGGGCCGGCGGCACGGATGGAACCGAAGTCGGCCGACTCGTTGAAGTCGGTGCTCAGCTTGCCGGCATCGATGCTGACCGCATCGGCTTGCACCCACACGCGGCGCTCGTAGTCGATGGCGTGATGCCATAGTGACGCAATGACCGCCGAGTCGAAACTGGAGATGCCGTCATCGCCCGGCTTGTGTCGGATCTCGCTGCCGATCGACATCCAGTTGTGTAGTCGAGTTTCGATCTGTTCGCGCGCTTGGCTGGCGGAGAGCACTGTCTCCGCATCGCCGACTGATTCAGCTTGCTTGAAGTAATCGCGAGCTGCGCCGAAGTCGCGTTGGGCGTGCTTGGCGCGTGCTGCCAGCATCGCGATGTCGGCTCGCTCAGGAGCGAGCGTATGTAAGCGTTCGGCGATCTCGGCGGTGGCGTCTCTGTTGCCGAGCTGCCATTCACGATAGGCGATGTTGAGTTGCACGCCGAGGTCGTCGGGATTGGCGCGTGCTCGAATGTCAGCAAGTAACGCCCGAGCTTCAACGGTATTGCCGGCATCGATCAGCTCGCGCACTAGAGTGAGCCGGGCGCGATCACGCACGGCATTCATGTCGGCGTCGCGGCTTTCTTCGGGAATGGCATCGATGGCGGCGACCGCTTGGCGTGAGTCGTCGATGCTTTCGTAGAACAACGCTTGGGCGAAACGCATCTGAGGATTGTCAGGCGCGAGTGCCGCACCGGCATCCATCACTGCTCGGCCTTCTTCCTTGCGATCTCGACGAGCCAGCAGGCCAGCAAGGCGGTGACGAGTCCATGGATCGGTCGGCTGCAGCTTGATGGCTTCCGTGAGATCCGCGATGGCGGCCTCTACGTTAGATGCTTCGACCGACGCTCGGGCCCGTGCGCCCAACGCTGTAGCTCGTAAGTTGTCGCGCGTGCTCGCCGTCCATTTGTCATCGACGGGATGCGAGTCGATCAGCTGCAAGGCTTCGTTGGCGTTGTCGTGAGCGATCAGCCAGCGAATTCGCGATTCCAATAACCACGTCGATTCAGGCGCGAGACGGTTTCCCGTAGCGAGCAGATCGCCGGCTTGCTTGGCAGAGCCGAGTGAATCGAGGCGGTCGGCCACGTCGATCAAAGCTTCGAAGTCGCCAGCGCGAAGGCGGGTGGCTGCTTGGAGTTGTAGCGAAGCGAGATCGAGTTGCTGAGCGTCGGTGGAGGCGCGGCTGCGTTGTTCCCAATCCGCGGCTGCGGCCAGAGCCTCAGGAGCCACAGTCGGTGCTGTCGGCGCTGTATTGGTTGGAGTGCGTGGGCTTGAACGGCGCGGAGTCGCAGTTCTCGTCGGCGATTGTGATGCCAATTGAGACGGCGTCGGGTTTGCCGCTGTCGTGCGCGGCGCTCGCCAGTCGCGTACCGCATCCTGATAGAACGGATCGTTGGGATGCTTAGCGGCGAGCGCTCGCACTCCGCGTTGCGCGTCTTGATAGCGCCCCGGCGTCGCTGCCAGCAGTCGATAGTATTCGAGAGCAATCGAACCGTCCGGCGCACCTTGGGGAAACAAGCTCTGGAGTTCACGAGCCAGCTTTTCGCCCTCGCCGATGTCCGCCAGGCGTTTCACTGACATCCAGCGCAACCGATCGCTGGTGGCCAGTCGATATTGCAGGCTCATGGAACGGGTCGCGGCCGAGCCTGGAAAACGCTGTTCCAAGCGTCGCAGTATCTGGTCCGCGGCGGCGAACTCCGACATGCGCAAGTTGAGTTCGCCTAGCTCCAACAGGGCTTCAGGCGAATCCGGGCGCGTGTTGACCAGCTTCTCCAGCGCCAAGCGCGCCAGGTCGCCGCGCTGTCGCGATTCCCACATGCGAGAGCTTTGTAGCAACTCATCGCCGGCGACAGTGGTTTCGGCGGCAGTGGCGACGCGGCCCAGTAGTAGTAAACAAGTAATCGCTAATGCGGTCGATCGCATGCCGGAGTCCAGCGCACGTTGAGCAGGCCGGTGCGGTTGAATTTATAGCGCTGTTCCAACCAGCCCAAGCCGAACAACGTCAATGCATCGCTGTAGTAGTTATGATTGTTCTGAAACGCAGCATCTGCCGCGCGCTGTCGGTGTGCCTGCAGCGCTGCGCTCATGTGTGCATTGGCCAACATGGGGAGCAGTGCCGCCGAGAAGCCTGGTGGACCGTCGCCGCCCAGCTCGCCTGTTTGAGTGTCGACTGTTTCGACCGGCATGCCACGCTTGGCGACGCTTTCCAACATCGGCTTGAGGGCCTGCATCAGTTTGCCGCGCACCGGGTCCGAAGCGGGCAGCATGCCGGCCCACAGATAAACACGAATCGCATCGTAACTACCGACGCCGCGGCTGCGACGGTCTGCCATGAAGCCGCCGCGAGTGAATTCGATCCAGTCGCCGGCGAAACCTTTTGGCGCCGCGCCCAGAATCACTTGCTCCGACGATTTAGCGATCTCAGTCCACAGCGGTTCTTTGTTCTGCCGAGCCAGCCCGTGGAACAGCGGCAGCGTCAGATAGCTCGGATTCAGACGCCAGCTCTCTTGGGTCACGAAGCCTTGCGGTCCCGGCAGCAAAGCAGTGCCGAGGCCGGGCACAGTGGCGACTTCCTCGCGCAAAATGTTTCTTGCCAGCTCGGCGCCGAGGGTGGCGTAGCGGCTTTCATTCCACAGCCGGGCGGCTTCGCCCAGCGTATAGGCCATCCACAAGTCGGCATCGGAGGCGGAGTTCTTGTCCAACACGCGCCAGTTGCCATCGGGTGCGCGACCCCATTGCCACGCGGGCAATTGTTGGTCGAGTCGGCCGCCGGCCAGATTGTCGTGAGTCCAGCGCAACAGCAGGTCGAACGCCGGGCGATCGTTGCTGACCAGCGCGAAAAATAATCCATAGGCCTGGCCTTCGGAGGTGCTGATCTGAGCGTCGGTGCTGGCGTCGATGACGCGGCCGTCCTGGCTCATATACAGCAATTTGAAGCGTTGCCAGGCCGGCCAGGCGTCGCATTTGACGCCGGCGGCCAGTGCACTATCGGGCATCAACATCGAAGTGCTGAGCATGAGCACCCCTAACAGCCAGCGCGCGATCACTGCGAACCGGTGGCGGCGAGTCGTCGAGCGACCCGCCGTTGCAAGCCGCCATACAGCAGCATTGCCACCAGAACCACGACCGTCAGTGCCACCAGCGTGAACAACAACACGTGCTGCGACAGATGGAACCACAAGCGCTTCCACAGCGACAGCGTGCCCACATAGTAGACCGAGTCGCCACGATAGCTCTGTACGGTGTCACCACGCACGATGGCCAGGTCGCCCAGAATCAAGGGCACCTTGCCGTCGTCTTCGAGCGTGCCGATCAATGCCTGGGCCGCTGCGTCGTCGCTGCCGGCCAGCGCCACCACGGTGCGATCGCCGGTGAGTGGCGATTCGAAACTGATGAAGGCGCCGAGCGAGCCGCTGGCGTTGATTTGTACACGGCCGCCGTTGCCAGCCTCACGATTGGCGTTGGCCGGATTCTCGAAGCGCGGCGCTACCGACAGCTCGCGAAACTTGCGCTCGTCGCCGTTGATGGCCAGCGCCAGATCCTGCTCCCACTCGCTCAACAGCGGTGCCGCGCCAGCGCCGCTCAGCACCAGCAAATCCAGGTCGCGTGCCTGCTTGGCTTGTTCGGCATTCAATAGTTGATAGGACAGTGCCACCGTGCCGGTATGCCGCCCCATCCGGCCGAGCAAAAAGAACAACTGCTCGAGCGTGGCTGCCTGCGTGGTGTCGGACAGCACGATGGCGGTTTCGGCCAGGTCGGCGTAGCGAGTGAACGGATAGCCGGCGTTGGCGAACAGCGCCAGATTGGGCATGGCGGTGTAGTGAGCGAAATCGCTGAAGTCGATGCTCGAGTCCGGATCGATGCCTTGACGCGCCTGGTCGCCGGGCACATGACTGCACGGGCCCTGGCGTTGCGGATCCAGGCTGAAACGGAACTGCAGCTGATTGTTGCTCACCAGTTGGAATGCCGGGATGCGCAGCTCTTCGCTTTGTTGAACCGTACCGCTGTCGAGCAGTGGCACGAGTACTTTACGCGCGCCGTCTTCCGCGCCTTCCGGCCGCAAGCGATACGAACGCAGTAACAGTTCGTTGATGCTGATGTTGAGCGAGGAGGTGTCCTGCTCGTTGGGCGCGCTGTAGCGATAACGCAGGTCCATCGGCACGCCGGGCTGGTTCCAGGTGAACAAGTCCGGCGGCAAGCGCAGGTTGACCCGAATCGGCTGCGGAGCGATGCCGCTGGTCTGCAACTGTTGGGGCGAGTCGACCAACTCGCCAAGCTTCACTGCGCGATTGGTTCGCACCCAGCGAGGCGCGTCATAGGGTTCGCGTTTGGGAAGTTCGACCGCGGTCACGGTGGCCTGCGCGCCGCTCAACACTGGACTGCCCAGCACCACGCCTTCCACGGCTTGACGGAGTTGCGCTTCGTCCTTGCCCTGGAACACCAGCAACTTCGCCGTGGGCAGCGAAGGATGATCGATGATGCTCACGGTCGGCACCGTGACGTCGGCAAGCTGCAATGAGTTGGGCTTGGCCGAATTGGTCGCGAACACCAGGCCATGCTGCTCCGGCAGGCTGGTGAACGAGACCGGAAAGCGCGCGCTTCTATAGTCGGCCATCGAGCCGAACCACGATGCGACCACGCCAGCGGAGCGCACGATCTCTCGCGACGGTTGCTCGGGCAGTAGGACAGGCAGGGTGAGTCGGCGATTGTCGCGACGATCGAAGAACGGCGCCGGCAGCAGCGCCAACTCGTTGCGCAACTCGAGCGGTGTCATCGTCAGCTCCAACTCGCTCAACGGACTCAAGGTTGCCCACAACGAGGTATGGCTCGGGTCCTCGCACTCCAGGGTGTAGTGACCGATCAGGTCGAAGCGCAACTGGTTGTAGTCGGTGAAGTAGCGAGGATCGAGGACCACTTCGCGCTCGATCTCGCGGCCGGCTTGTTCAGAAGGCAGCGGCAGTGCCGCCAGCACCTGGTTGTTGAGGCTGACGCGGAGATGCGAGAGCTGCGGAAGCATGGCCGGCGAATAGGTCATTCGCAGCCGCAGCTTGGCCGCTGCGACTACTTCGTCGCCACGCACGCCGATATCGATGCCGCCGCTTGGCTGAGTGCCTCGCAGCTCCAAAGCAGACGCGCCCAGCTCACCGAAGGAAATCCTTTGCGGTGGAGCTGTGGCGGCGGGCTCGGCGCCTAGCGCCGCGTGGCCCAGGCCGAAGGTGAGCAGCGCTACCGAGGCGGCTCGTTTGACTTGTCCAAAGCTGATCAACCAGCAGTGGTTGATACGCGTTCTTACTGATCCGAACTCAGGCATCGACGCCCCCAGGCGCTACCGAGACTCATTCGGCGCAACCTTAGGGTGTGCGCAAGCATTTGCCAACCCGGGGGAAATCGTAGCCGGCGGTCGTTGCCCGCCTGATTGTTACAATTGCAGCGTGCCGCGAGCGATCGCCACTACATCGCCGCTCACCAAGATGCGGCGTTCGGCGTCCACGTGCAGGAACAGCGTCGAAGGTCGGGCGACGTACTCACCCTGCGAGATCTGCACTCGATAGGGCAAGGGCTGGCCGGTCGCGAGCAGCCAACCGCCAAAGTTGGCGGTGGCCGAACCGGTGGCCGGATCTTCGAGAATGGCTGCGCCATCGGGGAAGAAGAAGCGAGACAAGGTACGACCGTTGACCGGCGGGGCGAACACATAGGCCATGCTGTGGCCGTCCTCGCTGCTCACGGCGGCGAATGCTTCGGGCCGAGGGATGGCGCGACGAACTGCGGCTTCACTGGTGAGCGGCACGATGAGCTGTTCCTTGCCGGCTTTGACCCACAGCGGTCGTTCGCCGATGTCGGAAGGCTCCAGGCTCAACATGGCGGCCAGATGCTCACGCGAGGCTTCACAGGCCCGCCAGGTCGGTGGATTGGCTTGCAAGGTCCAGCGATTGCCCTCGGCGCTCACCGGAATGATGCCGGCCTTCATTTGTAACTTCAGTTGGTCGCCGCCCAAGCGCAGCTCGCGACACACGAACGCCGTGCCCAGTGTCGGATGGCCGGCGAACGGCATCTCATAACTCGGCGTGAAGATCCGAACCTGGGCGTTGGCCGAACTGGACGGTTCGATAAAGGTTGTTTCAGATAAATTGAACTGGCGCGCCAGTGCTTGCATGGTCGGCGTGTCCAAGCCGCTGGCATCTTCGAACACGCACAACGGATTACCGGTGAGCGTGCCGCCATTGAATGTGAACACATTGACGATGCGAAAGTTGAGTGTGCGCATGACGGAGTCTCGT
>NZ_JAEUPY010000662.1 GCF_016790065.1 Steroidobacter sp.
CGCGTCGCAAGTGGCGGTGGCCAGCCGGCAGATCGCGCAGGGCAACGATGATTTGTCTCGTCGCACTCAGGAACAGGCGTCCGCGCTGGAAGAAACCGCTGCCAGCATGGAGGAGATGACGGCCTCCGTGAAGCAGACGGCAGATAACGCCAAGCAAGCCAATCAGCTCGCGATCAACACTCGGCAGTTGGCCGATGGCGGTGGCAAGGTGGTCGCCGATGCGATCACGGCCATGAATGCCATCAACGGTGCGAGCAATCGTATCGCTGAGATCATTGGTGTGATCGACGAGATCGCGTTCCAGACGAATCTGCTGGCATTGAACGCAGCCGTCGAAGCGGCGCGCGCCGGTGAGCAGGGTCGCGGCTTTGCGGTCGTGGCCTCCGAAGTCCGCACGCTCGCGCAGCGTAGTGCCAGCGCCGCGAAGGAAACCAAAGAGTTGATCAATGACTCGGTCGCCAAGGTCGGTGCCGGCTGCGAGTTGGTCGACAAGACCGGCAAGGTGCTCGGCGACATCGTCAGCAGTGTGAAAAAGCTGACCGACGTGGTCCAGGAGATTTCCTCTGCCAGCACCGAGCAGGCCAGCGGTATCGAGCAAGTGGGCAACGCCATCGCGCAGCTCGATCGCAGTACGCAGGAGAATGCGGCTCTGGTCGAGGAGAGTGCCGCGGCGGCTGAGACGCTGAGTCGGCAGTCCAACGATATGGTTCAGGCGGCGGCGGTGTTCAAGCTCGCTGACGATCAACAGACACGGCATCGAACCGGCGCGCCCGCGATCGAGCAATGGCACGACCACGAGGGTGAGCAGCAGGCACGATTCGCGGCTTGAGCGGCATAAGTCACTCGCCATAGTCCAAACGGCGTAGCCAAACCTGCCGATTCGCCCCTAAGATTGGCGGGTGAGCACCCGCGTCTTCGCCCTGTCCGACATTCATGTCGACTATGAACCCAACGCCCAATGGGTGCGCGGTCTATCGACGCATGACTATCGCGATGATCTTTTGATCCTGGCCGGCGACGTTACTCACAAGCTGGCCGAGCTTGCCGCCTGCCTGAGTGCCTTCACGGCGCGCTTCGCCAAGGTGCTATTCGTGCCAGGCAATCACGACGTTTGGGTGTTGGGCGAGGCGCCCGAACGCACCTCGCTACAAAAGTTCGCTGACGTAGTGGCTGTGGTGAAAGACACCGGGGCCAGCATGCAGCCGCATCGGCAGGGTGGCGTGCTGATTGCGCCGTTACTCGGTTGGTACGACTACTCGTTCGGTTCGCCCAGCGCAGATCTGTATCAGATGTGGATGGATTACCGTGCCTGTCGTTGGCCGGAAGGCTTTGAGCCCGACGCGGTGGCTCGGCATTTCACCGCTCTGAACGAACCGTCGGTGGCAGAGGGCGCTGCGCGGGTCATCACTTTCTCGCATTTTCTGCCGCGCATAGATCTCATCCCCAGCTATGTTTCCGGCCGGCACCGCTTGTTGGATCCGGTGTTGGGCAGCGCGCGGATCGAACAACAGCTGCGGCAGTTGGGATCGAGCATCCACGTATATGGCCATAGCCATATCAATCGCCGCATTCGTATCGACGGTGTAACGTACATCAATAACGCTTTTGGTTACCCCGGCGAAGAGCGCATCGCCGCCCGGCAGCTGGTTTGTATCGATGAGCTGTAACCCCTCACAACCCCTGGTCGCCGACGCTGCCAACATCGATGTGTGGCTGGCCTATTACCGCGACATCTCCGATGCGCAATTGCATGCGGAGTATCGCTCGCTGCTGACCGAAGAGGAGCGCGGTAAGGAGTTCCGGTTTTACTTCCCCGATGACCAGCGCCGCTATCTGGTCACTCGCGCCATGGTTCGCACCGTGCTGTCACGTTATCTCGACGTCGCGCCGACGGATTGGAGATTTGCCAACAATCGTTACGGCCGTCCCGCAATCTCGAATCTGAGCAGCGAGGAATGCGGCCTGTGTTTCAATGTGTCGCACACCAAAGGGTTGATTGCCCTTGGCGTCACTCATCGTCGCGAGCTGGGTGTGGACGTCGAGAACGTCCGTACTCGTGAAGTTTCCATCGAGATCGCCGATCGCTTTTTTGCGCGCCCCGAAGTCGATGAGTTGGCCGCGATACCGCGCGAACGCCAACAGGATCGGTTCTTCGAGTATTGGACCTTCAAAGAGTCTTACATCAAAGCTCGCGGCATGGGCCTGTCGATCCCGCTCGGACAATTCAGCTTTCATTATCCGCACGAGCGAGCCGTCAACATCGCCATCGACCCGCAACTCGGCGACGACGCCACTCGCTGGGGCTTCTGGCAGTACCGTCCCACCACCGAATATTTGCTGGCCGTGTGCGCCGAGCGGCTCGCCGACAACGTGCCGTCGGTGACGATTCGGAGCACGGTACCGCTGGTTACGGAGGAAGTCTTGCAGTCGGAGTTGCTGAAAACTTCGGAGCAGGCCGGCTAACTCGCTGCGCAGTCTGCGGACTCGCGTGATTGCAATCCCTGTGGTCCGAGAGTATTCCTAACCCCCGCACGTCGCGGCAATGTTCCGCTACGTGAAATCTACAAACATTCAGACGGGGGATGGTCATGACGACGGATCGACGTCGATTGGATTGTATTTGGGCGATAGCCGCCTTGCTCGGGCCAGCGCTAGGGTTGGCACATGACGACCGTGGCCGCGGTGGCGACGATCGCGATAGAGGCGGCGGTAAAGCGGTGGAGCTGCGCATTGTATCCAGCCCGTCGCAGTATGTTTCCGGTGGCGATGCTCGTATCGAGGTGCGAGTGCCGGCGGGGCAAGGGAACAAGGTCGAGCTGTATCTCAACGGCCGTCGCTTGCAGGCCGATCTCCAACCCCTCAGCGGCAAGGGCGACCGGCTACAAGCGGTGATTACCGGCCTGGTGCCGGGCGAGAATCGCTTGGAAGCCTTGCTCAAAGGCCGCTGGGATCGGGACGCTCTCAAGCTCATCAACTATCCCATTAGCGGTCCCATGTTCTCCGGTCCGCAACAGCATCCGTTTGTGTGTACAACGACTCAAAGTGCGGTGGGTCGGCAGCCCGTCGTCGAGAGCGCCAGCCCGCCGGGCACACGTGTGTTCGATAGTGCCGGCAACGTGATTGGATACAGCAAGGACTGCGGCATCGAAACGTTCGTCACTTATCTGTATCGGACCACGGCCAATGCCTGGGCCGTGTGGCCTGCTGATGGCAGCCGGCCGGCCGATCTGGCGCAAGTGACATTACCTGACGGTCGCACGGTGGACTTCGTCGTGCGGCGTGAGGTGGGCTCGATCAATCGCTTCCTCTACAGCTTCGCCATGCTGGCGCCGGCCAATGAGCAGCCGACCAAGCCGGACCTGAGCCGTTGGAACGGACGATTGTTGTATTGGTTTCAAGGCGGCGTGGCCATCGGACATTCGCAGGGCACGGTCCACAGTGGCTCGTTGAATCCGGACATCTTGCGGCTCGGCTACGCCATCGCGCATTCCAGCGGCAACAACACCGGGACGCACTACAACCTGCAGTTGGCGGGCGAGACCATGATGATGACCAAGGAGCGCTTCATCGAGCGCTATGCTGTGCCTACTTACACCGTCGGGCTCGGCGGGTCGGGCGGGGCGATTCAACAATACATCCTCGGTCAGAATCAGCCCGGGCTGTTGGATGCGTTGTTGCCGGTGCAGTCCTATCCCGACATGGTGACCCAGACCATCCATGTCGGCGATTGCGAGCTGCTCGAGTACTACATGGATGCTACCGATCGCGCCAATCCCAAATGGCGGGTCACCAAGAATCGTAGCTGGCTGGTGGGCTTCAACGCCGAAGAAGGCTTCGACAAGGTCAACGATGCGTTGGCGCCGTTGAAGGTCGCGCTCGGTTACAGCACCGCGTTGGGCACGAGCGAATGCGTGCCGGCGTGGCGTGGCTTGTCGCCGTTGGCGATGAACCCATGGTATGGCCAGGCGCCCAATCAACAGAACTATGAGCCGCAGTCCGACATCGCTGCGATTCGCTGGACCCATTGGGACGATCTGCGCAACATCTACGGCGTCGACGACACCGGTGCAGCTCGGCCGACTTGGGACAACATCGGCGTGCAGTACGGCTTGCGCTCGTTACAAGAGAGCAAGATCACGCTCGAGGAATTCTTGAACTTGAACTGGCAGGTCGGCGGTTGGAAGCAGCCCAGCGAGATGGTGCAGGAAGGCTTCCCATTCTTCGGTACCACTCAAGCGGAGATCACCAAGGCGCTGACGGTGCCGGGTTACTTCGATCCGTGGAGTCGTCGCAATATGAATCTGAGCACCGATCCCACCAAGCCGGCGCCTCGGACCAACGGCGATATCAAAGCGGTACGTGCCGCGTACACGTCCGGCATGGTGTTCAATGGCACTTTGAATCGGCCGACCATCGATCACCGCCAGTACATGGAGCGCGAACTGGACATGCACAATGTGCATCAGAGCTTCGCGGTCCGTCAGCGCGTGCTGGATAAGATGGGTAACAGCGATCTGCTGGTGATTTGGTTCACCGACACGATGCCTGGAGTACCCAAGGCCAGCCAATCGTTGGACGCCATGACGGTGATGGACGAGTGGCTGCGTAATATTCAAAAGCATCCGGACAAGGGCGTGCGTCGCAATCGCCCAGCGCGTGCCGTCGATAGCTGCTTTGATGTGAACGGTCAGCTCATCTACGCGGGCGACGACGCATGGCATGGCATTCTGGACGACAAGCCTGCCGGCCCGTGCACGCAGCGATTCCCGATCTATGGCACGTCTCGC
>NZ_JAEUPY010000666.1 GCF_016790065.1 Steroidobacter sp.
GTCGGCCATACCTGGCAGAAGGTCAACGCCGCGATTCGTCGCGCTCTCACTGACATTTCGCTGGCCGAGCTGGCGGGCGCGCCTCGTGGGGTCACCACTACCACCGTACCGCTGACCCGGCTGCGGGCCTCGCACGAATAATTTTTGCGCTGACATTTCCAATGGCAAGCAATCCCCAAACCGATCCCACCCTCGAAGCCCTGGTCGGCCAGAAGTACCGGCACGGCTTCGTCACGGACATCGAATCCGACACCGTCCCGCCCGGCCTGGACGAGGACGTGATCCGTCTGATCTCGGCCAAGAAGGGCGAGCCCCAGTTCATGCTCGACTGGCGCCTGCGCGCCTACCGCCACTGGCTCACCATGAAAGAGCCGCAGTGGGCGCACCTGCGCATCCAGCCCATCGACTACCAATCGATTTCCTACTATTCGGCGCCCAAACCCAAAGCGGATGCGCCCAAGAGCCTGGAAGAAGTCGATCCGAAACTGATCGAGACCTACGACAAGCTGGGCATTCCCTTGCACGAGCGCGCCCGCCTCGCCGGCGTGGCGGTCGATGCAGTGTTCGACAGCGTCTCGGTCGCGACCACGTTCAAAGAACGCTTGCACAAGGCCGGCGTGATTTTCTGTTCGTTCTCCGAAGCCGTGCAGAAGTATCCCGAGCTGATCGAGAGGTATCTCGGCAGCGTCGTGCCCTACACGGACAACTACTTCGCCACGTTGAACTCAGCGGTATTCACCGACGGCTCCTTCGTGTTCGTGCCCAAAGGCGTGCGTTGTCCGATGGAGCTGTCGACTTACTTCCGCATCAATGCGGCGAAGACCGGCCAGTTCGAACGCACGCTCATCGTCGCCGAGGAAAACTCGCACGTGAGCTACCTCGAAGGCTGCACGGCGCCGATGCGCGATGAAAATCAGCTGCACGCAGCGGTCGTCGAGCTGGTCGCGCTGGAAGGCGCACAGATCAAGTACTCGACCGTGCAGAACTGGTACCCCGGCGACGAGAACGGGGTCGGCGGTATTTATAACTTCGTGACCAAGCGCGGCGAGTGCCGTGGCGCCAACTCGAAGATCAGCTGGACGCAAGTCGAAACCGGCTCGGCGATCACTTGGAAATATCCGAGCTGCATCCTGACCGGCGACAACTCCGTGGGTGAGTTCTATTCGGTGGCGGTGGCCAACAATTATCAGCAGGCCGACACCGGCACCAAGATGATTCACATCGGCAAGAACACGCGCAGCACGATTGTGAGCAAGGGCATTTCAGCCGGTCACGGTCAGAACGCTTATCGCGGCCTGGTGAAGGTATTGCCGAGCGCCATCAACGCACGCAACTTCACTCAGTGCGACTCGCTGCTCATGGGCGACAAGTGCGGCGCGCACACCTTCCCGTATATGGAAGTCCGCACGCCCACCGCGAGCGTGGAGCACGAAGCCACCACGTCCAAGATCGGTGACGATCAATTGTTCTATTGCTTGAGCCGCGGCATCTCTTCGGAAGACGCGGTCAACATGATCGTCAACGGCTTTTGTAAAGCCGTGTTCAAAGAGCTGCCGATGGAATTCGCCGTCGAAGCTCAGAACTTGCTCGCTGTCAGCCTGGAAGGGTCGGTCGGCTGAGACGCCGACGAGATAGCCGTCGCTAACCTGTAAACAAAACTCTCAACATGCTTAGTATCAAGAATCTCCACGCACTCGCCGGCGAAAAGCAGGTGCTGCACGGTCTGAACCTCGAAGTGGGCGCGGGCGAAGTGCACGCCATCATGGGCCCCAACGGCTCGGGCAAGAGCACGCTCGCGCAAGTACTCGCCGGTCGCGACGGCTACACCGTCACCGAGGGCAGCGTCACTTATAAAGGCAAGGATCTGCTCGCGCTGGCGCCCGAAGAGCGCGCCCGTGAAGGCGTGTTCCTGGCGTTCCAGTATCCGGTCGAAATTCCCGGCGTGAACAACGTGTATTTGTTGAAGGCCGGCCTCAACGCCATTCGCAAACATCGCGGCGAGTCCGAGATGGACGCGTTCGAGTTCCTCACCCTGGTGCGCGAGAAGATGAAGCTCATGCAGATGGACGAGAGCTTCTTGAACCGCGGCGTCAACCAAGGCTTCTCCGGCGGCGAGAAAAAGCGCAACGAGATTCTGCAGATGGCGGTGCTCGAGCCGGCGCTCGCGCTGCTCGACGAAACTGACTCGGGCCTGGACATCGACGCCCTGCGCGTGGTCTCCAATGGCGTCAACAGTCTGCGCAGCCCGGATCGCGCCATCGTGCTGGTGACCCACTATCAGCGACTGCTCGACTACATCGAGCCGGATCACGTCCACGTGCTCTCGGACGGCAAGATCATCAAGAGCGGCGACAAGTCGCTGGCGCTGGAATTGGAAAAGCGCGGCTACGACTGGGTCAAGCAAGAGGCCGCAGCGTGAGTGCCGTTGCCAAAACCACGGCGTCGCCGATCGAGCGCTACAAAACGGCGTTCGATGCGCGCTGGCAGGGCAATGACGAACTGATCGCGCTCCGACGCGCAGCGTTCGAACAGTTTTCGGCTGCCGGCTTTCCGACGCAGCGAGACGAAGCGTGGAAGTACACCAACCTGCGTCGCCTCGAGTCGCGCTCGTTCGCGCCGGCCGATGCCTCGGCACTCGATGCGCATCAGCCCGATTGGTTGACGACGTCGGGCACGCGTGTCGTGCTGGTCAACGGCCATTGGCTCCCCGCTCTCTCGTCGCAGACCGCCCAGCCTCCGGGCGTAACGGTGCTGACGCTCAAGCAATGGATCCAACACGATCCCGCGGCGGTCGCGGCGTACCTGAAAGATCATGACCAGCTCGGCGGTAACGCACTGGAACAATTGAATCTGGCGTTTTTCGAAGATGGTGTCGTGGTCAACCTGGCCGACAACACCGTGCTCGATCAGCCTCTGTACATCGTGCATCAGTCGACGAGCGCAGCCGCGCAACGGATGAGCCATCCACGCATCATCGTTCGTGCTGGCCGCAATAGCAGCGTCACCGTCATCGAGCACTACCTCGGCGCCAACGAAACCGAATACTTCACCAATGCTGTCGCTCGTTTCGACGTCGCTGCCGGCGGCGCGGTGAAACATTTCCGCGTGCAGCAGGAAGCGCCTCGTGCGTTCCATATCGGCCACGTGCAAGCGCGGTTGGCGAAGGACGCTCGGTATTCGATTCACGATCTGCAGCTCGGCGGTACCCTGGGCCGAACCGGCATCACGGCGCTGATCGAAGGCAGCGGCGCGCATGCGGCGTTGTTCGGGTTGTTCACGCCGATGGGCACTCAGCATCTGGACGCGCACACCAAGCTCGATCACATCGCCGCTCATACGACCAGCGAAGAAGATTATCGAGGCATCGCCGGCGGCAAGGGCCGCGGCGTTTTCAACGGCAAGATCATCGTGCGACCGGACGCGCAAAAGATCGACTCGCGTCAATCGAGCCGCAACTTGTTGCTGTCGCCGACGGCGGAAATCGACACCAAGCCGGAGTTGGAGATCTACGCCAACGACGTGAAGTGCAGTCATGGCGCCACGACCGGGCAGCTCGATGCGACCTCCCTGTTCTATTTGCGCTCGCGCGGCCTGTCCGAATCGGATGCGCGGGCCGTGCTGATTCGCGCCTTCGCCGAATCCATTCTCACGACCATCGATCTCGACTCGCTGCGCACTGCGCTGGAACACCAGATCGATGAGCGGTTCAAGCTAGCGAACGAGGCCAAAGCATGAACGCAGCTGTTACAGCCACGCGAGCGACCGCGCTCGACGTCGCTGCCATCCGGCGCGACTTTCCGATTCTGCATCAGACGGTGAACGGCAAACCGCTGACGTATCTGGACAACGCAGCGTCCAGTCAGCGGCCGAAGTCAGTGATCGAAGCGATCTCTCGCTATTACGAGCATGACCACGCCAACGTGCATCGTGGCGTTCATACGCTGAGCCAGCGTGCGACCGATGCGTATGAAGGCGCACGCGAGACCATTCGCCGCTTCATCAACGCTCGGGATACCAAAGAGATCATTTTCACCCGCGGCACCACCGAAGCGGTGAACCTGGTCGCTCAGAGCTTCTTGCGCACCGGCTTCCAGCCTGGCGATGAAATCCTGATCTCGGCGCTGGAACATCACGCCAACATCGTTCCCTACCAGATGCTGCGCGAACAGGTCGGCGCCGTGCTCAAGGTCATTCCGATCAGCGAGCAAGGCGAAGTCGATTTCGTCGAATTCCAAAAGCTCATCAGCCCGCGCACCAAGTTGCTCGCGCTGGCCCACGTTTCGAACGCGCTCGGCACCATCGTGCCGGTGGAAAAGTTCATCGCCGTCGCCAAACAGCATGGCGTGCCGGTGCTGCTCGATGGCGCGCAAGCCATTCCGCATACGCCGGTCGACGTGCAGGCCTTGGGCTGCGATTTCTACTGCTTCTCCAGCCACAAGATGCTCGGCCCCACCGGCATGGGCGTGCTGTATGGCAAGCGTGAGTTGCTGGAGAAAATGCCTCCCTGGCAGGGGGGCGGCGACATGATCCTGTCGGTGTCGTTCGAGAAGACCACCTACAATCAGTTGCCGTGGAAGTTCGAAGCCGGCACGCCGCACATCAGCGGTGCCATCGGCCTCGCAGCGGCCATCGACTACCTGCAAAGCATCGGCATGGATCGCATCGCTGCCTACGAGCACGAGTTGCTGGAGTACGCGACCGAGCGCCTCAGCCAACTGCCGGGCTTGCGCATCGTCGGCACGGCGCCGAACAAGGCGGCAGTGGTGTCCTTCACGCTCGACGGCATTCATCCGCACGACATCGGCACCATCCTCGATACCGAGGGGGTCGCGATCCGCACCGGTCATCACTGCGCCATGCCGGTGATGGACTTTTTCAAGATCCCGGCGACGGCGCGCGCGTCGATGTCGTTCTACAATACGCGCGAGGAAATCGACCGGCTCGTGGCCGCGCTCGAACATACCCGCAAAGTATTGGGCTGACGCCCCAGATAACGATATGGACCTGAAAGACCTTTATCGCGACGTGATCGTGGATCACAATCGCCATCCGCGGAACTTCGGCAAGCTGCAGCCGGCCGACGCGCACGCCGACGGACACAATCCGTTGTGCGGCGACCGGCTCACGGTGTACGCCAACCTCAAAGGCGAGCACATCACCGATGTGAAGTTCGAAGGCAGCGGCTGCGCCATCTCGGTCGCCTCGGCCTCGCTGTTGACCGAAGCCGTCAAGGGCAAGACCAAGTCGGAAGTGAAAGAGTTGTTCGACGACGTGCACGCGCTGTTGACTCAGCACGACGCCAGCGTCGACCCTGCCAAGCTCGGCAAACTCGCGGCGCTCTCCGGCGTGCGTGAGTTTCCGGCTCGCGTCAAATGCGCCAGCTTGTGTTGGCATACGTTGAATGCGGCGCTGGATCGGGCCGCCGAACCGGTGACTACAGAGTAGTTAGTTCTTTTCATGCACAGCCACGACAACGAACCTGTAACCCTACAGCGCGACGTCGAAGCCATCATGGTTCCCGCCGGCATCCCGGTGACCTTGCGCGAAGGTAAAACCGGCTTCATCACTCAGGCCCTCGGCGGCAGCTTCACCGTCTATGTGGAAGGCAATCTGTTCCGCATTCCCGGCAAGGACGCGGATGCGCTCGGCAAAGAGCCGAGTCTCGCGCCGGAATTGCCGCCCGACGCCACCGACGACGATGTGAAACAGCTGGTGTGGGATCAGATGCGCACCTGCTACGACCCGGAAATTCCCATCAACATCGTCGAGCTGGGCCTGGTGTACTCGTGCGACATCACGCGCTCGCCCGAAGGCGACCGCGTCGCCGACATCAAGATGACGCTCACTGCGCCGGGCTGCGGCATGGGCGAAGTGCTGGTGCAGGACGTGAAGGACAAAGTCGAGCTGGTGCCCACCGTGGCGCGCGCCGACGTCGAGTTGGTGTTCGATCCGCCTTGGAATCAAACCATGATGTCCGAAGCGGCTCGTCTACAAACCGGGATGATGTGACCATGTCGTGGCATCCCGTGGCGCCGGCCGCCTCGATCGCGCCGGGCGACTACGCGCAGACCGAGATCGACGCTCAACTCGTCGCCGTGTTCAATATCGGCGGTCAGTTCTATGCCATCGACGATCTTTGTACTCACGATGGCGGCGAACTCGCCGGCGGTGCCGTCGACGGCGCTGTCGTGATTTGTCCGAGGCATGGTGCTCGATTCTGTTTGCGCACCGGCGCGGCGCTGACACCACCGGCCTACGAACCCGTACGCACTTATCAAACCCGCGTCAATGATGCAGGCGTGGTCGAGATCCAAGCCGATACCTGATCAGAAGGGAAGCCATGCGACGCCTCACCCTGCTTCGCCACGCCAAGACCGAGACTCAACATTCCGGCCAGGAAGATTGGGATCGTGTGCTCGAACCCCGCGGGCAAAAAGACGCGCCGGAAATGGCTCGCCGCTTGCGGGAGCGCAAATTGAAGCCGGACCTGGTAATTGCCAGCCCGGCGGTGCGCGCGATTACCACTGCCCAGATTTTCGCTCGTGAGTTGCATTTGCCGGCAGCGAAGCTGCAGCAGGATGAAAGGTTGTATTTGGCTTCGCCCAAGGTATTGAAGGAAGTGATCCGCGAGCTCGGCGGTGCGGCCCAGCATTTGATGATCGTGGGTCACAATCCTGGGCTGACGGAGTTTGCCGACAAGGTTTCGGCGGAGCGGGACGTCGACAACCTGCCGACCTGTGCGATTTATACGTTGGAGTTTGACTTGAAGGAGTGGAGCGAGCTGGAGTGGGACAGCGGCGTCAACGCAGACTTCGACTATCCGAAGAACTGCAGTTGAGCGCAGCTGAACTCGCAGGAGCCGCCGCTAATCATGGAGATCTCTGTCGACGTTCCTTTCGTTCGCAGCGTTCTGGCTGAAGAACAGCAGCGAGCTGGCGAAGAGATTCGCGACGTCGGCGTGGTGCAGGCGTACGAGAACTCTCGCTTGCGGCACGATGCTCGCATTGCCGCCGCGCCGGATGTCAGCACGCTGGCTTGTCGGGCCGGGTGCACGTGGTGCTGTCACTTCAGCGTCGATGTCCGTGCCGTAGAAGCTTTCAGCATGCTCGACTTCGTCGAGCGCACGCTGCCTGAAACG
>NZ_JAEUPY010000698.1 GCF_016790065.1 Steroidobacter sp.
GATGGGCGGGATCGTAGCGGCCGGTGACCTGGGCTCGCTGATAGCGCGGCAGCTGGTTGGCATTGCCGGCGGTGATGTCGACTTGGGTCTGCTGACCGGCGGTGTGCTTATCGAGCAGCGCCTGTTTCTGGTCGGCGCGATCCAGTTGCCAGAAGCCCAGCCGCATGAACAGCGCCACGCCCAGCAGCGTCAGTACGATGCCGACCAGGCTCGGGCGCCAGACTCGCGTCGGCGAAGATGGGGTGGAAGCAGTCACGATATACTGAGTGCGATCCGCGTATCCGGATCAGGAGGCTGTCCCATGACTAAGTACTTCATCATTGCCTGCCTGGTCGCCATCGTTCTCACCATGGCCTCCGGGTTGTTCTACCTGGTCACCGACAAGGGTGAATCGAAAAAGATGGTCAACGCCTTGTCGATTCGCGTTGGCCTGTCGGTCTTGCTGTTCCTGCTATTGCTGCTGGCCTGGTCGCAGGGCTTGATCACGCCGCACGGCATGTAGCCAACCTGCAGAAGTAAAAAGGCCGCCGCGTTCTTGATGAAGGCGGCGGCCCTGTCGATCCCTTGCGGGCTAGCTGGTTACAGCCAGTACACGAACACGAACAAGCCCAGCCACACCACGTCGACGAAGTGCCAGTACCAGGCCACGCCTTCGAAGGCGAAGTGATGGGTCGGTGTGAAGTGTCCCTTCAAGCAGCGGAACCACACCACCGCCAACATGATGGCGCCCATGGTCACGTGGAAACCGTGGAAGCCGGTGAGCATGAAGAAGGTCGAGCCGTAGATGCCCGAGGTCAGCTTCAGGTTGTAGTGCTGATAAGCCTCCATGTACTCGTGCGCCTGCAGGTACACGAACAAGAAGCCCAGCGCGATGGTCAGGCCCAGGAAGATGTTCAGCACAGCGCGGTTACCGGCCTTGATGGCGTGATGCGCGATGGTGATCGTGATGCCCGAGGTCAACAGGATCGCCGTGTTGATGGCCGGCAAACCGAACGCCGGAATCACGTCGAAGTCGCCACCCACGTCGCCCGGGCCGTCGGTCGGCCACGCCGCTTCGTAGTTGTCGCCGCGAAGAATCTTGGTCAGCGCGCGAGTGCCTTCGCCGCCGAGCCACGGCACTGAGAAGTTACGTGCGTACCACAGCGCACCGAAGAACGCCGCGAAGAACATGACTTCGGAGAAGATGAACCACATCATGCCCATGCGGAAGGAACGATCCACCGCGTCGTTGTAGAAGCGCTCTTCGCTTTCCTTGATCACGGCGCCGAACCAGCCGGCGAACATGAACAGCAGGATGGCGAAACCGACCGTCATCACCCACGGGCCGGCGTTCGAGTGGTTGAGCCACATCGCTCCGCCACCCACGGTGGTGAACAGCGCCACCGAGCCGACGATCGGCCACGGGCTACTGTGGGGGACGTAGTACTTCTCGGACGGCGCGTGCGAGGTTGTTGCGTGGGCCATAGCTTTTAGCGTCTGCTAGTCGGAAAACAAAAATGAGTAATCAGCTGCTGCTCTTGCCGTCGTACATGGCGTAAGCCAGCGTCAAGCGATCGATGTTCACCGGCAGCTTCGGGTCGACGATGAAACGCACCGTCAACTCGCGCACCTGTTCGGCATCGAACGGCTGCGGGGTGAAACAGAAACAGTCGGTCTTGTGGAAGTACTTGGTCGCTTG
>NZ_JAEUPY010000715.1 GCF_016790065.1 Steroidobacter sp.
AGCTGGCCGACAGGCCGATCTGCAGGCCATTCACGGGCTTGAACGCCACCATTCCATCGATGCCGTTGATGCGCACGTCGCCCGCATTGGTAGTGATGGTTCCCCACACGATGTTGGCGGGATCGACACCGACGATCTGATAGTCATCGTAGTCGCTGCGAACCACGGCGAGCTCGGCTCGGATGCGGTGATCGGAGGAGTTGAGCTTGGCGCCGATCTCATAGGACCGGAGATTTTCAGGTTCATAGGGCGGCACCGTGCCACCGTTGAAGCCACCGCTGCGGAAGCCCTTCGCGGCGGACGAATAGAAACTGACTTGATCGTTCAGGGCATAGCTGAGATAGACCTTGGGACTGGTGGCGCTGAAGCGCCCCTCGGGCTGACGGTCTTCGTAGCGACGCAAGCCTGCGCCGAGCTTCAGACGGTTGGTCAATGCATAACTCGCATCTCCAAACACCGCCCGCGCGGAGCCGTTGTCACCCCAATATTCGCTGTCGAACGACTCGAGCGGGCCGGTGCTCTCGAAACCGATGGTCGTCGGATAGCCGGCGTAGCCGTGCCCTTTACGGCTCTCATACATGGCGCCGACCGTCCACTCCAACCGCTGCGTGCCGACAGAACTCAGACGCGCCTCTTCGGTGAAATGAAAGCTCTTGCCACGGTAACTCTGCTCGAACTGGAACATATCGTCGATGCTGCAACACTCTCCGCCCTGATGTTGTAGCAACGACTCGAGCTGCATGTAGCTGGTGGTACTCAGCAGCCGCACACTGCCGAAATCGTAAGACACGGTGAGGTTGTAGATGTCGTAGGGATCCCTCATCGCAGGCGTCGACGCGATCCCCAGCGCCTGCTCGAAGTTGCCGTCACCATCGACCCCGACGCCCGAACCCGTATCGTTGCGTCGGAACATCGCCATAGCACGGACCTCGAGCGCCTCGGTCGGCATCCACAGCAGCTTGGCGCGCGCGCTGAATAGCTGGTGACCATCGATGTTCCGCTTACCGATCGCCGGCTGATCGACCCAACCACCGGCATCTTCGTAGAGCGCCGCTACGCGAACAGCCAGCTTATCTGTCACCAGCGGCAAGCTGATCACGCCGCGAATCCGTGACAGCGGATCTCCACCTTTCGTGATGGCATAGTCCGCATCCGTCGATCCCACCACGCGTGACAGATCAGGATCCGCTGTGACATAGCGAATGGTGCCGCCCATCGAACCCTGACCATAAAGCGTGCCCTGCGGGCCACGCAGCACCTCGATACGTTCCATGTCGTGCGCCTGAACATCGATCTGCCCAGTGACACTGGTGCTGATAGGCACTTCATCGAGATACACCCCCACCGTGGGCGCACCGCCAAAGATGTTGCCGATGCCGCGGATACTGATGCGCCGGTTCGCTACTCCGCCGTCCTGCACGTACATGCCGGGAACTGCATACGAGAGTTCTTTCAGATCGCGGATGCCTCGCTTCTCCAACTCAGCGCCACCCAATGCAACCACACTGATCGGCACGTCCTGAAGTCGTTGTTCACGCTTCTGGGCAGTGACTACGATCTCTTCGAGCGTGGCATCGCTACTCGGCTCGCTCTTTTTTCCAGCCGCCGGCGCCAGGTCCTGAGTCGACACCAGCGCAATCGAGCGATCGCCCACGTACTGTGGACGCAACCCCGTATCCTCGAGCAGCAGCGTCAAACCGTCCTGGGTGGAATAGGCTCCCAACAACGCCCGCAGCTGTTTGCCTTTGATCTTGTCGCCAGCCACCAGGATCTGCACATGCGCCTGATTGGAAAAATCATCGATGGCCTCGGCCGCCACCTGTGCTGGAATGTTGAACTCGTGCGTTTCCAGCGCGAATGCCGGCAGCGCATAGGTCGCAGTCAGCACGGTCGCAGACAGTATGCCGATCACTGAGCACCTTTCCCCGATATGACGATGCATGAACGCTCTCCCCTTGGCGCTAGCAAATGCGCGCCTTGGCGAAGAGGAGACTCAGCGTCGCGGTTTCCCCCGGCTCGGTGCAGAAAAATCATTGCTGGCGATCATCGTTGCCGTAGATGGATCGCATCTGGCGCATCGACACTGTGCGCGCCGAGCGCGATGGCGACAGTCTGAGCGAAGTTACTTGGATCATTCGCCCGAAACGAACCTACGACAGCGAGCGTCGCTAAAGCGGGATCATCGATGATGATGCGCCGCTGGTTGTGCCGATTGATCTGCTCGACGGCCTCGCTCAGCGGTTCACCGGAGAACTTCACCAAGCCCTCACGCCACGCCAACTGTCGCGCGGTTTGTTCTTCGCGCACCTCTTGGACGGCCACGGCTCGGGTTTCGATGACGGTCGCGTGCTCGTTCGCCACGACCCGACGCAATACGCGCTGCTCGGACGAACTGTTGTCGACGAGCTCGACCACGCCTTCGGTGACAGTGACATCCGTGCGACGATCGATATTTCGAACGGCGAACGTCGTGCCGATG
>NZ_JAEUPY010000758.1 GCF_016790065.1 Steroidobacter sp.
TCACAATGCACCGGCACCGCCGGCGCAAGCCCCGGTTCCTGCTTCCACGGCCGATAGCTCCGCCGCGCCGGCTGGCGTGCAGACCTATCCCATGGAAGACCCGCAGCCGGGTCAGGAACCGCCGCAATAACGACGTCGTGAATCCGCGCCGCCCGGGGTAGCGACTAGCAAGTCGAACTCCCGGGCAGCGCCCGCATCTAACTTGCCTGAGCTATGATCCGCGCGGCCCACACCTCTGTCGGCCGTGTAATACAGCGCAACGAGATTGCAATGAAATCGACTCATCTGTCCCTGGTCGCACGGAGCCGCGGCTTCACCTTGATCGAAATCATGGTGGTCGTGGTGATCCTCGGCATCCTGGCCGCGATCGTCGCGCCCAACGTCATGCGCCGCATCGACGACGCGCAGCTCACCAAAGTCTCCAGCGACTTGCGCACCATCGAGACCGCGCTCAATTTGTATCGGATGGATAACTTCCGTTATCCGACCACCGAACAGGGCATCAAGTCGCTGTTCGAGAAGCCCAACGATTCGACCGTGCGTAACTGGAAGGAAGGCGGTTACCTGGATCCGACCGCGCGCAAAGATCCCTGGGGCAACGACTATCGCTACGTCTACCCGGGCACGCACGGCAAAGAATTCGATCTGTTCTCGTACGGCGCCGACAACCAGGAAGGCGGCGAAGGTCTGGACGCCGACATCGGCAACTGGATCACCGAAAAGCAGTAACGCGTACATTCCAGCCGCCCGACTTACCGCAGACCGGGCGGCTGGTTAATACTTGGCGCCCATGAGCGCCTATACCGAGACCGCGCCGACGCGCGCTGAAGTCGATGCCCTGCCGGGCGCCACCGTCCTCGATTTCGGAACCAACTGGTGCGGCTTCTGTGCCGCCGCCCAACCGCACATCGCGCAGGCTCTGGCCGCGCATCCCGATCTGCGTCATCTCAAAGTCGAAGACGGCCCCGGCCGCCCGCTCGGCCGTTCGTTCCGCGTGAAGCTCTGGCCGACGTTGATCTTCCTGAAGGACGGCATCGAAGTGGCGCGCGTGATCCGGCCGGGTTCGGCGCAGGTGGTCAGCGACGCCCTCGGGCAGATCGCAGCGTCCGACGCTCAGTGAGTCACCGGTGAGCACCGGCCTCACCGCTCCCTCAGCCGCCGTGCAGCGCTATCTACCTTGGCTGGTAGCGATCGTGCTGTTCATGGAAACGCTCGACTCCACCATCGTCAACACGGCCGTGCCGTCGATGGCGCATAGCCTGGAAGTCACGCCGCTGAGTCTCAAAGCCATCGTCACCAGTTACATCCTGGCGCTGGCGGTGGGCATTCCGGTGAGCGGCTGGCTCGCCGATCGGTTCGGCACTCGTAAAGTGTTCATTACTGCCGTCGCGCTGTTCACGCTGGCTTCGGTGATGTGTGGGCTGTCGTTGAACGCACCGATGCTGGTGGTCGCGCGCGTCCTGCAAGGACTCGGGGCAGCGATGATGACGCCGGTCGGTCGGCTAGCCATCGTGCGCACCTTTCCGCGCTCCGAGCTGCTCAACAAAATGAACTTCGTGATCATCCCGGCGCTGATCGGACCACTGCTCGGCCCGACGGTGGGCGGCTTGATCGTGCATTGGTGGTCGTGGCGCGAAATCTTTTTCGTCAACGTGCCGGTGGGCCTCGCGGCGTTATGGATGATCCACCGGCACATGCCGGACTATCGCAGCGATTCGCCGCGACCACTGGATGTCATCGGGCTGATCTTGTTCGGTTCGGGTGCGGCGCTGTTGTCCTGGCTGCTGGAAATATTCGGCGAGCACGGACTCGGTGCGACTGCCAGCTCACTGTTGTTGTTACTTTCGGTGGCACTGCTCGGCGCCTATGCATGGCATGCGAATCGCACCGAGTATCCGCTGTTGAATCTGCAGTTGTTCAAGGTGCGCACGTTCCGCGTGTCGGTGGGTGGCGGCTTGATCACGCGACTCGGAATCGGCGGCCTGCCGTTCCTGTTGCCTTTGTTTTATCAGTTGGGCTTGGGAATGCCGGCGTGGCAATCCGGCTTGATGATGATGCCGTCGGCGCTGGCAGCGATGGCAGTGAAAGCCATCTCGCCTCACCTGCTCCGCCGCTTCGGCTACCGACGCGTGCTCAGCGTGAATACCTTGCTGATCGGCGCCGTCATCGGTGCGTTCGCGCTGGTGGATAGCAGCACGCCGCTAGCGGTAGTGGTGCTGCTGAGCTTTGTGGTGGGCGCCGGCAATTCCATGCAGTTTTCCAGCATGAATTCGCTGGCCTTCGCCGACATCGACGATCGCCGCTCCAGCATGGCCAATGCCATCGCCAGCACCATGCAACAGCTCTCGATGAGTTTCGGCCTGGCGTGCGGCTCGCTGCTGACGGGCTGGTACTTGGGCGGCATGCCGCAGACCGATCAAGTCGCCGTCACGCATGCCGTGCATGCAGCGCTGATTACTTTGGGAGCAGCGACCATGCTGTCGTCGCTGAGTTTCTGGACGTTGCGTCCTGGCGATGGCCACGCGCTCACGGATCGCACCGAAAGACCGCCGGTCGCCACACGCGAGCCCGCTGCCAACTAAGCAGGGGCTCGCGCAAGTGGTATGTTTTATTTGACTGCGAGCGTCTTCAACAAGCTGTCCCAATGCGCCAGCGCGCCGTCGATGGACGACACCGGCACACGCTCATCCAAGCCGTGCGAGAACTCATCCGAGTCTTTCATGAACAGACCCGAGACGCCGTAGCTCGGTACGCCGACCGCACGGAAATGCATGCTGTCCGTGGCGCCTGCAGACATCGACGGCACGATCGACAGGCCAGGGTGCTGTGCGTGCACGGCTTTGCTCACCGCGGCCATCACATCTTTACGCAAAGGCGACGCGTCACTCTCCACTGAGCCGGAGCCCGGCAGAGTCACGATCACTTCCGGATCGCCGGCCACCTCAGCCAATTTCTTTTGCACTTCGTCGACCGGCACGCCGGGGAAGATGCGGCAATTGATGTTGGCGACCGCCTTCTGCGGTAGTGCATTCACCGCGTGACCACCTGCGATCTCCGTCGTCACACAGGTCGTGCGCAGCTGACCCAGATAGCTCGGATCGTTGGATAACGTGGCAATGGCCTTCGCGTCTTCCGGATTGGCCACATACGCCCTGACCGCCTCGGCCGTCGGCCCGGACAACTTCGGCAGACTCTCGCGGAAATACGCCAGCGTCAGCTCGTTATGCATGGGCGGGAATTGATACTGAGCGATTCGATCCAGCGCCTTGGCCAGCTGATTGATGGCATTGCTCTTGGTGGGTCGACTGGAATGACCGCCCGGATTGGTAACGGTGAGCTTGAAGTCCGCATAAGTCTTCTCGCCGGCCTGCAAGCCGTACACCACAGGTTTGCCTTCTTCGGAAAGCAGGCCGCCGCCGGCATCGCCGTTCAGCACCAGTTCGGCGTTCTTGAACTGCTCAGCCAACTTACGCGTGCTCACCATCTGCGTTTCTTCGTCGCCTGAGAACGCGAGAATCACGTCGCGCTTGGGCTTCCAACCTTCACGCTTCAACTTCGCGATGGTCGCGACGATCATGGAGACTTCAAACTTGTTGTCCACCGAGCCGCGGCCGAACACATAGCCGTTCTCGATTACCGGCGTGAACGGATCGCGCTTCCAGTCCTCGCGCTTGGCCTCCACCACGTCCATGTGGCCGATCACCATCAGCGGCTTCTTTTTGCTGTCGGTCCCGCGATAGTGAGCAACGAATGTGGCCGTATCCGCCACCGGTTCGATGACGATATCAGCCGCCGGAAAGCCCGCAGCCACCAGCACGCTCTTCAAATATTCAGCGTACGCAGGCATCTGCCCTGCGCCTTCCACGGTCCGGAAACTAATGGATTTCTGCAGAATGGCCAGCGCCTGATCGTGCAGCTCCGGCGCCACCGCCGGCGGGCTGGCCATACCGACGCCGGCAAAACCTATAGCCGCGCAGCCGAGCACCACTGCAAGTGTGTGTTTGATCTTCGAACAGGACTTCACTGCAACCTCACGAGCTGTCGCCATGGCCATGGCAAAGCCCATTGTGGCATGGCACAGAGCCCGCTAACGAGGCTTGGCTGGCCTGGTCGTGTTCTTGGCTGACTTGCTGCGCACCGATGTTTTCTTGGTTTTCTTGGCCGGGGCCTTCTTGGCCGGCGCTTGCTTGGCCGCAGCGACTTTCCGCTTCTTACTGGGCCGGTATTTCTTCAGCAGCGCGGCGCCCTGCTTCGCAAGCTTGGCGACGGCCGCTCGCGTTTTAGGAACGGCCTCGCCCAATGCTTGAGCAGCCAAGGCCAACCGAGTGGTTTTGCGTTTACGAGTAGCCATGGCCTTCAAACGCGGCCGCGTCGGGCGAGTTCCCATGGCTGTAGCAACAAAAGCTACGCACTCTCCGGCAACGACAACCGCTCCACCAGAAAATCCACAAATACTCGGACGCGCGTAGCGAGCCGCGAGTGGCCGATGTACAAGGCATGCACATCCTCGCTATCCGCCTTGATGTAATCCTCGAGCAACGAAACCAACCGCCCCGCTCGTACATCGGCGCCAACCAGAAAATCCGCCAGGCGCGCCACACCGGCGCCCCCGATAGCCATCAGCCGCAGCGCCTCGCCGGAGTTACCCAGAAAATTTCCGGTGACGTGGTACTGCTTGGTGCGACTACCGGCGCGAAACGTCCAGCCTTCCACCGAGCGCCGATAGTTGAAGTTGAGACAGTTGTGAGCGTCGAGATCCGCCGGCGTTTTCGGCGCCCCGTGACGTTGCAAATATTCCGGCGAAGCCACCACCTTCCAGCGACTGCTACCCAGTTTGCGTGCACGCAAAGATGAGTCAGGCAGCGGTCCGTGACGAATCGCAATGTCCGTGCGTTCGCCGACCAGATCGATCACAGCGTCGCTGAGCGACAGGTCCACCGTGATTTTGGGATAGCGTTGCAAGAACTCCGGCAGCACCGGCAACAACTGATGAATTCCGAAAGGCGTCGACGCGCTCACTCGCAGCCGCCCTCGCGGCTCGCTCTTATCGGCCGCGAACGAACGCTCCAGCTCGTCGAGATCCAGCAGCAGCTTCTGCGCCTGTAAACGAAATCGCTCACCTTCCGGCGTGACATACAGCGAGCGCGTGGTCCGCGTCAGCAGCCGTACGCCAAGCCGGGCTTCGAGCCTGGCAACGCTGCGACTCACCGCCGACGGCGTCTGCCGCAAGAGCTTGGCCGCGGCGGCGAAGCTGCCACCCTCGACACTGCGCAAAAACGCCTCGATTTCGCCGGTTCGGTTGTCCATCAGGGCCTGCCGATTCGTTCATTGAATGCACGACGGTCGTGTGTACGGACATTCTTATCAGCAATCGGTCCGGCCCGCATCATTGCTGTCCCTCATTCACCCGAGACTGTCATGCCCCTCGCTTTGTACGCGCTGGCGGTCGGCGCCTTTGGCATCGGCGTCACCGAATTCGTCATCATGGGCCTGCTGCTGGAAGTCAGCGGCGATCTCAATGTGTCCATCTCCGCGGCCGGCATGTTGATCTCAGGCTATGCCTTGGGCGTCATGGCCGGCGCGCCGGTGATGACGGTGGTCACCGCTCGCTGGCCTCGCAAGGCAACGCTGCTCGCGCTGATGGCCATCTTCACACTGGGCAATCTGGCTTGCGCCATCGCGCCAACCTATTTCGGACTGTTGGCAGCCCGCGTGTTGACTGCGTTCGCGCACGGCACTTTCTTCGGTGTCGGCTCAGTAGTCGCGACCCAGTTGGTAGCGCCTCACCAGCGTGCGTCAGCTATCGCAATCATGTTCACCGGCCTGACTATCGCCACGGTGTTGGGCGTTCCGTTCGGCACCTGGCTCGGACAAATCGCTGGCTGGCGCGCGACCTTCTGGGCCGTGGTTGGCATCGGCCTGCTCGCACTCATCGTGATTGCGCTACTCGTGCCGCGAGATGCGGGGCAAATCGAGGACAGCGATTGGCGTAGCGATCTTCGTGCGCTGGCTCGCGGGCCAGTGGTGCTTGGTTTGCTGACGACGGTGTTCGGCTTCGGCGGAATGTTCGTGGTGTTCACGTACATCGCGCCACTGCTGACTCAGCTCGCTCACTTCAGCGACCGAGCGGTGTCCTTGGTGCTGTTGGTTTTCGGCGGCGGCTTGGTGGTCGGCAATATCGTCGGCGGCAAGCTGGCCGATCGGCATCTCGAAGCGACGCTGATCGGCTCGTTGTTATTGCTGGCAGCCGTGCTGGGCTTGATGAGCTTCGCGGTGCGAGATGGTGTCGCGATGGTGATTTTCGTCGCGCTGCTCGGCGCGGCATCGTTTGCAACGGTGCCCGCGCTACAGATGTGGGTGTTGGAAAAGTCCAATGGTGCCGGCCAAAGCCTGGCGTCCAGTTTCAACATCGGCGCGTTCAATCTGGGCAATGCCATCGGCGCGTGGCTCGGCGGCATGACCATCGATCACGGTCCCGGCCTGGTGGCGCTGCCTTGGGTTGGCGCGTTGTTGCCGCTAGTCGCGGCGGCGCTTGCGTTCAAAGGTCTGCGCACAGCGAGAGTGACAGCCCCGGCTTGCTAGCCGGTGGCCGCCAGCGCGATCACACCGGTGACGATGAGTATGGCGCCGATCAAACGTATCGGCGTCACTTGTTCTTTGAGCAAGCGGGCGCCGAAGTAGGTGCCGACCAACGTTGCCAACTCCCGCATCGGAGCGATGTGACCGATGGGCGCATGTTTCATCGCGAACAACACCAGGATGTAACCGAGTGGGCCGAGCACGGCGACGATCAGGATCGGCGTGCGATAGATTTTGGCTTCTTCCAGCAAGGCAGTCGGATCTTTCAACGCCATCGGCGCGAGCAACCCGAGCCGAAACACGTTACCGGAGAAGTCGATCAGGAACGGCGACATGGCCAGCGCCTTCACCGCCCAACCGTCGTTGATGGTGTAGCCGGCGATGAACACGCCGGTGAGCAGGCCGAGCGCGATGCCCGCCTTGGGAGCCTTGTGCGGCTGATGCGGGCCGACCAAACCTGACACCAGCAAGATACCGCCGACGATCAACAACACGCCGAGCACGGAAAAGATATTTGCCGGTTCTTGCAATAGGAAGGTCGCGGCCAGGAAGGACAGCAATGGACCGGTGCCTCTGGCCAACGGATAAACCAGCGAAAGGTCTGACACTCGATAGCCGGCCTGCAGGATCAGCGAGTAGCCCATATGCAGCACGCCGGTCATCAACAGCGCCAGCCAGTGAACGGTGGTGAACTGCGGACGCTCGGCCAGCAAGACCCAGAGCACTGCCGGCGCGTAAAGAATCGTCGAGCCCAGCGAGTACAGCCACACAAAATTCCGCGACCCCGACGCGCGCTTGGCGGCCAAGTTCCAGGTGGCATGGGTCAACGCCGCCAACAAGACGGCGGCAATCGCGAGGGGATGCATGGTTGCGCGGGAGTTTATCAGCCACCGCAAGAAGCGGAGCGCTCACCAGCCCCGGCGCGGGCAATCTAAGTGCACTAGCAACGCCGGTCGCTGAGTTCGGGCCGGCACGCACTTGGAGCCCACCATGAGCTTTCAAATCTCCGGCTTACCTCTGAGTCAGGTCTCGCCGCTGTTTTCACTCTCCGACGTGGAACTGCAACGCCACTACGCCGTGCGCGTGACCGCCGACTCCAAGCCCGGCTTTCCTTGCCGCGTCAGCCTGCGGGACGCGGAGATCGGTGAGCACTTGCTCCTTGTGAACTATGAGCACCTGCCCGTCGCTTCTCCGTATCGTTCCA
>NZ_JAEUPY010000882.1 GCF_016790065.1 Steroidobacter sp.
AATGATTCGACCATCCTTCCAGACCGCGACCGACAGTCCCGGAATCGAATGCTCCTGCACGTGACGGAGCACTGCCTCGCGCGCCGGCTGCAGTTCAGCGGGCGCGGGTTCGGCCGCTTGCAAAGTCATGGGAACAACGAAAATCGACGCAGCCACGATGCGTAGCGCACCGGCGCACAACGATGTGAATCTCATCTCAACCTCTCAAGGGGCTCACTCGCCCAAGGTAGTAATTCGATAATTGGCGGGCGCCGCTTCGCCCATCAGGTTCACCACGAAGTAATCCCACATACGGCGCAGGAAATACGGGTCGCGCGCGATGCCGTGCAACCGATCGGGCAGGATCAACATGTCGAAGTCTTTGTTCGCCGCCATCAAGGCGTGCGCCAGCTGCATGGCATTCGCAACGTGCACATCGTCATCCAGATCGCCGTGCGCGAGCAGCAGCTTGCCTTTGAGCCCAGCAACCGCGTTGACATTCGCCTGGGTTCGATAGGCTTCTGGATCCCATTGCGGACGGCCGACGAAATGCTCACCCCATTCCGCCAGATACAAACGTTGATCGTGCGAGCCGGCACCGGCCACGCCGACTTTGAAAAAGTCCGGGTGGTCGAACATGGCACGCGCGGTCGCATAGCCGCCGCCTGAGAAGCCGAAGATACCGACGCGCTCCAGATCCAATGAACTGTCACGCGCGGCAAGTTCTCGAAGCGCTGCGATGTGATCCACCAATCCGCCCGCTTCGGAGAAGCCCTTGCCATAGGAAACTTCCTGGAATTGCTGAGAACGCCCCGGCGTGCCCATCCCGTCCATGCGCACGACGATGAAGCCCAACTGCGCGAGGGCGTCATCGAGCGATCCGCCATTGAATGCGCGCGGCGCGTAGATCATCTGCGGACCACCGTAGATGTAATCCAACACCGGGTATTTCTTGGTGGAATCGAAGTCCGCCGGGCGCGTGATCACGCCGTAGATATCTGTGCGTCCATCTCGTCCTTTTGCTTTGAACCGTTCCGGCGGCCGCCAACCACGCGCCAGGAGTGGCGACCAATCCGCCACTTCGAGTTCGCGCACCAGTCGCCCGTCGGCGCGACGTAACACCGTCACCGGTCGCGTACTCACCGTCGAATGCCGATCGATGAAGTAACGGCCGTCCGGCGAGAACGTCACCGAGTGATGCGTGTCTTCCGGAGTCAGCCGCTGCAGCTGCGAACCGTCGAGCCTGACTCGATATAACTGCAGGTAGTACGGATCGAGCCGCGCCTCGCGACCACCCGCTGTGAAGTAAATCCATTTTCCGGCACGATCCACACGCACGATCTTGTCGACCCGCCACGCGCCGCTCGTCAGCTGTTTGCGAAGCGCGCCACTTTTGCCATCGTAGTGATACAGGTGCTGCCAACCATCGCGGCTGGACAACCAGAACACATCGGCACCGTCCGGCGACGTGACCGGCACTTTCTCGAAGATGTACTTCTCGGCTTGCTCGCTAACGATCTTGCGCGCCGTTCCGGTCGTCGCGTCGGCCACTGACAAGCTCACCTCGCGATAGCCCCGCGAATGCTGGAAATAGAACACCTCGGTGCTCGCAGCATCCCACCACAAGAATCCAGCCCACGGATGTAACAAGTCGTAGTAGGAAATGATGGGTTGATCGCGCACATCCACTCGACGGCCAGTCTCGACCTCGAACACGATCAGTGCAGATGTGGTTACCGACTCATCGCCCGGGAATGGCACTCGCAACTGTCGCAACACCGGCCGGCTGCCGTAACCGCCGGGCGGCACCATTTGCACGTACGGCAGCGGTGGCACATTGCGTTGGTCGACACGATAAGTCAGCAGGCGACGCGAATCGGGCGACCACAACACTCGCGCTGGCCACGGTTCACCTTCTCGCTCGGCGCGAAACCGTTGCACATGACCCTCGGGCCATACGGCATACGCATAGTCCTGAATGCCGTCGTTGGTCAGCGGACGCTCTGCGCCAGTACGCAGCGATCTCACATAAAGATTGTGATCGCGAACGAACGCGGCCCAACGGCCGTCGGGCGACGCGACTTCCTCGGCACCGACCTCCGGAGCTGGCGCGGGCAACTGGCAACGAGCGTCGCTCGACTGACAAACGACTCGCGTGTTTTTCGCCGCATCGACCAGCACGAGTTCACTGCCGCTCGCATCGCTCAGCCGATACCAGAAACGATTCGTGTCGATCCACACCGGATCGATCTGCAGCCCTCGCAGCTCGCCGCTGAGATTGGGCGCGAGCATGGATTCGGCATGCGTGTACGCCGCTGCCATATCGCGCGCGTTGACGTTGCTCGCAACGACACAGGCGACGAGTGCCAGCCCGCGTCCGAGCAGTTTCGGGTTCACCGCTGCACCACCTGCTTGCCTCGTGCGTCGCGCACCATCTGAGCGACTTCATCGATCAAGGCCCGCGCGTCGTAAACGATGCCGTCCTTGATCGTGTAGCGAACGCCGCCTTGCTTGCGCGAGGTGCCATCGGGCTGCAAACGCAACGTGCCCGTGGCGTAGAACGCCTTGAGATCGCTGAGCGGATCGCCATCGACGATGGCCAGATCCGCCAGCTTGCCGGGTTCGATGGAACCGAGGCTGGCCTGCATGCCCAAATGTTCGGCGCCATTGACGGTCGCTGCATCCAACACTTCCAACGTCGAGAAGCCGGCTTCCTGCAGCATCTCCATGTTACGGATCAAGCCGAAGCCGAAGTTCACCCACATGAAGCCAGCGTCGGTGCCGGCAACGACTCGACCGCCACGATTCTTGTATTCGTTGACGAACGCCATCCACAGCCGGAAGTTGTTCTGCCACTCGATCTCATCGCTGCTGGTCCAATCATAGAAATGCGAGAAGCGGCCGGTCTTACCTGGAATGAACGTCTTTTCGAGCACCGGATGCAGATAGTCGTCGTGCCACTCGGCGCGGCTCACTCGCATGTAGTCGCGATGCGCCTCGTACACACTGAACGTCGGCTCGAAGGTGAAGTCCAGCGCCCGAAACTCATCGATGACTCGATTCCAGGTCGGGCTGTGCGGCGGCGCCGTTTGTTTCCAGAGCCGCCCGGCCTCGGCGAAACGTTGCCTGGTATCGTTGCTGTTGTAGCCCTTGGGATAGGTCGGCAGCGTCTTGCCTTCGAACAACGTCTCCGGCAAGCAGTACCAGTGCGCGAGCCCGTTGAGACCGGCGCGTGCCGCGTCGAGCGCATTGAACTGCGGCGCGACCAGCGAACTCATGTGCCAGTGAGAGCGCATGCCAAGCTTCTTGGCTTCGTCGAGACCCGCGCGCATGACGGCCACGTTGCCGGTATAGACCGAGCCTTCGCCGATACCGAACACACCGCGCTTGCGAGCTGTACGCACGTTGGCTCGAATCTCTTCCGGCGAATCGCCAGACACGTCGGCCCATACCTGCACACGCGGCGCGACGATGGTGTTCGCTGCCGACTGCTTCTGTAAACGCAACGCCCAGTCGATCCGACTGAAATCCTGCATGGATGCAATGGTGGTCACACCATGCGCCAACAATAGCTTCATGCCGTAGTCGGGCGGCAAATCGTCATAACCAGAATCGATGAGGCGCACGTGCGTGTCGATGAGCCCCGGCACGACGTACATGCCAGTGGCGTCGATCACATGATCGTCGGCACGCGCGGCGAAGCCATCGTTACTGACGATGCGATTCCCCTCGATCACGACGGTCAACGGCCCGCTCGCCGGCATCCCATGCCCACGCACCAGCATTGCGTTCTTGATGACGAGCCGCTTGAACGGCCCAACGCCCTGCCCTGCCACTCGCGGCTGCGCATCCTGCCACTCTTGCTCTTGAGCCAAAGCAACCGACAACACCAGACTGAGCAGCGCTGCGCACGACCAGCGCAGCAACGAGCACGAATGCATGACTATTCCTTGGTGAGTTCGAGCCAGTGAGTCAGCGCGTTACGCATGCGTTGCGTCTCGACATCTCTCGCCGTCGCGCCGCCATTGAGAACCGTGCCGCGCAGCTGTAACGATAGTCGCACGGTGTAGTCGTAACGCTCGGTGTCGGCGGTGCCGATGCGAGCGCCCAATTCGCCGGTGAACTTGTTGTTCTCGAAGTGCGCCGAGTTGACCAGCGTGCGCAACTGTCCGCCTACTTGCGCGTGCACTTCACCGCTCGGCAGAAAGCTCAGTTCAACGGGTAAATCCTGGTTGTAAGTAACCAGCGTCCCTCGCCACGTGCCGAGCAGTTCGTCCGGCGTCACGAATGGCGGCGGCTCAGGCCAGGTGCGCGGCGGCGGAATCGGCCACTTCGGCAACAGCTTGGCAGCGATGCGCTCGGCGGTTTCGCCCACCAGATCGTCATTGCTGTTACTCAGCACCACGATGGCCAGCTTGCGCTCGGGAAACAGCATCATCTGCGTCCGGACCCCGCCCATGCTGCCGGAGTGTCCGATCAGACGTTCCCCGTTGCGATCGCCCACTTCGAAACCGATGCCATAGCCGTGAGCGTCGGTGCCGGCAGTGCGACGGTGCATCGTTTCTATCGATGCATCGCTCAAGATGCGCTGCTGTGCCGGCAGCGGCGTGTGCAGATGGAACATTCCAAAGGTGACCAGATCGTGCGCACTCGCCCAGACGTTGGAGCCGCCGCGACTGTCGCTATCGTAATGGGGCAAAGGCGCGCCGGCCGCGTCGTAACGCGTCGCTGCGTTTGTTTCCAAACCGGGAGCGAGATCCACCGAAGAACGCGTCATGCCCAACGGCAAGAACACTGCGTCGCGCATGAAATCCGCATAGCTGCGACCGGACACGCGCTCGATGACGTAATCCAGCACGCCATAGCCAATGTTCGAGTACTCGTAGGCTTCGCCCGGCGCCGTGATCAAGTTGCCATAGCGCAGGATGCTGTCATCCGCTGACGGCCGCCGATACGGCTCGTCGGCATAAAAATATTGCCAGTGCATGGGCAAGCCCGAGGTGTGTTCGGTGACGCGCCGGACAGTTGCATCCTTCGCATCGCCGACTCGCGCACGTAGCTTGGCCGCGCCTAGATAGTCGTTGATGGGCCGGTCGAGCTGCACCTTGCCCGCCTGCACCAACGTCATCAGCCCGGTGGTGGTGATGGGCTTGGAGATGGACGCTAACGAATACACCGTGTGCGGGTTGGCGAGGCGACGTTGCTCGCGGTCCGCCCAACCGAACCCCTCTTCCCAAAGAATCTTGCCGTCCTTGGCAACAGCCACGGCCAGCGAAGGCACGGATCGCTCCACCAGTCCGTCGCGAATGAACCGACGCACTTCGTCGAAGTCATCGGCGCCGGCCCGCGGCGAATTACCCGCGTGCGCGACCATCCAGCCTGCTGCCATCAGCAGGCTGGTTGCTCCTCGAACCCAGCGCATTGCTACCAGCGACCGCGGAGGGTCACGACATAGCTGCGAGGCGTGCCGTAGCTGTTCTCAGTATCGATGGAACCGAGCACCGAGTAGTAACGACGGTCGAGCAAGTTGTCTCCGTACACGCCGACGCTCCAGGTGTCGCTCAGCTTGTACTGCACCGAGGCGTTCCACACCGCATAGGTGCCTTGCGTGGTACGAAACGGAACGAACTGGCCGCCGGACAGCGCTACGCCTTCGATGTAACTATCGGTCTGCGCCACGACGCCGCTGTTGATCGTCCAACGCGCGTCGCCGAACGGCAGATTCCAGGTGCTCCACACCTTGGCCATGTGCTTCGGCGTGACGCTCAGGAAGTACGCGCCGGCGTCGTAGAACCCGCTCTGATCGCCTTCGAACTTGCTGGTGTTGTAGGTGTAACCAGCAAACAGTTGCAGGCCGCGCGTGATCGTGCCGCTGACTTCTGCATCGAAGCCTTCGCTGGTGACATTGGCCTGGCGCAGGTAGCAACAGTTGGAACCGTCGCTGCCCGGTGTGAACGGATAGGCCGGATCGGCCACGCCCTGACCGTTACGCTCCACGCGATACACGGCGAACGCGGCGTTGAACTTGCCGATCTCACCCTTCACGCCGAACTCATAGCCGTCGCCGGTGACCGGATCTAGCGGCGTGCCCGGCAACGGAGCCTGCAACATGTTGGCCTGGACGCGGAACGTTTCGGCGTAGCTGGCATAAGCGGTCCAATCGGCCGCGAAATTCCAACTCAGCGCCGCACTCGGAATGAACTTGCTGTCCTTGAAGAACGTGCGGCTCGGAGCGCCGTACACGCCTGCGCTCACGGGCTGATAGATCTGCTCGTATTCGTATTGGCCATAGCGTCCGCCCAACGTGAGTCGGAGCGGTTCGGCGAGCTGCACGCCGAGGGTTGCGTAGTAGCCGTGCTGCTTCTGTCCGTTTTCAGGGTAGTAGCTGTTCAACACCAGGTCCGGCTCGGGAAACTGCGCCGGATCGAACGGCGCGAACACATCGATCGCCGGCCCGGGATAGTCGTAGCCCGTCATGCTGTAGCCCTTCTGCCCGCCACCGTCGATTGCCGAATAATCGGCGCCGATGGTGTAGTTGTGCTGCCGGCCGAACAGCTCGAAGCCGCCGGTGGCCGACAGATCGATCAGGTTCTGGGTGGAATCGAAGCTACTGGAACGGCCATAAGACACCGGCCCGGTCAGCGTGACTGGATCGACCGCGCCGTAGGAAATGAATTGCTGATTGGCGCTTTCCTGTTCGATGCGCGTCACATTCAACTTCAGCTTGCCCGTGCCGTAGTCCTGTTCGACGCGCGCGAAGGCTTCCTTGGTGGTGAAGTGCCACAGGCTCCAGTCCGGCGCGAGGCTCTTGCTACGAGGCAGTTTCAGATCGCGGCCGTCGAGGTAGCGGGGAAAGCCCTGGATGAAATATCCATCCTCCTTGCGACGTTCGTAGTTGGCGCCCACCGCCACCAGCGTCGAAGGCGTGAGGTCGTACTCGACGGTGCCGAAGAAAATGGTCTTCTCCGACTCGGCGCGGTCGTAGAAATAATCCTTGTTCTCGTACGCGCCGACGATACGCCCGCGCAGCCGACCGTCGGAAGTGATCGGACCGGTCAGATCCAGCTCGGTGCGCCCGAAGTTCCAACGGCCTGCCGACACGTTGACGTTGACCGTGGGAGTGCTCAACGCACGCTTTCTGACGAGATTGATCACACCGCCAGGCTCGCCCGCACCAGTGTACATACCGTCCACACCACGCAACATTTCGACGTGGTCGTAAACCGCCATGTCAGGTGTCAGGAATGAACCGAAACCACCGGTGTAGGCCGGCGCACCGCCATCAATCTGAATGGTTTGTACGCGAAAGCCGCGCGAGAAAAAGAACACATCGACCGGGCTGTACGGCGTCAGCGTGACGCCAGTGGTTTGATTGAGCGCGTCCACCAACGAAGTGAGATTCTGTTCTTCGATGCGCTCGCGTGTCACGACGGTGACGGACTTCGGCGTCTCGCGCAAAGACTGACCCGCTTTGGAGCCGATGCTCAGCTCATCGTCGAGGGTACCGAACACATTGACGGTTTCGATGCTCGCCGTGTCCTGCGATTCGCGCTCGGCGATCAGGAAAGCGCCGCTCTGATGGGTCTTGCGCAGTTCCAGCCGCGTTCCCTGCAGCAGCTTGTTGACTGCATCCTCCACCGACAGCTCGCCGCTCACGCCCTCGGTGCGCAAGCCTTTGAGTTTCTCGGCGGAATAAACAAACTCCGCGCCGGACTGGCTGGCCAGTGCATCGAGCGCCACCGTCAGGTCGCCGGCTGGAATGGTGAGTTGGCGCTTGGCGCCATCGGCGTCCGCGTGGCCGGCCAGCAGCACCGAACAAGCCAAGGAAAGCAGCGCGGATCGGGTCCAGCGCTTGACCGAAGTCTTCATACGAAACGTTCTCCCGAATGGATCTTATGTGTCATCCCCGTCCATAACGACGAGCGATGCGAAAGATTCCTTCGCGAGCCGGATTAGAAATTCTAGCGAGCGCTCAACACGACGGCATCTTGCTGGTGACGCGCGCGCACCGGGAACCCGTTTTCCAACAGCCACAAGAACGCATCGATGTTATCGACGCGGAAGCTGCCGCCAATCCGAATATCTGCAATGGCGTCATCGGCGATGACGATCTTGCGCTGGTTGTAACGATTGAACTCGGCGACCGCCTCGGTGAGTGCGGTGTCTCGAAACATCAGGAAACCATTGCGCCAGCTGAGCAGTTGCTCGGCCTCTTTCACCGCCTGCTCGCGCACCATCACGCTGCCGGCAGTCGCGCGGGCGATGGCGCCCGCGTCCAGCTGCAACGGCACGGCGGCCGGCGGATCTTGGTCATTGGCGAAGCGCACGCGCCCTTCCGTCACCACGACGCGCACATCCTCGTCGTTACGCCGCACGGAAAATTGAGTACCGACCGCAATGACTCGTCGGTCGCCAGCCACGACCACGAACGGCCGTGACTTGTCTTTGGCCACGTCGAAGAACGCTTCGCCCTTTTCCAGTTCGATACGGCGCTCGTTCGCGCTCAACATCACTCGCACTCGGCTATCGGTGCTCAACGTGATGCGAGAGCCATCCGCCAACGGCACTGTGTCCATGCCGCCTACAGCCGTTTGATGCTCTTCGGCGGACGGTCGCCATGACTGCACGCCAATCGTGACGCCGATAGCGACCACGGCGCATGCAGCGATGGCCCGCAACGACTTCGATGAACGCCACCCCGCTCGCGAAATTGCATCCGACGCTACGTCGGCCGCTGCCGCTTGCTTCCGACGCAACAGCGAATAACCCCACGAGCGCCGCTCAGGAATGACGCCTTCGGGCACGCCAGCGCCCAGCACCTGCAAGCGCGAAGCACTCCGCCAGGCTGCGTCCAGACGAATGAAAGCGACCCGATGCGCGGTCGCCGCGGCCAACCACAGATCGAATTCCGCTTGATCGGCAGACGTCCACTGGCCGCTTTGTTGTTTGGCGAACCAGTCGGCCGCGATGGCTTCTATGCGCTCACTATCCATTCCGTGCTTCACGACGCTGCTTCGCGTCGTCCTCAGATTCCGGCCGGGCTACCCGACCGAAGACGGCCTGCGCCAGCGCTCGCACGCCCCGCGCGAGTTGGCTCTCCACCGCCCCCTCGTGCATGCCCAGACGGGCGGCCGTATCTCGCTGCGAGAGTCCTTCAACCCGGCGTAACCACATGACCTCGCGACATTTATCCGAGAGCGCGTCGAACGCCTGCACCAGGCGCTGCAACTCCTCCCGAGCGCCGAGCCGACGCTCGGGCGAGATTTCATCGATATAGACGTTTAAAGCCTCCAAATCCTCCGTGAAATCGATCGGCACGATGCGTTCACGCCGCAGCCGGTCGACCATCAGGTTGCGGGCCGTGGCAAACAGGAACGCTCTGGGAGTCGCCGGGCGCACACGCGCCGCGCTTTCATAGACGCGCACATACACGTCCTGGCGCAGATCCTTCACCTCCGCATGATCCGGCCAGACGCGCGTCAAATAGCGCATCAGGGCCGCCTCGTGCGGCAGGATTTCAGCAGCGAACCATTGGTCGATGCTGCTTGGATCGGGGGCAAGGGTCATCGCGGAGGAGTTCGGGCGAAGGATTTGGGCGCGCCAATCGTCTCAAGGGTATCGAAGTCGCGAGCAGTTATATCTAGGCCGAGCCCTTCGCACAATCCTCAGTCATGAACTCGACCGCACGGCGGCCGGGCCAGGGTTCACTCGGCCAGCGAATCGCGCATGTGGCGTGGATTCTCGTAAAGATCCTGTGCTTTGGACCAAAACCGTTTCGCTTCCTGCTCTCGACCTCGCCGCAGCAAATAAACATAGCCGGCGCGACCGGCCTCGTCGGTGAGCTCCAGATCCTGTTCCACCGCCAATAACAAATGTTTCAAGCCGCGATCGTCGGCGCGTTCCAGCAGCATGCGACCCATGAGCAGATGCGCTTTGGGAAATTCGCCATTGCGCGATAACAACTGCTCGAGCGTTTCCATCGCCAAATCCTCGCGATCGATCTCGAGCTGCAACAACGCTTTCTCCCACGCCTCCTGATCGTTGAGCGCCTCGGTCTGCGCATCTTCCATCAAGGTGAGCTTGGCCTTGGCTTCGGCGATTTCAATGTGACGCTTGCGCCATTTCGGCGCAGTGTCCTGTTGCCACTCATCGTCGAAGAACTTCAGCAGCGCCGTGGTCGACGGCTGAAACAACGACAACGCCGATCGATCCGGATCATGCACCGGCGTAGACGGCTCGATATCGAGTGCCGCCAAGCGCTCAGCCAGACTGGGATGTGTATCGTCGTCGGCCGCATAGCGCCGCAAGCTCTGTTGCAACCAGTCCGGTCGCGCCCACTGCTGTTCCGCCGCTTTGAACGCTCGCGGCATCACCGAGTGCGGCATGTAAGGCGGCGCGGGCTGCTTCTCCACCTGATCGTACAAACGTTTCCAAAACACTTCGGACAAGAATCGTCCCGCCAATTCCAACTTGGTGAGCGCGGCACCGATGGCCGCAGCACTGGTGACATGAGCAGCGGCGCGATCCGCCACATACTCTTGATTGCGCGCGAGCACGAAGCTGTACGCATAGAAATAAGGCGCGTACCAACCGTAGAACGCCCCGAGGACCTGATCGAAGATGCCCACCGGATTACTGAACTTGGATTCGAGCGCATGCCACGTCACGCGCTGCCGATAGATCCACGCACCGAACTTGCCATGCGCCTGTGACAAGTGACCCATCTCGTGCGCCATCACCGCTTTCAATTCATCCACGGTGAGCACCATGGCCAGCGGCAAGCCGATCTCCAGATGATTACTGTAGTTGCCGAAGATGCCCCAACGCGGGATTTGCACGATACAAGCGTTGATCTCGGCACTGACCGACACCGAGTCGACCTTCACTCCGCCCATCTTCCTGGCCACTTCGTCGATCGCCGCGTACAGTTTTGGCGCTTCGTCGCGGCTGATTCTTAAACCAGAAGGTTCAGCAATGCGCACCCACAGCGCGCGGATCATTCCCACCAATGTCACCAAACCCACCGCGCAGGCGATTACCAGCGGCGCGCGAAATCGCTCACCGGAAAGCAGTGGGCTGAACGTGTACCAGAAGGTGATTAGGATGATGCCGGCGAGCACAACGATCGAGGCATAACCCAACGCCGCGAGTGCGCCGACTTTCACCGCATAGAACTGCGGATTGTCGTCGGCCTGCCGTTCCAGGCGCCCGATCAGGGCGGAGAACTCGTGCCTTTCCATAATCTCTCGCCGGCGACGATGAACCGGAGGGAGGGTACGGAATCAGGTCACGCTTGCCGCGTGACCTGGGTCTCATTATTCGGGATGCGGGAAAGAGAGGTTGGTTTTAGTTCCCCCTCCCGGGCTCGGGAGGGGGATAGGGGGCTTCAGGCCTAGTAGAACAAACCGTTCACAACACTGACAACCAAGCCACTGGCCACCGCCGCCAACACAACATCATTATTCACTCTCACCCAATGATGCCCGCGGGGCGGCGCGCCGAGGTGATACGAGTGATAGTCGCTCACGACGTACCGAGTCTCGCAATACGACCTCGGCAAGTAATCACCATGTCGCCAACTGCGGACATAGTAGCCTCGGGGAGCGATGTAACGACCTCGGTCATAGCGACGCTGATCGGAGCGACCGTTGTAATACCCAGCGCGATACGCATCGTGACGATCTACTCGATAGTCCCGACGGCCATGGTCCCAACGATCATCCCGGCGATCGTACCGACGATCGTCGCGGCCATAGTCACGACGGTCGTAACTACGATAGTCCTTGCGATCCCAACCGCGATTGTCATTGCCGCGATAGTCCTTACGATCCTTACCGTGATCGTTCCGACCGCGATAGTCGCGACGATCCTTGCCGTGATCGTCCTGGCGACGCTCGTACTTCCGGCCATGATCATTGTCGGCATACGCCGTCGCTGCAGTCCCCGTCAGCAACGACACCGCTACGGCAGCAGCAAACAGGGTCTTCATCGCCTTCTCCTCCAGAACGCTGGTGGTTACTACCAGCTCTTGGAGCACACTATTGCCCGACCCGACTGATCGGAACCTGAACGGCTTTGGTCAGCTAGCGTTCAGCTGGTAACCTTCGCTCGCCTCGTGCGTTGTGCCCGGTTCGTGTCACTCAACTCAGGTAACTCATGCTCCGACGTCGCGATTTTCTTCAGTCCGCCGTTGCGTTATCGACGCTCTCCGCCACCGGCCTGGCAAATGCCGCCGCCCCCGCCACGCGCGGGCCCGCCAAGGTGTTCGATTACGCCAGTTTGAAAGGCCAGGCACGCGCCATGGCGACCAAGACCTTCCAGCCGCCGGCCAAGCTGGCGCCGAAGGTGTTGGTGGACTTGGGCTACGACGAATATCAGTCGATTCGGTTTCACCGCGACGAAGCCGTCTGGGGTGACGTAAAAGATGCCAACTTCCGTTTGGAGTTTTTTCATATGGGCCGCGGCTTCAAAGAGCCGGTGCGCCTTTATGAAATCGTCGACGGCCAAGCGCGAGAGATTCTGTATCGCCCCGACATGTTCGATCTGAGCCGCAGCGGCGTGAACGCGCGTTCGCTGCCCAAGGATTTGTCGTTCGCCGGCTTCCGTATTCATACCGTCGCCGATTGGGAACGAGACGTCGCGTCATTCCTCGGCGCCAGCTATTTCCGCAGCGTCGGCAGCGACACCAGACAGTTCGGCCTGTCGGCGCGCGGCTTGGCCATCGACACGGCGTTGGACCCGGAAGAGTTTCCACGCTTCTCCGAGTACTACTTCGAGCGGCCCAAACCAGATGCACAAACGTTGGTGATTTATGGCTTGCTGGATTCGCCCAGCGTCACCGGCGCGTATCGCTTCGCGTTGACGCCTGGCGCGCCGCAAGTGGTGGAAGTGGATGCAGCGGTGTATCCGCGCAAAGCCATTCGCCGGTTAGGTATTGCCGCGCTCACCAGCATGTATCAGGTGGGCGAGAACGATAAGCGCATGGGCTACGACTGGCGGCCAGAGATTCATGACTCCGATGGGTTGCAGTTGTACACGGGTAACGGCGAGTGGCTGTGGCGCCCGCTGAACAATCCGGCGACGCTGCGCTTCAATTCTTTCTTGGATGAGAATCCGCGCGGCTTCGGGTTGTTGCAACGGGATCGCGACTTTCACAACTATCAGGACGACGGTGTGTTTTATGAGCGCCGTCCGAGCCTGTGGATCGAACCGAAGTCGCCGTGGGGCAAGGGCTCAGTGCAGCTCACTGAGATTCCGACGGTGGATGAAACGTTCGACAACATCGTCGCGTTTTGGAATCCAGCGACTCCGGCCAAGGCGGGCGATGAGCTGTTGTATAGCTATCGGATGTATTGGGGCACGCAGATGCCCATCTATCCCACGCTCGCTCAAGCCGTCGCCACGCGCACTGGCCTCGGCGGAGTTGTGGGTCAACGCCGTCGTTATTTCTCTTGGCGCTTCGCCATCGACTTCGAAGGCGGCGAACTGGCCACGCTGCCGGAGCGAGCCAAAGTCGAACCGGTCATCAGCGTGTCGCGGGGTGAAGTTGAAATCACTTCGGCGCGCCCGCTACAGCACACCCGCGGCTATCGCGCGATGTTCGATGTGAAGTTACCCGACGACAGCATGGACCCGGTCGACATCCGCCTGTTCCTGCGCGTCGGTCATCTGCCGTTGAGCGAAACGTGGCCGTATCAGTGGTCGCCACCGACTCCGCAAGAACGTCTGCAGTTCCTGCGTAACGCAGGTCACTAGACGTCTTTCCGGCAGTCACTCCAACTTCATCTCCATGCGCACGTTGGCATCCTGCGACTTGCCTTCGCTGCGTTCGGCGGTAATGAACACGCGTTCGGGATTCAGTTCCGTGTTCGTCAGCAAAGCATCTTGCACGGCTCGCGCCCGCGCGTGAGCCAGTGCTTGCAGCGCTGAATCGTCGGGGCGCAGAGATGTCAGCAGCGCCGCCTGAAGAAACTGGAATTGCGCGTCGACATCGCCATCCTTGCCGGTCTTGACCTCCGGGGGATATTGCGGAGCCGACTTCACGATCTCTCGGTAAGCCTTCTCGTAAGCGGCGACGAGTTTTCGCTTGGCAGCGTCGTCCACTACCTCTTCTTCACTTGCAGGCAACTTGGCGGCAAGTGATGTGCGAGCAATCGCCTCACTATCCTGAGAAGTCACCACGGTCAGCGGCACGTTCAACTTCAGTTGCGGCCGCTCGACCAGCGCCTTGGCGAGCTTGCCCAACTTTTCCGCCTCGACTGCCGGCAGTTCCGATGAACCCGCCGGGAAATCGACAAACGCCAGTTCCTCGCCGCCGCCGAACAACGCACCGAGCGCCGTGAACGGAGCAGTGACGACCTTGGTCAGCAGGTTGAGCACGGCCTTCCAGACGATGGGACCAAGACGAAACTTGGGATCGTCCAGCGTGCCACCGACCGGCAGGTTGACGTCGATGACGCCGTGACGATCCTTGAGTAGCGCGATCGCCAGCTTCAACGGAATCGGCGCGGCGTCTTTGGAATCGGTCTTGTCGCCGAACTCCAGATTGTCCACCACGATGTGATGCGCGGCTTGCAGCTTGCGCTCCTCGACTTTGTATTGCAGCTCCGTGGACAGCTTGCCCTTGCTGATGTTGTAACCGGCGAACTTGCCCGAATAAGGATTGAACGTGGTCAACTCCATATTGCGGAAGTTCATCGACAGGTCGGTGTACAACGCGGCCGACAGCAGATTGATTTCGCCGGCAATCTCGACCGGCGCGTACTTGTCCACCTTGCCGTCGAGCTTGACCTTGGCGCGCGAGGCCAGATCCGAGTTCAGGCCAGTCACTGTGCCGTTCAAGCTCAGAATGCCGGTGGCAAACGACGGCTCGATGGAATAGTCGGCGAAGTTGGCCGAGCCATTGACGACCTGCACGGTTTTGATACGCACCGGAAACGGCGGCGACCCGGTCGCGTTCGCGGTCGCGTTCGCAGCCTGCTTGCTGCCATCCGCAGCCGGCGGTGGCACCTCGCCCGGATTCAACACGCTGGTCACATTCAACGCGCCGTCCTGAGAGATCACCACTAACGCGTACGGCTCTCGGGCACGGATACGGTCGATGGTCAGCTTGTCCGGATTCTGGCTGAAGTCGATGCCACTGATCGCCAGGTCCCGCCATTTCAGGAAATCCCGTTTGACCAATCGATCGGTGGTGCGCAGCTCAGCCACCTGCACTTCGCCCCGGAACTTCAGCGGCGGCGCTGACTCCGGCGAGGCGGCGTAAGAAACATCGCCTTTGACCGCGAGCTTGCCGGAATGCAACGTCATCGCGGTGCTGCTGTCCAGGTACGGCTGCAACACCGGCAGCTCGAAGCCAGCCAGATCGACAGCGAGATCGGCAGACAGCGGCTCGAGTTGCACCGTGCCCTTGCCAAGCAACTTGCCACTGCGGTTGATGGTGACGTCGGCATCGACCTGCATCTTGGCGGCCGCAGCGGTGCTCCAACCGTTCACGGCCAGCTGCAGCGGCGCCAGATCGAATCGAGTCGCGGGCGAGACGGTACGATCTTCCGCTGTGATCGCGGCGTCAGTGACATTGATCGAGTCGATGTGTGCCAGCCAGTCCGGCGCAGCGGACGATGCATCCGTCGCTGCGCGCGGCTGTCCAGCTGAAGCAGCCTTGCCATCATCGGCAGCTGTGTCACCGAACAACTGCATCAAGTTGATCGAACCATCCGCCGCTTGCGTCACTTTGATTTGCGCGCCAGTCACATCCAGACGCTTCACCCCAACATCGCGCTTGCCATACGAGAACGTCACTCCTTGCGCGTGCACGCCGCCAATCTTGACCGGCGCCTCGGCTCGGTCGTCACGCTCGGCCAGCACCAGGCCGCGCACTCGTAGCGATGGCAACGTCACATCGAGCGCCAGTTCCGGATTGAGCGCGAACGCGTAGGTACCGGCGATGCTCGCCTCTCCCGCCGCCAGCCGGAACGGCACGGATTCATACAAATACGAATCCACAGTCTGCATCCGCAAGCGTTCGATACTGAATTGGCCCTGCGAGCGCAGCGGCTGCACCGTAAAGCCGCCACTCCAGGCCAGCCGTTCGCCGGCCAGGGTGGTGGCCGCAAAATCATAGGCATTGTTGTAATCGACGTCGGTCTTGAAGTCCGTGAGCGTGAAACGAACCGGCGTCAGCTCCGCGGAGAACGGTCGTGACAGCGTATGGTCGGTCAACCCGATGCGGCCCTCGTAGACCTGCAGCTTGCCGATACTCACCGGCGTCGCCTCGGTCGACTCGGGCTCGGTCGAAGGAGGTATCAGCTGCCCCAGGTTCACCGTGCCGTCCTTGGCGATCACCGCGTCGATACCCGGCGCCGCCAGCTGCACTTCCTTGAGCACCACCGCCCGCCGCCACAGCGATGCCAGTTCCGCGTTTACATAAAGATGCCGGAACGCCAGCAGCGGCGCGCCATCGGCCTCGGCCAACGCGAACTGGCTGATACTGGTCTCGAACGTGAAAGGATTGAAGCGAATCTCGCCCACCGACAGCTGCCGATGCAAAGTCTCGGTGACATAACTGCTCAGCTGCGAACGGGCCACATGAGGAACCAGCAGAAAGCCGGCCAGCGCGTACAGCAGCAGTGCGCCGGCAGCGGCACTCAGGGCAATCCAATGCAAACGAGCCAGCGCGACCAGCGGCGCCAGGCGGGTGGGTAACTTGGCCATACCGCTAGCGTACCCCGGTTGCCAACCCAACCGGGAGCCTTGGCCTGCGGATCAGTTGTAACGAATGGTAAGGGCCGCTCAGAACGTATAACGAAAGCCGGTCTTGCCGGTCCACGAATATTCTTCGTACTGGAGCAGGCGCTTGCGGCCACCGACGTCCTGATAAGCCACATACGGCTCATCGCCCAAGTTCACCACCTCAGCAAACACCTGGAACTGCGGCGTCACTCGATACCGGGCAGTCAGGTCATACTGGATGTGATCTTCGACGTATCGATCCTCGCCACGCGACTCGCCAAGCTCATCGAGATACTTATCTCGATACGAAGCCGTCAACCGCAAGCTCAGCGGCCCCTTCTCATACCCAAGCGACGCATTGAACGTATTCTCCGCGGACGCCGGCAACGCGACGGTGACACCGTCGATCTCACCTTCCGCATCGGTGTACGTGTAGTTGAAGCCCAGCAGCACGCCATCCATGGGCGCAGGCAAGAAGCTCAACGCCTGTTGATAATTCAGCTCGACTCCCTTCACTTTGGCCTGATCGCCGTTCTGCGGAATCAGTGCTTCGTCGAAGGCGATGCCAAGGAATTCGCCGCCGTCTTCATAACGAACATTGACGATGAAGTCTTCGATGCGCTTGAAGAACACCCCCGCCTGCAAGACGCCGCTATTACCCAGGTACCACTCGGCCGACAGATCCAGATTCCACGCGTCGTAAGGCTTCAGGTTAGGATTGCCGAACTCACCCTCGTCATCTTCGAGCACGAAGCGCGGCGCGAGCTGACCGATCTGCGGACGAACCAAGCTGCGATACAAGCCACCGCGCAACAGCAGCTCTTCATTCGCCTGGAAACGCACGTTCAAACTCGGCAATACATACGTGTAGTCACGCTCGAACCGCGTCGGCGTGACATCGATCTCCACATCATCGTCACCCTCGACCAAAGTCACCGCATTGGCTCGAATGTCATTGCGAGTCTGTTCGACGCGCACACCGCCGACCACACGCCATGAACCTTGATCGAGCCGCCCGAGCACATAGCCGGCGTAAACATCTTCGTCGACGCTGTAGTCAGCGATGCTCGACTCGAACGCCGTATCCGCAGCGTTCAACTCGAAGTCAGCCAGATTGGCCGAGATGAAATTCCGTACCGCCCGTCCATCCGGCACCGGCCCGATGGCATTCAAGCCATAGCTCGGCGAGCCCACCACATCGGCCAGTGTCAAGTCGCCATCGAAGCCGTCGAACACGTCGACTTGTTTGTCGTAGGTCTTCTCTCGCTGCCGCGCCTTGGCACCGAACTGCAGCGTGAACTGACCATCGCTCAAAGCGAATTCGCGTGAGATATCGAACCGTGCCGCAAGCTCTTCGTCTTCGGCCAAGCTGAGCGAAGTACGTTCGATCTTGTCGAACTCGAACTCGCTGGCATCGCTGACGGCCGCCGCGCTGGCGCCACTCAGCGAGTAACGCGGCAACAACCAGTTGCTGTAGTCGAAGCTCACATCCAACCCTTCGCCCTCGAACTCGCGCTGGAATTCGACCGGGTCGAGCGAACCGGCTTCGCGTTCCTTGGCGGTGGACCAGGAGCCGTTGTACTTGAAGGTCCAGGCACCGGCGAAGGTCTCGCCGCCGACATTGAGCGTGGAGATGGTTTGTTTCTCGAACCGATCTTTGATGTCTCGGACGACCTGAACCTCGCCGTCCTGGTCCGAAAAGTCGGCACTGTTGGCGCCGCCGCCATTGGGCTCTTCGCCCATTTCAAAGATCAACCGGCCGCGATATTCCTGATCTTCGAACTCGCTGCGCAAGAAGCGCGCGTACAACGTGGTCGCATCGCTCAAGCGATAGTCCAGAGACAACGAACCACCGAGGCGCTGACGCTCGACGTCATAGTCGCGATATTCGACGCTCTCGGCAAACGCCACACCGTCCTCGCTCTCGCTCCAGCCGTCCATTTCAACGTTGTCGGTGGAGAACTCGCGCTTGTAATAAGACAAGCCGCCAGCGATGCCGAAGCGATCGCCGAGCGTGGTGGAAAAATCCAAGCTGCCTTTGGGCGACCATTCGCTGTTCAGTTCATTGAACGAACCTTCACCCGAGAACGACAGGAACGGTTGCTTACGATCGAAGGCGCTGGTGGTATTGATTTCGATGGAGGCGCCGATGGTGTCGCCATCCATGTCGGGCGTCAGCGACTTTTTGATCTCGATAGACTCAATCAACTCGGCCGGAATCACATCCAGCGCCACCGAGCGCACGTCCGCTTCCGGCGCCGGCACGCGTGCTCCGTTGATCGAAGCGGCATTCAGGTCGGGCGACAGGCCGCGCACGGCGACGAAACGACCTTCGCCTTGATCGTTCAGCACATTGATACCGGCCACGCGACGCAACGACTCAGCCGCGTTCTGATCGGGAAACTGGCCGATGCCGTCGCGGCTCAGCACGCTCTCGACGCCATCAGCGGAGCGCTGACGTGACAACGCGCTCGACAAGCTGGCGCGCTGACCGACGACCAGCACGTTGTCGATATAGCTCGCGTCGCTACCGCCAGCGCCGAGCATGATGTCGGCGCTGCGTGTATCGCCGGAAACATTCACCGTCGTATCGAGCGCCGGCGCGCCAATATATTGCGTCCGCAATGTATACGTGCCATCCGGCACGTCACTGAAACGAAACGAGCCATCGCTGCCGGTTTGGGCGCGACGTTTGAGTTCGACGATTTCCACTGCCGCGCTTTGCAGCGACTTGACGCCCGCAGCATCGCTGACTCGACCGTACAGCGAACCCGCAAAAGCGCCTGAGGGAATACATGAACCGGCCATCACGCCGGCCACGGCTGCCGCCAGTGATGTGGACCAAATGCCACGACTGCCACCGCGCCAATCCATGCCTTTGACAATTTTCACTACAGTACTCCCCGACGAAATCGCGAGGAGCTTTATGCAGCGACGCTGTGAAGGTTGCGTTGCGGAGAGATGACGAGCTCGAGAAGGAACATCAGATCGCAAGCGTTGTCACTTCGGAAAGCAGCACTGCTCGGAACAACTGTCATGCAACTATCATCTGAGCCGTCACAGTTTCATCCATGAACACTTCCGACCATATCTTGCAATTTTTCAGCAGCGACGAGAGCTACGTCAGGGCGGTGGGTCGCTATCTGCACGAGGGTCTCGCCGCCGGCGACACCTGCGTGGCAGTTGCCACCGCCGAGCATCTGCGCATGCTCGATGAGTACTTGGCCGCTGCCGGCTTGGATGTCGGCGCCTTGTCGGCAGAATACCGTTACATTCCGTTACATACCGAGTCCACGCTGGCGACCTTCTTCGATGCCCACAGCGGCATCAATCGGCCACGTTTCCATCGCCAGTTCAATCAGTTGATGAGCCAGGCCAGCGCGAGCGGACGGCCAGTGCGAGTGTTCGGCGAAATGGTGTCGTTATTGGTGGCGCGCGGCCGGCCGACAGCGGCCATTCTGCTCGAAGAGTTGTGGAACGAGCTCAGCCGTGAACACAACTTCAGCTTGTTCTGTGTCTACGAAGAATCGGAATTCACTCGGGATCCGCAGAATCGTAAGCTTCTGCACGGCATCCATAGTCATGTATTGGCGGAAGGCGCCTGAAGCAGCGGTTCGATCAGCTGCAACACCCGACTCAACGCGCCACGATTTTCCGCCACGATAGCGCTCGCCTTCGCGCCCATCTCGGCCCGTGCGGCCGGACTTGCATACAACTCTAGAATGGCCGACGCCAACGCTGCCGCTGAATCCACCTGACGCGCAGCGCCGCGCTCCAGCAGCAATGCCGCAATGTCGGGTGCGTTGAAATTGTGAGGACCGACCAAGATGGGCCGCTCCAACACCGCCGGCTCGAGCAGATTGTGTCCACCCACCGTGGCAATCAAACTGCCGCCGACGAATGCGATGTCGGCAGCGGCATAGAACGTCATCAACTCGCCGAGTGTGTCCACCAACAGCACCGACATTGCCGGGGTCACCGCTTCGTTGCGACTGCGTGCGGCGAACTCGACTTGTTCGGCTCTGAGCCAGGCACGCACAGCATCGAATCGATTCGGATGTCGCGGCACGAGCACCAACAACGCGTCGGGGCGCTGCGCCAGCACCGAGCGATGGGCCGCCAGCAATTGTTGTTCTTCTCCGTCATGCGTGCTGCCTGCCACCCACACCGGACGATTCGCGAGCTGCGTAGCTCGCAGTGTCGCACCCGCCTCGCGAGCAGCCTGCGGCACTTCGATATCGAATTTCACATTGCCGGTGACCAGCACGCGCTGTGCACCGATGGAACGATAGCGCTCAGCATCGAGCGCCGTCTGCGCGGCGACCGTAACGTTGCCCGACAACGCCTCACGAAACAGTGCTGCAAATTTTTGGTGGCGCCGCGCCGAGCGTTCCGAAATGCGCGCGCTCGCCAGCACTATGGGAATTCGCCGACGCTCGCACTCGCCAAACAGATTCGGCCAGATCTCGCGCTCCATCACGACGGCCAGCAACGGCCGCACGCGATCCAGAAACCGGTGCACGGCGCCCGGCAGGTCGTAAGGCAAGTACGCGTGGCGCACCGAATCGCCGAACAGTGCTTGCACCCGCTGCGCGCCGGTGGGTGTGGCGGTCGTCACCAACAATGAATGGCGCAGATGCTGTTTCAGCAGCGCCCGAATCAACGGCGCGGCGGCTTGCACCTCGCCCACCGACACCGCATGGAGCCAAATGGGGCGGGATGCACCGGCGGGCGCAAAGATCTGTGTATAGCCCAGCCGCTCCGGCAGCCGCTCGCGATAGGCAGGATCGCGCAGGCCCTTGAGGGCCGTGGCTGCCCAAGCGATGGGCGCAAACACATACAGGAGTGCGGTGTAGACGGAACGCAGCATGTTGTGGAGTTCTTCGTTAAGATGGTACCCGCATCTGCTGCCTTCTATGAAGTGATGACTACATCACCGTCGGCCCCACCATCCAACCGTATCGCGCTCTACCGCTTTCTCGGACCACGGTTCTGGCCCATTTGGCTGGGGCTGGGACTGGTGCGTGCCGTGAATGTTTTGCCATTGCGCGCGCAGTTGGCAGTGGGCCGGGCGCTGGGCCGGCTGGCACATCGGTTCGCGCGCCGGGATAAACGCATCGCTGCCATCAACATCGACATGTGCCTGCCGGGCTTGTCGGCGACCGAGCGCGACGAGCTGGTGCGCGAGCATTTCGAATCGCTGGGCTGCACCCTGCTGGAGACCGGTCTGGTTTGGTGGGCCAGCGACGCACGGCTGCGTCGGCTGATTCAGTTCGAAGGCGAGGAACATTTGCAGACGGCGCTGGCCAAGGGCCGGGGCGCACTGATGCTGAGCGCCCACTTCACCACGCTGGAAATGGGCGCCCGCGCACTGACCTTGCTCGGGCCCACCAGCGTCATGTACCTGACGCCGAGCAATCCGCTGATCGCCGAGCTGTCCCGCCGTAACCGCGAAAAACATACGGCGCAGGCAGTGACCAGCGAACAAATCCGGGAACTCTTGCAAAACCTGAAAAGCAATCTGCCGGTGTGGTACGCGCCCGATCAGCGTTACACCGGTAAAAACAGCGAGCTGGTACCGTTCTTCGGCGTGCCGGCCGCGTCCAACGTCGCCACCTCGCGACTGGCGAAAATTTCCGGGGCACCGGTGCTGCCCTACTTTCCTGAACGGCGCGCCGACAACACCGGCTATACCATCGTGATCCATCCGCCGCTGGCCGACTTTCCTTCCGGCGACCCGGTGGCCGATACTCGTCGTTTCCACGAATTGATCGAAGACCACGCTCGTCGCAATCCGGCGCAGTACCTGTGGACCTATAAACGTTTCAAGCGCCCCGACGACGATCCTTATCGACGCCGATGAAGACCCTGTTGCCTTTACTACGGCCGCATTACTGGCCCACTTGGCTGGCCCTCGGCACGCTGCGCGTGCTGGCGCCGTTGCCCTATCCATTGCTCGCGTTAATGGGTCGCGCGCTGGGTAGTTTGTTGGCACGCCTGCCGGTCTCATTCGTCCGCATCGCGCGAACCAACATGGGCATTTGTCTGCCCGAACTGTCGGATCAGCAGCGCGAACGCCTGGTCAAGGAACATTTCAAAAGCCTGGGCGTGGGTCTGTTCGAAACCGCCATTTCCTGGTGGGCCTCGAACCAGCGCGTCGCCAAGCTGGCGCAGCTGGAAGGCAAAGGCAATTTGGATACCGCTCTGGCGCGCGGTCGTGGCGCGATTCTGTTGAGCGCTCATTTCACGACGCTGGAGATCGGCGCGCGCGTGCTGTGCGATCAAGTCCCCGGCGGCGCCAGCATCATGTACCGCCCGACAGCCAACGTGGTGCTGGAGCGGTTCTTGATGCGCAATCGCAGTGCCCGTGCCAAACGCGCCATCCCTCGCGATGACGTTCGCACGCTGATCTCAGCGCTGAAAGCCAGTGAGCCGGTTTGGTATGCGCCCGATCAGGCGTACCGCAAGAAGGGCGCGCAGATGGTGCCGTTCTTCGGCATCCCGGCAGCAACCAATACCGCCACGTCGCGACTGGCGCGCATGACCGGCGCAGCGGTGCTGCCATACTTTCCGGAGCGCCTGCCCAACGGCCAATACCGCATGGTCATTCATCCCATGCTGGAAAACTTCCCGAGCGACGATCCGGTGGCCGACGCCAAGCGCTTCAACGAATTGATCGAAGCCCAGGTGCGGCACGTGCCCGAGCAGTACTTGTGGATTCACCGTCGCTTCAAGGGACTGACGGCGGACTATCCGGATTACTACAAACGCAAACGGGCCAGCTGATGCTCGGCCGACGTTAAGTCAGTCCGCTACTCAGCCACTGCCATTCGCGCTCGCCGAATCTCACATCGGCTCGCTGCCCTTTGATCTTGTCGAGCGAGCGACGCAACCGCGCGATCACCGCCTGCTCCCACAAACCCCGCGCTTCGATGCGGCCGCGGTCGAAGTCGAGCAAATAAACATCGCGTTCGCCGGCCCCCAGCAGAATGTTATTGGCGTTGAGATCGGCGTGATGCACGCCTTCACGATGAAATGCCGCAACGGTAGTGCCAACCGCTCGCCAACCGGCTTCGGGCAACTCGTGGCCGGTGATGACATCCGCCAACGTGCGCGCGCTCGGTAACAGCTCAGTGATCAAGTCGGCACGATAAGTAAACAAACCGCGAACGTATTGAGCTGCAATCGGCGCCGGCACCGGCAAGCCGCGACGGCGCAGCTCCGCCAACAGCCGCCATTCGGCGAATGAGCGAGTGCGGGCGGCGCCGGTCCATAGGTAGCTGTCTTGCGACAACTTGGCCATCAGCCCGCCGCGGCGATAATGCCGCAATACCCAGCGGGTGCCCCCTTGCTGGCCACCAGAAGACTCGATGCCAGAGGGGGCGGCAGCAGACGAATAATCGGTCCTGGCCACGTTCAGCAACGCAATCGAGCTGCGACCGCCGGCGATCTCTTCCAAAGCCTCGCGCGCGGCCCAGTGAGCTCGCGAGAACAATTCTGCCCCTGGCTTACTTATGCGCGAAGCGTCGTATAGGATGCCGCCGCCGGCGCTGGCGATGAATTGCTCGTCGGTCATTCGGAAGGAAATGTATAACGTCACCCATCCACCTGCCAGCGTCTGCTTGTTGCGGCTTTCGGCCATCGGCGATACCTGCCACGTTCTGCCGGTGATCCGCACCTTGCAACGAGCCTGGCCCAACACCCGTTTCACCTGGGTCATCGGCCGTCTCGAAGCCAAGCTGTTCGGCCACCTGCCGGACATCGAATTCATCGTCGTCGATAAACGCAGCGGCACCTGGCAAGCACGAGCCAAGCTGCAGGAAGCCTTGCGTGGCCGCAGTTTCGACGTGCTCATGCATATGCAGCTATCGCTGCGCGCGAGCCTGCTGTCGACCGCGATTCCGGCCAAACTCAAACTCGGTTTCGATCGCAGCCGCGCGCGCGAACTGCAATGGCTGTTCACCAACCAGCGCATCGCGCCAGCCGCCCGCCAGCACGTGCTGGACAGCCTGTTCGGCTTTGCCGAAAAGTTCGACGTGTACGAACGGCTGCTGCGTTGGGACATTCCGCTCACCGACGATGCCGTGGCCTATGCGCAGAAGTTGATTCCCGAGCCGGGCAACACGCTCATCATCAGTCCCTGCTCGAGCCATAAGCTGCGTAACTGGCGCTCGGAGTACTACGCCGAGGTCGCCGACTATGCGATTGCATCGCTCGGCATGCGGGTGATTCTGTGCGGCGGCCCGAGCGACATCGAGAAGCGCACTGGCGAAGAAATCGTCAGCCGCATGAAGCACAACTGCCAGAACACCATCGGCCAGGACACGCTGCTGCAATTCTTCGCGACCCTGGGCCGCGCCACGCTGCTGATCACTCCCGATTCAGGCCCGGCCCACATGGGCACCGCGGCCGGCATCCCGGTGATCGGCCTGTACGCCGCCACCAACCCGGCGCGCAGCGGCCCGTACCTGAGTCGGCAATGGTGTGTGGACAAATACGACCAGGCCGCCCGCAAGCTGCTCAACCGGCCAGCCGCCGAGATCCCGTGGACCACCAAGATCGAGCGCCCCGGCGTGATGGACCTGATCACCCCGGACGACGTGATCAAGAAACTGCACGCGCTGCTACTGAGCCTGGCGCGTAAAAAATGATCGCCGGCCCGGCGCTGCCACGCCCGCGCCTGGCCGCCCATTGCCCCTGCCGACGCCCGTAAGCGAAACTGCCGGTATGCCCGCCACCCTGCCCGTCACGCTCCTGGTGATCGCTCGTAACGAAGCGTCCGCCATCGGCCGCTGTTTAGACAGCGTGCCGTTCGCCGCCGAAAAACTGGTGATCGACTCCGGCAGCACCGACGGCACCCAGGAAGTAGCGCAGCGGCATGGTGCTCGCGTGGTCCACCAGGACTGGCTGGGCTTCGGCCCACAACGCAATTTCGCCACCACTCAGGCCACGCACGACTGGATCCTGACCCTGGACGCCGACGAAGCGTTGTCGCCCGAACTGGCCGCCGAGTTACAGCAACGCTTGCCCGAGCTGATGCAGTCCGCCAATGCCGGCGCCATCCTGCGTCGCCAGACCTGGTACATGGGGGCACAGATGCGCTGGTACCGACCGATGGTTGGCGAACGCATGGGCCGCCTCTATCATCGCGCCCGCGCTCGCTGGACCGACGTGCGCGTGCACGAGTCCTTGCGCTTCGACGGCCCGACGCCGACCTTGCAGCATCCGTTCATTCACTTGAACAACCCGACCCTGGTGCACAAGCAGCTCAAGACGCTGCGCTACGCCGAGCTCAAAGCACGCGATTGGCTGGATCGCGGCAAGCCGGTGCAGATGTGGCTCACGCCGTTCGTGTACCTCGCCGCCTTCCTCAAGGACTATTTCTTGCGGCTGGCGTTCCTCGACGGCTGGCGTGGTTATGTAGTTGCGCAGACCGCCGCCGCGTATGCGGTGTACAAGCGCATGCGCTACTACGAAATGCAGCGCAATCCGGAGTCGCGAGACATGGCCGCCCAGCTGCTGCATGGCTATGGACTGGATCCGTAAACATTACTGATGACTAAGCACTATCTTCTGTACGGCTCGGAGCGCTATGCGCTCGCCATCCTTCGTCCGCTCCAGGATGCGATCCGCGCTCGCGGCGGCAAGGTAGCCTGGTTCTTCGACGGCCCTGGCTTTGAAGAGCTGCGCCCGGATGAAACATTCCTGCGCACCACTCGCGAAGTACGTGAGTTCAACCCGATCGCCGTGCTGACCTCGAGCAACGCCGTTCCGCATTTCTTTCCCGGCGTGAAAGTCGAAGTGTTCCATGGCTTCGACGCCGGCAAGCCGCGGCACATCTACATTCGCGGCTTCTTCGACCTGTACTGCACGACCGGTGCTCGCGACACTCAGGCCTTCAAAGAGAAAGCCCAGGAGCTGGGCCACTTCGCCGTCAAAGAAACCGGCTGGCCCAAGCTCGATCCCTTCATGCGCGCCCACGGCTCACCCGAGCCACCACCGCTGCACGAACCACCGGTGATCCTGTATCACTCCACGTTTTCGCCTTCGTGGAGCGCCGCGCCCATCCTCTACGACACCATTCGCGAGATGTCGCAGAGTGGCCGCTGGCGCTGGATCGTGACGTTACATCCGAAGAGCGCGCCTGAGACGGTTGCCAAATATCGCGCACTGGAAGGCAAGTACCTGCGCTTCGCCACCGAGGACAACATCCTCGACTTGTTCCCTCAGGTCGACATGATGATCTCGGACACATCGTCAGCGCTCAACGAGTTCCTGCTGACCTACAAGCCCGTGGTGACGTTCAAGAACCGCCGCCCCGGCCCGCAACTCATCGACATCGACTCACCGGAGTTGCTGCTGCCTGCCATCGAGAAGGCATTGGCTCGCCCGCCCGAGCTGATGCGAGCTGTGCGTGAGTACGCCGACTCGATTCATCCTTACCGCGACGGCCACTCGTGCGAGCGAGTCCTAGATGCCGTCGACGAATTCATCGCCGCCGGCGGCCGCAATCGCCAGCCGAAACCAAGCAATTGGTGGCGTAAGATCAAAATCCGCAAACGGCTGGGCTATTGGGGCCTGGCCTGACCCTGCGAGCAAATCCATGAGCACCGAAATCAAAGTCCCCGTTTCCCCAGGCGAACTGATCGACAAGATCACCATCCTGGAAATCAAAGCCGCCAACATCAGCGACGCCACCAAGCTCGCCAATGTGAAAATCGAACTGCAGTTACTGCAGGAGACCTGGCAGGCGTCGGCCTATGCCAGCACCAACATCGACGCTGAATGGAAACAGTTGCGAGATGTGAACAAGCAGCTGTGGGATATCGAGGACGACATCCGAGATAAAGAACGGCAAAAACAGTTCGACCAACAATTCATCGAACTGGCCCGAGCCGTATACATCCGCAACGACGAACGAGCCGCGGTGAAAAAGACGATCAATACGAAGCTGGGCTCGAAGATCGTCGAAGAGAAGAGTTACGCGAAGTATTGAGAAAAAGACGACGAATGAGAGGACAGAGGGAGAACGCGTCTGATCTCCCTTCCGAAGCGTAACAAGCACCGCGAACGTCAAGGCGCCGCTGGGAGCGACCTACCTGCTCCAGGCAGCGTCGAAAAAGAGGGACCTTTTCGTCGCAGTGCGCCCAGGGATGGGACCCAACGGTCGCGCGATCGCGCGACGAAGG
>NZ_JAEUPY010000172.1 GCF_016790065.1 Steroidobacter sp.
GATTCACGCACAGCCCGCGCTCCTGCATGGTGCGAGTCAGCGCCGCCATCAAATAAAACGCCACGCCGACTCCGGCCAGCGCTTTACTGGGAAACGTATCGCCCGGCGCGTTGGGATTCACGATGGCGTTCGCCGCCGGCAGCGTCGCGGGCGACAAATGATGATCGGTGATCAACGTTTGAATACCCAGCGACGTGGCCATCGCCACGCCCGCATGACTGGAGATGCCGTTGTCGACAGTAACGATCAGCGCCGGCTTCGATTCCGCCGCGAGCTGCACGATCTCCGGTGTCAGGCCGTAGCCGTACTGAAAGCGATTGGGCACCAGGAAGTCGACTTGTTTGAAGCCGAGCCGGCGCAACTGACGCACCACCAGCGCCGTGCTGGTGGCACCGTCGGCATCGAAGTCGCCGACCACCACGATGCGACTGCCGCTACGAAAGTGTTCGCACAACAAATCCACCGCAGCATCGATACCGCTGAGCCGACTGACTGGAATCAGCTTCGCCAGACCCAAGTCCAAATCGTCGGCTTCGTTGACGCCGCGATTCGAATACAACCGTTTCAACAGCGGATGCAGATCGCCAGGCAGTGCCTGAGACTCATCGACTGCGCGGCGACGGATCGTGCGATTCAACATGCGGCCCATCGCGCCGGTGGCAATTCACGACGCCATAGTTTGAACATGGCGGCGCGGTCGGCAGTCACCTGCCAGCCATCGAGTATGACCGTGAGTTTCGAAATGGCGCCGCTCATCAGCGCGCGACTGAGAGGCGCGAGCCAGTTTGTTTCCAACGTTTCAGCATCCGCTGCATCGATCATCGCAACCGTCGGCCCTGCGATTTGTTTCAGCAGTGCCGCGGCATCGGCGGGTCGGTCGTTCACAGGCTGCTCATGCAATCGATAAATCCCACGTAAATAAACATCGTCAGACCACGCTTGCGGCAACGACTGCGCCGTCACATCACTCAACATGCCTTCCCCATGCAGCCAAATCGCATTCAAGGTCGGCAACCCTCGCAGCTGTCGCCGCGCACTGACCGGATGTTCGTGTAACAACATCTGTAGCTCGGTCATCAAACGCCGCAGCCCACCCGCATCGCGTCCACGCGGCAAAATGTCTGCACCGGGATTCGCTGCAGCGAACTCTGGACACACCGTCTGCACTTGTAACGGCGCTTCGCTACGCAAGAGCCATTCGCCGTCGGCGCCGTCGAACAACTCGAAACCGGTGGACTGCAAATGATCGACCAGCGTCGGCGACAAGGTTTCACGCTCAGCCGCACTCATGCGGGCTTGCCCACGCAGCGGCACCGTCGTCAGCCGATCCAGACCCGCGGCGAAGTGTATAGGCTGCGCTCGCAGCCAGAAACCACCGGCACGGGGGCTCTTCAGCGCAGTGCCGATGAGCGGCGCGCTGGGATACCTATCGGCAACATCACGGAGTTGAAGTGCGTCGAGCACGGCCGCCTGCAATGGATCGTGGGTCGGCTCGATTGCTCGCTTGCTCACCGCCCCTCGGCCAGCAAGACGCGACAGCTGCGACCACTGAGCGACAGCGGTGCCTTCCCACTCTCTCAAGGGATTCAGATCGGGAACCAGTAACGTCAGGGAAGTCAGCGTCTTCAACATCTTTAGCGCGGCGGCGACCTGCGCTATGTTAGCCCAATGAAACTGACCGACGAGAAAATTGGCGGCATCAACCTGATTCGCTCCTACGCCCCCGGTGAGGTGCGGATCGGCGAGACCTTGTTTCAGCGCAGTTGTCTGGTGAAGGCCGATCGGATCGTCAGCGATTGGCGGCCACAAACCATGGCCGAGTTGTCGCTGGATGACTTGCAGCCGGCGATCGCGATGAAGCCCGAAGTGATCGTGATCGGCTCAGGCCCGCGCCAGGAGTTCCCGGCACCCGAGGTACTAGGTGCGGTGCTGGAACGAGGCATCGGCTGCGAGGTGATGGACACAGGCGCCGCCTGCCGGACGTATAACATCCTGGCCAGCGAAGGCAGAACCGTGGTGGCAGCGTTGCTGCTGAGAAACAGTAGCTGAAGATTCGAAGAACATTCTCCCGGTCACCCTACTGAACAGGATGACCGGGAGAAGACGCGAGGGACTGAAGATCGTTCGACCCAACTCGCCCGGCCGCTCCACTGGAGACATTGCCTGACGGAATATTCTTTTTCTTTTGCTTTTGTTCTTCTTCGCGCTGTTTCCTCGAATCCCCCTCCGCCCCCGCGTCTTCTCCGAGTCACCCAGTGTGGATGTCCGGCGACAGTGGGGGCGGATTTAGACACACGATCGCGTGTAGCGCAACTGTTGTTCGCTTCGCGAAAGCCCTGGGGGCTGATGATCCGTACCACCCGCTCTCGGGCAACAATCGGGCCAGCCTATTCCTCAGCGTTGCGGTAACAATGTGAGCGGATTGCCCGGCGTGCCATTGATCCGGATTTCGAAATACAGCTGCGGCGAGCCTTGCGGTCCGTTGCCCATGGTCGCAATCCGCTGCCCGGCCGCGACCGCATCGCCTTCCTTGATCAGCACTGCTTGCAAGTGACCATAAGCACTGAGATAGCTTTCGTTGTGCTTAACGATGACCAGCTGGCCGTAACCCAATAGACCTGAGCCCGTGTATACGACGCGTCCGCTGCCGGCGGCACGAATGTCATCACCCAACTTGCCGACGATCATCAAGCCATTGCCGCCGTTGGGTCGCGATGTGAGCGTGGCCGTGCCGCCGCTGACTGGCCATTGCCATTGCACAGGTGGACCCACCGGTATCGCGGGCTGACGCGGCGACGTCGGCGCTTTCGGCGGAGTGGCCGAACGTCCGGAAGCTTTGGGAGGTGTTGAAGTGCGCGCGCCTTTACTGCCAGGCGGATACAGACGCAATGTTTGTCCGGGATGAATCACATAATCCCGGCCGATCCGATTCCAACTGGCCAGTTCTTTGTAATCGACTTTGTGCCGGTACGCGATGGAATACAGAGTGTCGCCGCGTTTGACGGTGTACGTGACCGGCCGGTCAGGCGTCGATGAACAGCCGGCCAATAAGCTCAGCGCGAGCAGCCATGGCGCTAGCCACCGGCCCACAGCCTTCAGTTCAGGCCCTTCAGCAATGGCACGAAACTGACCAAGCCCAGCGTCTCCTTCACGAACTCATCGCCCCGGCGCTCATCGACTTTACGCGTGATGCGCACCAACTGTTGCCGACCTTCCGGCCCCACC
>NZ_JAEUPY010000903.1 GCF_016790065.1 Steroidobacter sp.
TGCCCGAAGGCGGCAAAGTCGAAGCGGGCGTGCTCACCCTCGGCGACGCAGTGACCTTGACGGTGGCCGACAACGGTCCGGGCATTCCGGAATTGGATCGCACTCGTATTCTGCAACCATTCGTTCGCTTGGAACGCGACCGCGATCAAGTCGGCAGCGGCTTGGGCCTGAGCCTGGTGGCCGCGGTGATGCGGTTGCATCGTGCCAGCATCGAGTTGCTCGACAACCGTCCCGGCCTGTTGGTCCGGTGCGTGTTACCGGTGCACGCTCAACGTCTTTCCAGCGACTCCACATAGAACAATTCGCACGCGCCATTGCCGGTGTCGGTACGAGTGAGCGAACTGGTCCAGGTGAAATTGTTCGGCCCCACCACGCTGACCAGTTGGCCGCGCAAGCGCACGATGTTGCCCGGCTTGACCCGCTGCAAACGATCTTCGATCAAATCGTTGGCCGGAATCAGATGCATGTTGGACGCGTTGAGCATGGCGGTCTTGAGGTCCAGCGCCTGCTCATCGGGATAGATGGAAAAGAACCGCCCGCCCTGGCGAATTCGAAAGTGCGATAGCACCGCGGTATCGGACATCGGGCCCCAGCCCAGCGCGAAATCGATGGGCGACACGGCAGCGCCGCCGTCCATTCGATATTTCTCCACCGACAGCACGCGGGCTTCGACGTCGAACTCGGCCAGCGGCGTCAGCTGATATTTCCCATGGGGGAACGCCGGCCGCTCGACCAACCGTTGCCACGGCTCGGCCTCGACCAGCACCCCGGGCGGATGATCGATGGCACGGCCTTCCACCAGCGCGGCCACACCCGCACCGAAGGCTCCCAACGCCACCAGGATTCGCCAATGAGCAAACATGGCGCGCAGCGTACTGCCGCCCTGTAGCGGGCTGCAGTGCGCCGGTCACATCAGACGCTACGGGGCATCCACCTTGACCCAGATCGACAGCTCATTGCTGCCGGTGCTGTAGCTCCGGCTGAGTACGCCGTTGTTGGTCTGGCTCGAGGACTCGCTCACACCGCCCAACTGCATCCAGGAACCCAGCCGCCCGGTCACTTGAGTATTTAACGACTGCGACTGGATGCCGCCGCCGGTGACGCGCTCATCTTGTTGTGAGATATCCAATATCACCTGATCGCCATTGACGCGCGGCGTAACCGTGAAGCCTCGCTGCAGATTGCGCTGCTCGATGGTGCCCGCAACAAACGGCCTGCGACCGCCGCCAACTGCGACGGCCGTCACAATCGGCACGCTGGTCCCGGTAGCGATGAAGGCCGAGCTGCCGGCCAGCACTTGCACGCTCGAGACGCTCGCTCCTTGGGTTTGCACGTTACGTTCGCCGGCACGCACCGTGGCGCCGGAGCTGGCACGCGGTCGTTCGTTGACTGAGAAACTGCCGTCGCCGGTGCGCAGCGTGCCGGACGCCGATGCCTGCTCGCGTTGCAGGTCTTGTGCTGTGCTCCGTCGCACAGAAACCAACAACTGTCGCTGTTGTTTATCCAACTGTTCGAGCGCCGAGCGCAGCTGCGCCAGGTTGGCATTGCTGGTGCGAACAAACAGCTTGTAATCCTGGCCGCTGAGCGCGCCGCCTTGCTCTAACAACGGTTGCAACACCGGGATCAAATCCTCGGCGCGCCGATGCTTTAAATCGATGACAGTGAGCGACTGCGCCAACGCTGTAGCCGCCATCAGACAGCCACCCAGCGCCAGCCAGGACCATTGCTGCAAACGTTTGCGCAGATTCTTCATAAAAGTCCGCTCACCTGAGCTAAGTCCCTGTATTCGATGACCAAACAACCGGTTCAGGTTAAGTCTTAGGTACAAACAGCGCATTTACTGCAGCTTGGCCGGCTCAAGCCCACGCGGATTATGCCGAATCAACATCTGTGCGGGCCTTAACCGCGTGCTGATCTTGGTCCTATAAGCAATGAATCTTATCCTCGGCATCGTGGTGGTGTTCGGCTGCGTGTTGGGCGGCTTCGCTGTCCATGGCGGTCAACTGGCGGCTCTCTGGCAGCCCTCGGAACTAGTCATCATCGGCGGCGCCGCGGTCGGCGCGTTGATCATCGCCAACCCGTTCAGCGTCTCCAAGCGCGTCGGCGCCGGCATCGGCGGCCTGCTCAAAGGCTCGCCTTACAAGAAAGATCATTACCTGGCGCTGTTCTCAGTGATGTACGAATTGCTGTCGATTGCGCGTAAGGAAGGCATGATGGGCCTGGAACGCGTCATCGAAGATCCGGCCAAGAGCGATCTGTTCAAGAAGCGGCCGTTGATCATGGGTGATCATCACGCCGTCGAATTCATTCAGGATTATCTGCGGCTGATCATCAGCGGCGACATGGATCAGCATCAGCTCGAAGCGCTGATGGATCTGGAAATCGAAACCCATCATCACAGCGGCGAAGAGCCGGCCCAGGCGCTCAACAAAGTGTCCGACTCGTTGCCCGGCTTCGGCATCGTGGCCGCGGTGCTCGGTATCGTGAACACCATGGGCGCGCTCGGCGGCCCGCCGGAAGAAATCGGCCTCAAGGTGGCGGCCGCGCTGGTCGGTACCTTCCTCGGCATCTTGCTGGCTTACGGTCTGCTCGGTCCGATGAGCACGGCCATGGAACGTCGCGCTCGCGATGAGACCGCGTTCTACACCACCATCAAGACCTGCATCATGGGCTTCCTGCAGGGTCATCCGCCGCAGGTCGCGATCGAGTTCGGTCGCAAGTCCACGCCTGCCGATCTGCGTCCGAGCTTCAAGGATCTCGAAGCCCAGCTGCGCGGTAAGAAAGCTTAAGGCTGCGGGACCCACGTCATGGCCAAGGCTAAGAGTGCGGACGGCGAACTCGCCCCGATCATCATCAAGAAGGTCAAGAAGGGCGGCCATGCGCACCATGGCGGCTCGTGGAAAGTGGCCTTCGCCGACTTCGCCACCGCCATGATGGCGTTCTTCCTGTTGATGTGGCTGATGGGCTCCACCACCCAGGAACAGAAAGGCGCCATCTCGGAATATTTCAACAATCCTTCGGCGGTGCCGGGTACCAGCACCGTGCCCTCGCCCACGTCCATTCAGGGCCCCGGCGGCGCCAGCACCAGCATGATTCAGCTGGGCGGCGGCATGGAGCTGCATACCGATGCGGCTTCTGAAGACGGCCCGCCCAAAGAAAACGTCACCGTCAGCGATGACGCCGCGGAGAAACGCGCCGAGCAGATCGACGCGGAGCGTCTCAACTCGCTCATGGATCAATTGAAAGAAGCGATCGACGCGCGTGAAGCGCTGGCGAAGTTCAAGGATCAGATCCTGTTGGACATCACGCCCGAAGGCGTGCGCATTCAGATCGTCGATCACGATCGGCGCTCGATGTTCCCGCTCGGCAGCTCCAAGCTCGAGGACTACAGCACCAAGATCCTGTTCGAGCTGTCGAACATCATCAACAACGTGCCGAACCGCATCAGCATCAGCGGTCACACCGACATCAAACCGTACATCGCCAACAACTACAGCAACTGGGAATTGTCAGCCGACCGCGCCAACGCTGCTCGTCGCGCATTGCTCGCCGGTGGCCTGCCGCCGGAGAAAGTGGGTCGCGTGGTGGGTCTTGCATCGAGCGTGCTGCTCGACAGCGCCGTGCCCGACAGCCCGGTGAACCGTCGCATCAGCATCATCGTGATGAACCGCCGCACCGAAGAAGCCATCATGCATGAGAACGGCACGCTACTCAGCGTACAACCGCCTCATGCCACTGACCCCGAGTCTGCTCCGGTCGCCGAGGCCGGCGGCACTGGCGCTCCTGTGGGTGGCGCTCCTGCGGGTGGCACCCCCACCGCTGACGCCGCTCCCGCTGCAGCCCCTGCAGCAGCTGGCGGTGCGCCTTCCATCACCGCTGCTCTGTCGCAGTACGAGCTGGTAGCGCGCTAAGCGAGCTTTGGCGGAGCGCGATCAGCTCCGCCGCATCCACTCCGGGTCGGGGATCTCGTGGAACGCGTGGCGCAGGCTTTCGCTCCAGCGCGTGCGGATCATTCTGAAGTAGGCGTGGTTCTCGTCGATGTTCACGTGGCTGTGAACTTTCAAATCGTCACGACGAATCGATAACAGGTCCAACGGCACGCCCACCGACAAGTTGGATCGAATGGTCGAGTCCATGGAAATCAGCGCGCACTTCGCGCCTTGCGCCAGGCTGGTGGAGCGAGAGATCACGCGATCCAGAATGGGCTTGCCGTACTTGGACTCGCCGACCTGGAAGTACGGCGTGTCGGCGGTCGCCTCGATGAAATTGCCGGCGGCGTAAATACAAAACAGTCTGGGTTGTTCGGTGCCGATCTGGCCGCCAAAAATCAGCGACGCATTGAACTCGATGTGATGCTCTTTGAGCGCGTCGGCGTCGCGACGATGAATCTCGCGCAGTGCCTCGCCAACGGCCATGGCGGCTTCGACCATGCTCTTGGCACCCCAGATACTCGCGCCTGGATCGTCGGCATGCTCGTGCAGGATGTTCACGACCGCCTGCGAGATGGCCAGATTGCCGGCGGTGAGCAGCACCATGACGCGCTCGCCCGGCCGCTCGAACACGGTCACTTTGCGAAACGTACTGATCTGATCGACGCCCGCGTTGGTGCGCGAGTCGGAAAGAAACACCAGCCCGGCATCGAGCAGCATGCCTACGCAATAAGTCATAGCTAGCAACCGACGAAAAGCGGGCAGCATTGCCCGGAGACGAACTATAAACCCATCACTGCTGCGCTGACGCCGCGATGCTTACCGCAACTTGCATCTCTTCCGCACCACCGCCGCGTCGAACGCCACGCACCGGGCAGGCGTCGAGGTAGTCGCGCCCCACCGCCAACCGGCAATGCCGGCCATCGGTGGGCGTGCGATGAGTGACGTCGACGGACATCCAGCCTTGCTCGCGCCCGGTCCAAACATCGACCCACGCGTGACTGGCGATCTCGCCGTCCCGGCCGGTGTAAAAGTACCCGCTGACGTAGCGCGCTGGAATGCCGGCGCTGCGACAACAAGCTATGTAGATATGCGAATGATCCTGGCAAACACCCGCACCTCGTGCGAACGCGCGCGAAGCCGACTCGTGCACATCAGTGGCGCCTTTTTCATAGCGCACTTCTTCACACACCGCTTCGGCCAGCCCGAGCAACTTGTCGCGTAGCTCGCCGCCACCTTGTAATTTCGGGCGAGCGAAGCCGACGATGGCCTCGTCAGGCCGCGTCAACGGCGTCTCCGCCAGAAACGCCAGCGGGGAAATCTTGCCTTCGTCGGGCAGCGATGCGCCGGCGTGGTCTTCGGTTTCCACCACGCCGGTGACCACGATGCGAATCTCGCGATGCGGACCATCGAGCGTCAACAGATGCACGATGTTGCCGTACGCGTCGACTTGCGACCGATACCGCCCCGGCGCGGCCAGGTTCCAACTGATCGCTCGCTGGATGGGATCGCGACGGGGCGTCAGGCGCAGATTCTGGACACTGCGTTTGACCGGCTCGCCGTAGCGATAGAACGTTTCGTGTCGGATGTGGAGTTGCATGCCGCTGTCCCGTAATTAGTCGGTCGCCGAAACCAGGAAGTCCCGCGAGACGCGGTCGCCCAGGTCGCTCACCTGGCCGAGGAAGCGCACCAGGTATTCGTGCAACCCGATCTCGAACACGCTGTCGATCCGACCGAAATGCAGCGACGCCTGTAACTCGCCAGCCCGCCTCTCGGTTTCCGCCGACTGCGAATTACGCACCGACTGCAAATGCATATGGACTTGCGACATGCACCGTCGTAGCGAACGCGGCATGTCGTCGCGTAACACCAGCAGCTCAGCGACGCGACGTGGCGTGATCAAGTCGCGGTACACGCGACGGTAGATCTCGAAGGAGGATACCGAGTGGAGCAACGCGCTCCATTGGTAATAATCCGTTGCGCCACCGGCCTGCTCGCCATGAGGCAGCAGCAGGTGATACTTCACGTCCAGAATGCGGGCGGTGCTATCGGCGCGTTCGAGATAGGTCCCCAACCAAGCGAAATGCCAGGCCTCATCGCGCAACATCGTGCCCTGAATGACGCCGCGGGCCACGTGCGAGCGATACTTCACCCACTCGAAGAAGTTGCCCACTTCGGCGTCGTTGGACGACCGCAGACTGGCCACGCGCATTTCCAGCCACGTGGCATTCAACGTTTCCCAGATTTCTGAAGTGAGCGTGCCACGCACTGCTCGCGCGTTCTCACGAGCTGCGCGGAGACAGCTGTAGATGCTCAGTGGGTTATCGCGATCGAAGGCCATGAAAGCGATGACGTTCGATGGGGTCACTGAGTCGTAGCGCTGCCGGAAGGCGTCCATCAGCCCGATGATGGTCAAGGTCGCGATCCAACCTTGCTCCACCACTTCCGAGCCTTGCGGTAGCAACGACATGCGAGAGTTCACGTCGAGCATGCGAGCAAGGTTTTCGGCCCGCTCGGTGTAGCGGGCCATCCAATAGAGATGATCGGCGGTGCGGCTCAGCATGCTCGTACGCCTTTCAGGCGCACTCGCCCAGCAGTATTCATTTTGTTTTTCCTTTCGGGAAAAACGAGTTCAATGAAAAGAAAAATCTGTGGCGGCGTTACGCGCAGATCGTTCATTGCTCCAACACCCACGTATCTTTCGTGCCGCCGCCCTGCGACGAGTTCACCACCAGCGATCCTTCTCGCAACGCCACTCGCGTCAAACCTCCGGGCACCAAGGTCACATCGCGACCTGACAATACGAACGGTCGCAAATCGATGTGCCGGGGCGCGATGCCGGCATCGACGAAGGTGGGACACGCCGATAGCGCGAGCGTCGGTTGAGCGATGTACTTTTCCGGCGAGCGCAGGATGCGCTGACGAAACGCCGCCAACTCATCTTTGGAAGCGGCGGGCCCGATGAGCATGCCGTAACCGCCGGCGCCATGAACCTCCTTGACCACCAGCTCCGACAAGTGAGCCAACGTGTATTCGAGATCTTCCTGCCGGCGCAAAACAAACGTCGGCACATTCGACAACAGCGGTTCTTCGCCGAGATAAAACCGGATCATGTCCGGCACATACGGATAAATCGATTTGTCATCCGCCACGCCAGTGCCGATGGCATTTGCAACCGTGACTCGTCCGGCGCGATATGCCGCCAGCAAGCCGGGAATGCCCAGCATGGAATCCGGCCGGAACACCAGCGGATCCAGAAAGTCGTCATCGATGCGTCGATAGATCACATCCACTCGCTGCGGGCCACGAGTGGTGCGCATGTACACGAACTCGTCGTCGACGAACAAATCCTGTCCCTCGACCAACTCGATGCCCATCTGTTGCGCCAGGAAGGCATGTTCGAAGTAAGCGCTGTTGTATGCGCCCGGCGTCAGCAGCACTACCGTCGGATCGTTCACACCTGACGGAGCAACGCTGCGCAAGTTCTCCAGCAACAAGTCGGGATAGTGTTCGACCGGCGCCACCGAATGCAGCGCGAACAACTCAGGAAACAAACGCATCATCATGCGTCGATCTTCGAGCATGTAGGACACGCCCGAAGGCACGCGCAAATTGTCTTCGAGAACGTAGAACTCGCCAGCGCCGGCGCGCACCACGTCGACGCCCGCGATGTGCGCGTAGATAGAGCCTGGCACGTCGATGCCCTGCATCTCCGGCCGATACTGGCCGTTGCACAACACCTGCTCCGGCGGAATGCGCCCGGCCTGCAAGATGTCCTGCGCGTGGTAGATGTCGTTGATGAACGCGTTGAGCGCGCGCACTCGCTGCTTCAAGCCGGCGGCCAGCAGTTTCCATTCGCTGGCCGGGATGATGCGCGGAACGATGTCGAAGGGAATCAGCCGCTCGGTGCCGGCTTCCTCGCCATAGACGGCGAAGGTGATGCCGACGCGGTGGAACAGGGTATCGGCCTCGGCCCGCTTGTGAGCCACCCGTTCGCTCGGCGTGCGCGCCAGCCAGGAGGCGAAGGTCTTGTAGTGCTCGCGCACTGCGCCGTCGCCAGCATGCATCTCATCGTACGGGGTCGCCGCCATCCAGACCTCTGTTGTAGCCCGAGCCGACTCATTTCGGCTCAGGCGAGCCCGGCTCAACGCAGCCGCAGGCTCAAACTTGTGTCGGGGAAGGGAGCGAAAAGCGTGCCAGCGCGTGACGGCGCTGACTATGCGTAGTTTGTGGGCGGAGTTTGTGAGTGCAGCGGTGCACTTGGGTCGGGATGCACCAACGCGAGGCCCCGCTAGCAGGCCTCGCGCACGATCATGGGGCGTATTACGGCAACTGGATCTTGCCGCCGCC
>NZ_JAEUPY010000906.1 GCF_016790065.1 Steroidobacter sp.
TTGGCGGTCCAATAAGGATCGATGCGCCCGCGTGGATCGTTCAGCTCATCCGAGAAATATTTCCCGGAGTAGCGAGCATCCATCGACAGCTCGAATCCCGACGCGCCACCGTAGACCCAGCCGAGCCCGCCCGTGAGCTTCGCGGCACGCGCCAGCTCGCCACCATCGATCGGCGCGGCTGGAGCGTCGATGCTGGTATCCAACACGCCGAGGTCAGCCGAGATCCGGAACGAATCGGCCACCTGCCATCGCAGCCCCACTTCGGCGCCGGTGGTGGTGACCTTGTCGGCGTTGAGGATGATTTGCGACATCAATGCCGGATCCGGATTGTTGTCGAACGGGATCTGCATGTCCTTATAGTCGGAATAGAACACGTTCGCGGTGAGGAACACGCCGCGCCCGATGTCGCTACGCGCGTAAATCTCATAGTTCCACACATACTCGGGATCGAACTCGAAGTTGACGAATGGAGGTTCGAAGGTAAAGCCGGCGCCGCCGCCGTTGTACCCGCGCGAGACGATGAAACCGACGTTGGTCTTGTCGGCAAACTGATAGGACAATCCCAGCTTCGGCAAAAACACCCGCGTGCTGTCATCGAGACTGACTCGGAACAGAGCATTGCCGACGTTGTTGCGCAGCCGGTCCTCCTGTTCGCCGCGTGCCCCGACCACGAGTTTCAGTTGGTCGGTCAGCGCAATATCGGCCTCGGCAAACAGTGCGATCGTCTGAGTCTCGTCCCGATAGAAATTCGGGCCGCCGAAGTTGATGGTCTCCGACTGTTGGGCATCGTAGAAATAGCCGCCGAACAGCGCGTTGAGCTTGCCGCTACCGGACTTCACTCGCAGACGCGGCTCCCAGGAGAACTCGTCGCCGTTGATCTCCGCCGGCGCACTCAACGCGAAGCGCTGGAAACGAAAGTCCGTATAGGAGAGCGTGTTCTCGAACGCCAGCGCATCGCTGAACGTCCACCAAGTACTGAGCGTGCCATTCACAGCCTTGGGCTTGTGCACCGGTTCGCCGGCACCCAGAGAGCTGATGTGATCGTCGAACGGACGACGCACACGCTCCACTTGCGGACCTTCGAAGGACACCGAGGAGACCGTCAGCAGTGCGCGCAGTTGGCTTAGCGCTGCTGGCTCGATCAGCACTTTGCCGCGCAGGGTGGTTGCGGTGTAGTGCTCGGGTTCTTTGTTTCCATAGACCGTGGGCGACGTCATCTTTACGTAGCTGTCGTACTCGCGATGGTCGGCGGAGAAACGCACGGCCACCTGCTCCGACACCACCGGTCCCGACAATGCAATCGAGCCCTGCCGGAGATCCTGATTGCCGAACACCGCTCGCGCAGCGCCACCGAACTCATACGTGGGATCCTGAGTCTTGATGGCAATGGTTCCGCCAATGGCGTTGCGACCTTGCAAGGTGCTCTGTGGACCGCGCAGCGCTTCCACCTGTGCAACATCCCACATCTGCGCATCGCCGTAAGCGACTTCGTTGTAGCTCAACGCCCGGCCATCCACCTGCACATTGAGCCGATTGCGAGTGCCCGCGAAGAATGCGGTAGCACCGAGCGCCGGGCCGGTGCCGTCTACGCCACGAACCGTGGGTACGATGCCGCTCTTGCCGAAACTGCTGGTGTTGGGCAGGCGCGTGATCACATCGCTGAGCGCGGCGAGACCAGGCTGGGTCTCGAGCGCTTGCTCGTCGAACACTGACACGCTGGTGGCTGTTTCGCGCAGCGAGCGCCCCTGCTTTTCCGCGGTGACCACCACTTCTTCCAGCATATCCAGGCTGTCTCCTGCAGCCTGCGCCAACACAGTGCAAGTCACGAATCCAAAACTGGACGCCGATGCCAGCGCCAGCAGCCGCGCGGTGCGGCCACGCGCACCCTGGGTAGTGCCACATTTGAAGCCAAGCAACATGACCGGATCTCCCATTGTTCTAATCAGTGTGATGTAGCCACTGCGTCGTCGATGCCCGGTGCCATCCCACGGTTTCGACGTTGTTATCTATATAGCAACTTATTATTCAATGTCAATTTGAGATTATTTATTCAATAACTCGTTGTTCATCTCCGGCCGAGCCGGCCCCATCTCACAAATCTTTGACATCGCTCGGTGTAGGTTGCCGGGTCGCCAATTCGACGGCGCCCGCTCGCGCGGGCGACAAAATGCGGCTGCTACACCGACGGTCTCGGTTAGGCACATCGAGTCCAAGTAGATCAATCGGCAGCCGCCGTTCCGAAGCCGACATATGCTGCGGTTCGATGCCCAAGCAGAGTGCCGCTGCGCGTCAGCCAAACCAAACGTGACTCTCGAAGCAAGCACCGATGCGCAACTGATCGCAGCCATGTTGGACGGCGATGAAGCTGCGTTTCGCCGTTTTTTCGAGACTTACTTTCCACGCATCTATCGATTCGCGCTGCCTCGGCTCAACCACGACGCCGAGGCATGCAAAGAGGTGGTGCAAGCGACGTTGTCCAAAGCCATGCGTGGACTTGCCGGGTTTCGCGGCGAGGCAGCGTTGTTCAGTTGGCTATGCCAGATCTGTCGCCGGCAAATAGTCGACCACCTGCGCGCCCATCGTAAGCATCAAGAAAATCTGGTGCTGATCGATGACACCCCTGGAATGCGCGAAGCACTCGAGTCCGTTGCCGCACCGGCCTCGGTCGACCCGCAGCACAACTACGATGCGGACGCTGCCCGTCGGATCGTGCAAGGACTGCTGGACGGCTTGCCGGAACGGTACGGCGATGTGCTGGAATGGAAATATATCGAGGGCCGCAGCGTCGAGGAGATCGGCACACGCTTGGGCGTCGGAGTGACCGCAGCTCAGTCGTTATTGGCTCGCGCGCGAAGCGCATTCCGTGACGGACTGCAGACGGTGTTTGGATCGACGGCCAGCGACGTACTCGCCGGACTGAGACGATAGTCGGAGATGTGCTTCCCTGCCTGAAAATTCAAGCTCGCGACCGTACCGCCCGTAACGCCAGCCTCGAACCTGAGCGTCCAGCCCAAGTGCTCACACAGTCGTGCAATCAAATCCAGCCCGATGCCGTCTTTGGAGTGAGCGCCGGCTCTGGCTAGCCGAGCATGCAACTGACTGCGCTCGGTAGCGGACATGTCGGCCCCGGGATCCTCGATACTCAAGGTTCGATCTGAGTTTATCGAGATCCTGATCGTGCCTCGGTCGCTGTTTTCGATGGCGTTGCGTATCAAGTTGCCAACCGCGGCTTGCACGATCGGTATGGGTAAATTCAGCTCCGCGGCCGGCATGTCGCCGTAGGCGAACGACAACTCCTTGCCTTGAGTGAGATGCACATGATCGGCCACGATGTGCGGCACCAATTGCGACAGGTCGACTCGCGTCGCACTGGCTTGTAATCTTTTTGGATCCCTTGCCAACAACAACAGCAACGCCAACAAGTCCTGCATGCTTCGCGACGTGGCCAGGATGCGAGCCAGATGCGGGCGGACCTGCGCAAAGTCGGCTTGTTCGATGGCAACTTCAGCGGCGCCGGCAATGACCGCGATCGGCGTGCGTAGCTCGTGACTGGCGGTATTCAGGAAGGAACGCTCTCGCTCCACGTAGCGGTCGATATTGCGTAGGTACTCGTTCAACGCCGCAGCGATGACACGGATTTCCTCTGGATCGTTCGCATCGACGGCCAGCTGCTGATCTCTTGCCACGGGACGCAGGTTACGAATGTTCGCGCTCAGCAAGGCCAGCGGCTTGACCAACCATTGCGCCCCGAAATAAGTCATGCCTGCAAGAAACGCGATCACGGCAAGCCCGGACAACAGCATCGCCACGGCCAATGTCGACTCGCGACGCTCCATTTCTGAAATATCCAGAGCCAGGACGGCGTGTGCCTGCGCCCCTTCTTCAACCAGAACCACATAGAGTCGGCCGTCATGGCTCACTTCATCGTGCACGCCGGGCGTCAGGCGTGCGAAAGCAGCAGGCACCGGCACTCCGGAGTCGCCGCCGAACAGCCGCAGAGTATCCGTATCGCGCCAGGGTTCGCCGCGCTCGGTGTGCCGCTGCATCCAGCGAGCGAACTCGCTAGTGAGCATCCCTTCCCACACGCGCTGCTCGGCTTGTTCGTTGACCCAGTAGCCGTGCATTACGATAGCGGCGGAGATCAACAAGGTGTAACACATCACGCTGGCGACGATCCGCTGTCGCAGACTGCTTCGACCTCTCACCCCGACTCCTCTTCCGGCGCCACGATTCGGTAGCCGAGCTTCGGTACGGTCTGTATCAGTTTGACGGCGAATGGCCCGTCGACGCGTCGGCGTAGCTCGTAGATATGAGCGCGCAGCAAGTCTCTATCAGGAGGATTCTCTCCCCACACCACAGTCTCCAGCTCTTGGCGATGAACCACCGCGGGACTGGCCTTCATCAACGCTTCGAGCAGATTGTTGATCGCGGAATACAGCTGCAGCTCGCGCGCACCCCGCCGTACCTCGCGAGTTGCGATGTTGAACTGCAAGTCCGCCACCGTCAGCATTTGTTTGCGACCTTGCGCGCGTGCCATCAACGCTTCCAATCGAACCTCGAGCTCAGCGAGCGCAAACGGCTTGGTCACATAGTCGTCCGCGCCGGCACGAAAACCAGAGATCTTGTCATCGAGATCCTCGCGCGCGGTCAGCATCAGCACCGGCACTGTCGAGCCGGCTCCGCGCAGTCGGCGCACTACGGTCAACCCGTCCATCTTCGGCAACATCCAATCGAGCACGATGGCATCGTATTGCTGCGTCAACGCCAACTCGAGCGCGGCGCCGCCATCGCGCGCCACATCCAAAACATACGACCGTGGCTCCAGATAGCCGAACAGGTTGACGACTAGATTCTGGTTGTCCTCAACCACCA
>NZ_JAEUPY010000003.1 GCF_016790065.1 Steroidobacter sp.
CGCCCGAACCAATCGTTCTGATACTCGCCACCATAACTTTCCAGCGGCAGCGAGGGCCGTGTCCCCGGTAGCTTCGACTGTTGCAAGCGCTGTTCGGCCGTCTCCCGCTCGCGCTCGCCACGCTCGACCACCTCCAGGAAATCCCGACTCCAATCATGAGCCGGCGCCCCCAGCAGCAGATCCAGAACACGTAGCGCAATGGCTTCGTGCATGCCGCCACTACCGCGCCCTGGAGCGTTCGCCAATATCACAACGCCCATGCCGCGCTCGGGCAATAGCGCGCCGTAAGCACGATTGGCGGCCAAGGCACCGGTGTGGTCCAGCAGTTTTAGATTTCGATACTGACTGGTGCGCCAGCCCATCGCGTAGCCCGGTGCGTACTGAGGCTTGCCCGCCACTTGCTCGATACGCGTCTTGATCCAGTCGTAATCGGTCCGCGGCTGCATCTGCGTTGCGTGTAGTTCTCGCAACGTGGCTTCGCGCAGGAAACGCTTACCGTGGTACTCGCCGTTGCGTAGGTTCATCTGCAACCACATCAACATGTCGGTGACGCTCGCCACCAGCGCGCCGGATGACCCGTCCTGGCCGATCGATTGCCACGGCAACGGAGTGGGTCCTGTCGGAGTGACCCGGTGAGGCATCGCGACGTTGGTCACTCGCGCCTGCGAGAAACTCGCGATGCCCGCAGGCGCTTGACAGTACATGCACGGAGCAACGTAAGCGGCGTCCCAGAAATCGTACGGACTCGCACCGCTATCGTTCATTTGCAGTGGAGCAAACATCCGTGTGCGAACGAACTCTTCCCACGTCCCGCCGCTCACCTCGGCTACGACCGCCCCAGCGACGCGATACATGAGATTGCTGTAGAGATATTCCGAGCGGAACGGCGCGATCGCCTCAACGTACCGCGCTCGTCGCACCATCTCGTTGTTAGAGATGGGTGCGATATAGGCGCCAGAAATTCCAGTCCGATGCCCAACCAGATCGCGGATCGTGACCTGTTGCGTGAGCCATGGATCGCTCAAACGAAACCACGGCAAATGATCGATGACCGGGTCGTCCCAGTTCAGCTTGCCGTCGTCCACCAGCAGCCCAAGCGCCGCGGCGGTGAAGGCCTTACTCATCGAGCCAATCTGAAAGCGCGTGTGAAGGTCGACCGGCGTATCCTTGCCGGCTTCTCGCACGCCGAAGCCTCGTGCGTACACCACTTCACCGTCGCGAATCACACCGACCGCAAACCCCGGCACCTGCCAATCGCGCCGCGCTTGCTCGATGTATCTATCAAGCGCGGCGCTCGGCACTGGCCGGCTGGCATGAGCGCCACCGGCCACCACGATGCACAGTCCTGCAAGCAAACCCAAAGGCCAGCGCCTGGCACGGGCACGCGTGTTCTCTGTCATCTCCCCGCTTCCCAATGGAATCAAAAAGCTTTGGAGAGGGACAGCGAGTAGCTGCGCATGCGCGGATCGCCAAACGGACTGTAGTAGGCCGTGATCGAGTAGAACGCGTCGAAGGCCGGCGCCTTGTCGAACACATTCTTGACGCCGAATTGCACACTCACGTCATCGAGCAGGCTGGCCGCGATCGAACGTGACGCAGCCGGCGCAAATCGATAACCGACCGTCATGTCGTGGAACACCTGGCTCGGCACCGAGCTCCCTCCTTGGGCGCGCACGTACAGGTCGGTGCCTTCGTTGTACTGATCGTAAGAACCGAAGTAGTAGGTCAACCACCCGGCATTCCAACCGGCGCGATCCCAGGTGAGCGAGGCATTGGCCTTGACCCGCAGCGGGCCATTGTCGGCCACTCGATTGACCTTGTTCACCAGAGGCGCCCCGAGCGCGGCCTGGATTTTGTAGTCATCGAACAAGGTCGCAGCAGCGGCGAACTGGAAACTACCGTACTGGTCGGTGTCCAGGGTGTAGCTCAATCCCAGGTCGATACCGCTGATCTCGGCCTGCGTGCCATTGATCAGCCGCTGATCGATCAGTGTGATCGCACCTACTCCGTAAGGATCGCCGGGCGCGGCCGCTTCGCGAGTCACACGCGACGGAAACAAACTTTCGCTGTTGACGATTTGCAGCACCGTGGGGCTGACGATGACGTTCTCTTGCTTGAACTGGAACCAGTCGGCGCTGATGCGCAGGCCAGGCGCGAACGGCGGTTCCAGAATCACACCCAGATTGAGGTTGTCGGTCTCGGTCGGCTCCAGGTCTGGATTGCCGCCGGAGAGCACGTTGGCAAGCGAGGTCGAGTTGCCTCGGCGCGGATCGATCACCTGCACGGTGGTGATGGAAACCAGCGACCCTGGCAGCAACTGCGAATAGGTAGGCGGCAGAAACGCCGTCGAGTAGCTGGCCCGTAGCATTACGCCGTCGACCACGCCGTAGCGCAATCCAGCCGTGTAGTTGGTCGATGTATAACGCACCCGTGTGTATTGCGGCTCTACCCCAGAACCGGCCAACGCGCTGGCGGTGCCGCTATCGGTGGTGTAACGCTCGCTACGCACCGCCAATTGCAGATCCAGCTCCTTCACGCCAGGCACTGCGTTGGCGACGGACACCAGCGGCACCAACGATTCGGCGTACGCGCTGTAAACATACTGAGATTGCGGAAAATAAATGCGATCGAAGTTCTCCGTCGGCAGCGCCGCCGGGCTGATGCCCGTATTGCGCCCCTGGTCCATGCCTTCCTTGCGATAGCCCAGGCCCACCGTGAGTACCGGCGCACCGGCAGGCAGACGCCCGATCTGGCCGAACAAGCGCAGTCCCACATCGTGCAAGTACGAATCGGCGGAGAAGTACGGCGTGCCGTCCTGGCCGCTGATATATGGATTGAGGTTGAGTGGCAAAGCGAGCGTATCGACGAACGGATTGATCGCGCCAACCGCCAGTGCGTTGTTGATACGAGCGTAGTGCGCATCGAGCCGGTTCTGCACCTGGCTCCAGGTGTAATCGCCTTCCATCTTCCAATGGCCGGGCAGATCGTAAATGAAGCCGAGCACCGCGCGGCGGCTGGTGTACTCAGTCTCAAAGGCATTGTTTTGAGTGTTGTCCGGAATGCTGACGCGCACGCTCTGCAAGAAGGGATTGGTCGGCGCCGAGGCCGGTACCACATAGTTGTTCAGCAGCGGATTGAAGATCGCCTTGGCGCTGTTGACGCCATAGGAGAACTCGGAGAATAACTCTAGTTTTTCCGTCATTTCACGGCGCGCGACCGCCATGACGGCAGCGATGCGAGGCGCGCTGCCCAACGGTCGCAACAGTCCTTTGCTGTAATCCGCGGTATAGGGCAACGTCAGATTGTACTGACCGGCATTGGCCACCAACGCAGCGGGATTGGAATTGGCAGCGTAGCCCGTCGGAATGTAAGTGAACGCGGCGCCCAGCGGCGTACCGTCACGCAATGTGAGATTGGCACCGTTGGTGGAACTGATATTC
>NZ_JAEUPY010000203.1 GCF_016790065.1 Steroidobacter sp.
TACCGCCGGACCGCGGCCGAATCGCACCCCCGCAACGGTGGCACCGAGCACATACACCATCACGATGTTCACCGGCTCGAACCGAGGCAGCATGGCGAAGCCGATCAGCGTGCAGACCAGCGTGGTCGCGAACGCCCATAGATAACGATCCCAATGCACGAGCGTCGCAATCTCGGGTGCATCTGTTTGAGGTTGAGTCGCACGCTGAGCAGCGTCTGCGGCGATGGCAATGGTGATGACGTCGAACCCCTTAGCCTGTCGCGCCAATGCCGTGGCAGTAGACGCTCGCCACAAAGCTCGCCAACCACGCCGCTTAGGCGCACCGACGAGAACTCGAGTGGCATTCCGAGTCTGCGCATATTGAGTCAGCGTTTCTGCAGCCGTCGGACCATCCAACGTTACGGTCTCGGCGCCGAGCGATTCAGCGAGCCGCAACACGTCGATACGACGATTGCGTTCGTGTTGTGACAGTCGCTGCAGCTCGGGCGTCTCCACATAGACAACCGACCATGCCGCATCGAGTGCATCGGCCATGCGCTTGCCGGCACGCACCAGCTGTTCCGCCTGCTCATCCGGCCCGACCGCAACCAGCAAACGATCTCGCGCCATCCAGGCTCGCGATGCGTGGTCCGAGGTAGCAGTGGCACGGGCGCTTGCGTCGACACGATCCGCCATCCGCCGCAACGCCAGCTCACGCAATGCGATGAGATTGGACTTGCGAAAGAAACGATCCGCCGCCGTGCGCGCTTCTTCCGCCAAATAGATACGCCCCGCTTTCAGCCGGCCCAGCAGATCGTCAGGCGGCAGGTCGATCAGTTCGACTTCGTCGGCCTCGGCGAAAATGCGGTCGGGAATGGTCTCGCGCTGACGCACCCCGGTGATCTGTGCGACCAGATCGTTGAGGCTTTCCAGATGTTGAACGTTGACCGTGGTCCACACGTCGATGCCGGCGTCGAGCAGTTCCTCGATGTCTTGCCAGCGTTTGGCATGTCGTGGCGGCGGCTCGCCTTCGATCAGATTGGAATGCGCAAGCTCATCCACCAGCAAGATGGCGGGCCGGCGCTGAAGCGCGGCATCGAGATCGAATTCGTGACGAATCAGCCCGCGATACTGGACTGACAAAGTGGGCAGCTGTTCCAGGCCGTCTCGGAGCCGTTCGGTTTCGACTCGGCCATGCGGCTCGATATATCCAAGCACCAGATCGATGCCGGTGGCACGCACCCGATGCGCGGCTTCCAGCATCGAGTAGGTCTTGCCGACGCCGGCCGAACCGCCGAAGAAAATCCTCAGCTTGCCGCGTCGCTCCCGCGCTTCCTCGGCGGTGACCGCGGCCAACAATCGATCGGGATCGGGACGGGCCTCATTCATAAGGTGGCGTCATTGGCGAGGGCTCGATTTGAGCACGCCGCCGGCCGCCCCGACAGACAGAACGTGTGAAGATTTCGAGCGGTGAGGCCGGGGCCCCACCGCTCCATCCTCGACTTAGCCGACCCGCTCGCTGGCGGCAGGCACCGGCTCGCCATTGGCATTCGCGGGCTGCAACTCGCCTTCCCACTTGGAGACCACGGCGGTGGCGATGCTATTGCCCAGCACGTTGGTGGCAGTACGGCCCATGTCCAAGAAATGGTCGATGCCCAACAGCAGCAGCATGCCCGCTTCGGGAATGCCGAACTGCGGCAAGGTCGCCGCGATCACTACCAGCGAAGCGCGTGGCACGCCGGCGATGCCTTTGGAAGTGAGCATCAACACGGCCACCATCAGGATCTGTTGCGCGATGGTCAGTTCGATGCCGTACACCTGCGCGATGAACATGATTGCGAACGTGCAATACATCATCGAACCGTCGAGATTGAACGAGTAACCCACCGGCAGCACGAAGCTGGCAACGCGGTTGCTACAACCGAATTTTTCCAACTCCTCGAGCGTCTTGGGATAGGCCGCTTCGGAGCTGGCGGTCGAGAAGGCGAGCAGCATGGGCTCGCGGATCCGCCGAATGAGTTGGATGACGCGCGGCCCGATCACCATGCCGCCGGCGACGATGATGCACGCCCATAGCACCACCAAGCCCAAATAGAACTCGCTGACGAAGATGCCGTACACCTTGATGATGCCCAGCCCTTCTTTGGCAACGGTGCTGGCCAACGCGCCGAACACGGCGAACGGTGCGAACAACATCACGTAGCCCGTGACCTTCAGCATGATGTGCGCGACCACATCGATCACTTCGATCAGGATCTTGCTACGCGCACCGAGCGCGGCCATGGCGGTGCCGAAGAACAGCGAGAACACCACGATCTGCAGGATCTCGTTGCGCGCCATCGCGTCGACGACGCTGGTCGGGATGGTGTGAGCGATGAAGCCGCTCAACGACAACGCATCCGACTTCACGCCCGAAGTCGCGGTCACTTCGGGAATCGCCAACTGCATGGCTCGGCCTGGCTCGAACAGCTGCACCAGCACCAAGCCCAAGGTCAGCGACACCAACGAAGCACCGATGAACCATGCCAGTGCCTTGCCACCGACGCGGCCGACGGTGGCGATGTCGCCCATCTTGGCGATGCCCACCACCAAGGTAGCGAACACCAGCGGCGCAATGATCATCTTGATCAGACGTAAGAATATGGTCGGCAGTAAGCCAGTCACCTCGGCATAGCCGGCACTGGACTGCGGAAAATGAGCGTAAGCGATATAGCCGCTGACAATACCGAGCACCAGCCCGATGATGATCCAGCGAGTGAGGCGATTCGGCATCCAGACTCCCCTACACGACAACCAGCAACAGCACGCCCAGCGCGATGCGATACCAGGCAAAAATAGTGAAGCGGTGTGTTTGAATGTATTGCAATAACCACTTCACAGCGATGAACGCGACGATGGCCGAGACCACGAAGCCCACGCCCAGCTCGGTGAAATTCTCATCGGCCATGGAGCCGGCTTCGATCATTTTCATCGATTCGTAGGCCGTGGCCGCGAACATGGTCGGAATGCCGACCAGGAACGCGAACTCGGCCGCCGCCGGACGTGACGTCATACCCGCAAGCATCGCGGCGAAGATAGTGGCCGCCGAGCGTGACGTACCGGGAAACACCGCCGCCAGGATCTGCGCGAGGCCGACCCAAGTAGCCACGTTCCAAGTCAGGGTGTCGCGCGGCGGGAGTCGATCGGCATAGGCCTCGACCGCGAAAATCGCCAAGCCGCCGATGATCAAGGCCCACGCAATCGGCGCGACCGTTTCCGGCAACTCCAGGCCGAGTGCCTTGGCGGTGAAGCCGCCGGCCACCGTGATCAGGAATGCCCAGGTGAGCTTGAACAGATAGTCGCGATTATCCGGCTCCCGGAAATTGACGCTCAGATTCCACAGCCGCCGCCAATAAATGACCACCACCGCCAGAATCGCGCCTGCCTGAATGGCCACGGTGAACAGGTCCGAGCGCCGGCCCAGCCAGTGTTGCGCAATCAGTAGATGGCCGGTGCTGGAAATGGGCAGGAATTCGGTGATGCCCTCGATGATCCCGAGCAGGATGACCTGTAAAAAATTGTCCACTCGCCCCCGTCACCGTTTAAAGGCACATCGGCCAATGATACTGGCGTGGCGCAGTTGGGGACAGGCTTTACGAGGGCGGCGTGCATACATTCTGGGAACGTCTGCGGGCGGGCCGCTGCCCTAAGCCGGTGCTTACAGTATTTACACTGAAGTCACCGGCCAGCTTTTCGACAGAAGCGGCGCGAGCTCAGCCTCGGCCGGGATTGAACTCACGCATCCATTCTTGCAGCTCGCCGCTGCCGCCGCCGTCACGCAGGCCGGTCATGATGTCGGCGAACACGTCGTCGCGTTCATCCTGGCCCAGCTTGAACTTGGCGCGCACCTTGTTGACCTTGGCACGGAAACCAATCACGCCCCGCGATAGCGACGCGTACCGCGCTCCCATGTCATCGACTTTCCACTCCGCTGAGGTGGACTCGCGCGTGGTCTGCCCTTCCATCGTGCCCACCAGCTCGCGCAAATGCTCTTCGATGGCCGGCGGCTCTTCGAAAAAATCCACGTCGACAAAGAACTGCGCGCTGGCGTAGTTCCAGGTAGGCGCTTGCGTCTTGTCCTGCATCCAGGACGGCGAGATGTAGCCGTTCGTGCCCAGCACCAACATGACGGCCTTGGGATCCTGCATCAGTAATTTGAATTGATCGTTGGAGCGCGCGAAGTGACCGACCAGGCGCTCGATGCGACCCTCGCCATCGGTTTCAGCCAGGATGGGCAACAGCGTGGCGCGGAAATTGTCCCCGCTCCCCGAGACCACCCAAGCAAGCGGCTGCTGTTGCACGAGCCGTAACAAATCCGCATCGGAACGCGGCGCGAAACGATCCACCCTGGCATTCATCATCTAACCCCAAAACATCGCCCGAGAAGCGGCGAATAGTATTTGCTATCGAACCGGCGGCTTTGCCGGCTCGGTGTCCAACTTAGCAATGAAAACGACCGCAGCGGTGCGGCGACCGGCGCGGAGAGTACCGAGAGTCGCAACTGCCCGCGTGTGCGACGGGATCGTTTATTACTGAGCGCGGGCCATTCGCGCCAGCTATAAACGCATCAGCGGGCGGCGGGGCGGGAGCGCAGTCGCGGCCAGAAGCCGGCGGCTAGCAACAAGAAACTGACGATGATGACGGGCCAATTGCCCACGCTGGCATAAGGCGTCAGACCGACGCGCGGCTGCACGTCACCGGTAAGCACGCCCGGCTTGAAGCGGGGAAACGTTTTTTCCACGGCGCCGTTGGCATCGATGATGGCTGAAATGCCGTCGTTGGCAGCGCGCATCATCTGCCTGCCAGCTTCGAGCGCCCGCATGCGACTGATCTGTAGATGTTGATGCGCGGCTGTGGAATCGCCGAACCACGCGTCATTGGTCACGTTCACCAACAAGGTCGCGCTTTTCAAGACGTCCAGTTGCTCCGACGCGTAGGCGTCTTCATAACAAATGGTCAGCGCCAACTTCTGACCAGCCGCATCCAGCGGATCCGGATTGTCGACACCGGCTTTGAAACCGCTGTACGGCAAGTTCATACCTCGCAGCCAGGCCGTGAGCCAATCCGGCAGCTTAGGGAAATATTCGGTGAGCGGCACCAGACGACGCTTGGCGTACCACTGCGGCTCTTTGTCGAGCGCCAGCACTGCGTTGTAGTACATCTGCTCTTCGAAATCGTAACGAGCGATGCCCATCACCAGCGCCGAGCCTTTGGCATGCGCGGCGGTCCACTCTTGGCTCAACACGTCGGTGAACTCGTGCGACAGGCCGGGCAGTGCTGCCTCAGGCCAGATGATCAGCTGGGTGCCCAGATGCAGCGCCGTCAGATCGCGATACAAAGCGACCGTCTTATCGCGCTGGGATTCTTCCCATTTCATTTCCTGAGGCACGGCGCCTTGCACGATGGCGACACTGATCGGCGCGCCGTTCTTTTGCGTCCAGTCTTTGTTGTGCAAGCCCAAGCCGATGAGCCACAGCACAGCGATGACACTGACGCCGGCGATGCGAGCGTTCTTGTCACCCAAGATCAGCGCCGTCACGGCACCGGCGCACAGAGTCACCGCGAGACTGACGGTGTACACACCGCCGACAGGCGCGAACCCAGCTAACCAAGTATCTGTTTGCGTATAGCCGAGCGCGAGCCAAGGGAAGCCGCTGAGAAACCAACCGCGAAACCATTCGAGGATCACGATGGCAGCCGGCAACACGAGCAACCAACGCAGCACGCCTTCTGCAGGCACCCAACGTTTCAACGCATAGCCGACCAACGCCATGTAGGCCGCCATGATGGCGACCAGCGCCAACATCACGAACAGCGTCAGCACCAGCGGCGCGTTCCCGATGGTATGGATGCTGTGATACAGCCAGTAAGTGCCGGCGAGATAAGTGCCGGCGGTAAACAGGAAGCCGCGCTTGGCGGCTTGCTTAGGCGTCGCGTCCTGCCACGCTAGAAACAAATACGCGAAGCACAGCACGGCCAGCGGCCAGACATTGAACGGCGCGAACGCCAGCGACACGGCCGCGCCCACTGGCAATGACAAATGGGTGTAGTACTTGAACGCGCGCACGCCGAGGCTGCGATCCCCTTCCAGTAGCGATGGCATCTGCGCCAGTTGTCCTTAGCAGTATTAGTCGTCTTTCGGCTCGATATCGCGCGGCGTGATGACACGCAGCAGGTCGAGTCTGCGCCGGTCGGCACGCAATACTTTGAATTCGAGGCCGCCCAGCGAAAAAGATTCACCGCGCCGAGGCAGGCGCCCCAGGCTGCTGATGGCCAGGCCGCCGATGGTGTCGAATTCTTCGTCGCTGAAGTCGGTGCTGAAGTAGCTGTTGAACTCGTCGATGCGCGTCTGCGCCTTGACGGTGAACTGCCGCTCGCCTTCCTTGCGGATGTCCAGGTCGTCGTCGGTGTCGTATTCGTCGCCGATGTCGCCGACGATTTGTTCCAGCACGTCTTCGATGGTCACCAGGCCCGACACGCCGCCGTACTCATCGACCACGATGGCCATGTGGTGATGACTGACGCGGAATTCCTTGAGCAGTACGTTGAGCCGCTTGCTCTCCGGAATGAACACCGCCGGCCGCAAGCATTCCTTGATGTCGAAATTGGCGCGCGCGCCGTCGGCGAAATAACGCAGCAGGTCCTTGGCGAGCAGGATGCCGGCGATCTGATCGCGATCGTCGCCGATGACCGGGTAGCGCGAGTGGCCGTGCTCCACCACCATGGGCAGGATTTCTTCCGGCGGATCGTCGCGGTTGACGATGATCATCTGCGAGCGCGGCACCATGATGTCGCGGACTTGCAGTTCGATGACGCGGAATACGCCTTCGAGCATTTCGTGCGCGTCGGCATCGATGATGCCCCGCTCGCGCGCCTGCCCCAGCACTTCAGTGAGATGTTCCAGATCGCGAGGTTCGCCGCTCAGCGAGCCGGTGATCCGTCGCAGCCAACTGCCGGTGTGACTGTGCTCTTCAGGCATAAGGGTTACGGTATCCGAATTGCGCCAGAATCTTCACTTCGCGGGCTTCCATGACATTGGCGTCACGCTCGGTCTCGTGATCGAAGCCCAACAGGTGCAGTACGCCATGTACCACCATGTGAGCCCAATGCGCCTGCGACTCCTTGCCCTGCTCTTTCGCCTCGCGCGCCACCACGGGCGCACAGATGGCGAGATCGCCGAGCTCTTCAAGTCCCGGAAACTCTTTGGCCGACAGCCGAGGCGGCGCGCCGGTTTTCCCCGGCGCCAACGGCGCGGCAGGGAACGACAAAACATTGGTGGGTTTGTCTTTGGCGCGCCAGGTGCGATTCAACCGGCGGCTCTCGGCGGCGCCGACGATACGAATGGTGAGTTCCAGATCGCGCTCGCCACGCGGCGCATAGTGAGCGCAGGCAGCCTGCGCCCACCGGTTCAGACTCCGGGCATGCGGTACGCCGCGACGCGAACTTGCCATTTGCACGGTCACGGCCAATTTCAAGCTCCGTCGCCTCCAGGCCGGTCCGGAAGCGCCGCCTGCTTTTGTTCGTACGCCTGCACGATCCGCTGCACCAACGGATGCCTGACCACGTCACGCGAAGTGAAGTTGGTGAAGGCCACGCCTTCCACGCCCGGTAATACGTTCATCACATGTTTCAGACCGGACAGCTGCTGTTTGGGCAGATCGGTCTGGGTGATGTCGCCCGTGACCACTGCCTTGGAGCCGAAGCCCATGCGCGTCAGAAACATTTTCATTTGCTCGACCGAAGTGTTCTGAGCTTCGTCCAGAATGATGAAGGAGTCATTAAGGGAGCGGCCGCGCATGAAGGCCAGCGGCGCGATTTCGATCACTTGCCGCTCGATGGCTCGCGCCACGCGATCGAAGCCCATCATGTCGTACAGCGCGTCATACATGGGACGCAGATACGGATCCACTTTCTGGCCGATGTCGCCGGGCAGGAAGCCCAGGCGTTCGCCCGCTTCCACCGCCGGGCGCACCAACACGATACGACGCACGCGATCCGTTTGTAACGCCTCGACCGCGCAAGCCACGGCGAGATACGTTTTGCCCGTGCCCGCAGGCCCGATACCGAACGTCAGATCGTTGGTATGTATGTTGTGCAAATATTGTCGTTGATTCTGGCCGCGACCGCGGATTCCGCCGCGTTGGGTATGAATCGTCACTTCATCCGAAGGACGAGGCGCGACCAGCACTGGCGCCGTTGATTCTTCCATCCCTGCCTCCTGCACTGCTAAGTGCACACGTTCCGGTGTGATTGCTTCTTTGGACGACAGCTCGAACAACCGTCGTAGTACGCGTTCGGCGGCATTCGTTGCCACCGTGGTACCCGACACTTCGACATGACCGCCACGGCGATGCACCTGCACGTTGAGCCGCTGCTCGACGTGACGCAGGTTCTCGTCCATGGGGCCGACAAAATTGGCGAGCCTGGCGTTATCGACCGGCTCGAACGCGAGATCACGCGTTGCTGTGGATGCGTTCAATGCCGTGCCACGCGTGCGCTCACGCGAATTCATTGGGCAGCCACGGCGAGCGACGCCGCGGCCGGGAAGGAAGAGGTTTCGCCGGCGCCGACCAAGCGGCCACGCAACGAATTCGGCATGGCTTCGGTGATCAACACATTGGCGAACTGATTGATCAGCGAGTGCGGGCCGTCGAAATTGACCCAGCGCATGTTCTCGGTCTTGCCGGCAATCTGCCCGGTGTGTTTTTTCGCGGGCCGCTCGACCAGCACGCGTTGTACCGTGCCGACCATGCGACGACTGATCTCCACATGCTGCTGATTGATGCGCGCCTGCAGAATCTCCAAGCGCTTGTGCTTCTCTTCCTGAGACACATCGTCCGGCAACGACGCCGCCGGCGTACCGGGGCGACGGCTGTAAATGAAACTGAAAGATTGATCGAAGCCGACATCGGCGACCAGATTCATGGTCGCTTCGAAATCTTTGTCGGTCTCGCCCGGAAAGCCGATGATGAAATCCGACGAGATGGTGATATCGGGGCGCACCGCGCGCAGCTTGCGGATCTTTTGTTTGTATTCGAGCGCGGTGTAGCCACGCTTCATCGCCATCAGAATGCGATCCGAACCGGACTGCACCGGCAGATGCAAATAATTCGCGAGCTGCGGCACGTCGCGATAAGCCTCGATCAATGAATCCTTGAACTCGACCGGATGGGACGTCGTGAAGCGGATGCGCTCGATGCCCGACACCTCGGCCACGCAATAAATCAATGTGCCCAGATCGCAAGGTGTTCCATCTTCCATCGGGCCGTTGTACGCGTTGACGTTCTGACCCAATAGATTGATTTCTTTCACGCCCTGGTCGGCCAGCTGGCGAATCTCCAGCATCACCGACTCGAACGGCCGACTGACTTCTTCGCCGCGCGTGTACGGCACGACACAGAAAGTGCAGTACTTGCTGCAGCCTTCCATGATGGACACGAAGGCGGTCGCGCCTTCCGAGCGCGGCGCCGGCAAATGATCGAACTTTTCGATTTCCGGAAAGCTCACGTCGACCACGGAGCGGCCGGCCGAGCGGATCTCGCGGATCATGTCGGGCAGGCGATGCAGGGTCTGCGGCCCGAACACCAGGTCCACATACGGCGCACGTTTGGTGATGCCGTCGCCTTCCTGGCTGGCCACACAGCCGCCCACACCGATCAGCAGGTTCGGGTTGTCCTTTTTCAGTTGCCGCCAACCACCCAGCTGCGAGAACACCTTCTCCTGCGCCTTTTCGCGCACCGAGCAGGTATTGAGCAACAGCAGGTCGGCCTGGGCCGGATCCTCGGTGACTTCGTAGCCTTCGGACTCGCGCAGCACGTCCACCATTCGGGCGGAGTCGTACTCATTCATCTGGCAGCCAAAGGTGCGGATAAAGACGCGAGGCATTGGGTTGGAACGGCGGACGAAGCGAGCTATGGGGGCTGACTAGGATAAGGGCCGCGCCGGGGCTTTTCCACCGGCGAACGGATTTCGGGGCCCGGCAGCACAGTTTGGCTGGCGGGCCCCGAGAGATTGGGCAATGTTCTGTTAATTCAAGCCCCTAGACTCAAGGCCAGGGGCTTGACCCCGGTTAAAACGGGATGTCGTCGTCGAAGCCGCCGCCGCCATCATCGGCCGGCGGGGGCGCGGAACGCTCATTCTGCGCGGGCCGGGACGGAGCACGGCGCGGCTGTTCTTCGTCGCCACCACCGCCGAAGCCGCCGCCGCCACCGCCCCCACCACCCCCGCCGCCTGCGCGGCCGCCGAGCATCTGCATGTTCTGCGCGATGATTTCGGTGGTGTAACGGTCCTTGCCTTCCTTGTCCTGCCACTTACGGGTGCGCAGGGCGCCTTCGATGTACACCTGCGAGCCTTTGCGCAGGTACTCCGCGGAAATCTCTCCCAGCTTGTCGTAGAGGACCACGGCGTGCCATTCGGTGCGCTCCTGCTGGTCGCCCGTCTGCTTGTCCTTCCAGGACTCGCTGGTGGCGATGCGGATGTTGGTGACGGCCTTGCCGCTGGGCATGTAGCGCGTCTCGGGATCCGCTCCCAAGTTACCCACCAGAATGACTTTATTGATACCGCGCGCCATGACTAGCGAACCTCGAATGCAGTGAAGGCGGCGATTGTAAACGCGCCGGCGTGGCCTCGCAGAAGATTCTATGGCCGCGAAACTGCCAGTTATTTGCAGTCCACCAACCGGCCGATTCGTGCTTGGCCGGGCGGCCCGGGAGGCGCCGAATCCCTGCCGCTGGATGACCACGTTTTGCCCCGAGGTTGCCCGCGCCCGTATATTGAACGGTCCCCAATCGACGCCACGTACGGAACCCATGCCCTCCATCGTCATCCGCGGCGCCCGCACTCACAACCTGCGCAACATCGACCTCGAGTTGCCGCGGGACAAGCTGATCGTGTTCACCGGCTTGTCGGGCTCCGGCAAATCGTCGCTGGCGTTCGACACCATCTACGCCGAAGGTCAGCGGCGCTATGTCGAATCGCTGTCGGCCTACGCGCGGCAATTCCTGTCGATGATGGAAAAGCCGGACATCGATTCCATCGAAGGCTTGTCGCCGGCCATCGCCATCGAGCAGAAGTCGACCTCGCACAATCCGCGGTCGACAGTCGGCACGGTCACTGAGATCTACGACCACTTGCGCCTGCTGTTCGCACGCGTCGGTACGCCGCGTTGTCCCGATCACGGCGTCGATCTCGCCGCGCAGACGGTGAGTCAGATGGTCGATCAAGTGATGCGCCTTTCCGAAGGCACCCCGCTGCTGCTGCTCGCTCCATTGATCGATGCTCGCAAAGGCGAGCACGCGCAAGTGCTCGAACAACTGCGTGGCCAAGGCTTCGTGCGTGCACGCATCGACGGCAAGGTGGTCGAGCTGGAAGAAGCTCCCAAGCTCGATCCGAAAAAGAAACACAGCATCGATGCGGTAGTCGACCGGTTGAAGGTGCGTGCCGACGCTGGACAACGACTCGCCGAATCGTTTGAAACCGCGCTGCGCATGGCCGATGGCGTCGCGCGCATTTCGTTCATGGACGATCCGAAGCGTGAAGAGCTGGTGTTCTCGGATAAGTTCGCCTGCACGGTCTGCGGCTACAGCATCGCGGATCTCGAGCCGAAGCTGTTCTCGTTCAACAACCCGGCCGGTGCCTGCGGCACTTGTTCGGGACTGGGCGTGCAACAGTTCTTCGATCCGTCGCGTGTGGTCCATCATCCGAATCTGTCGCTGGCGGGCGGCGCGATTCGCGGCTGGGATCGTCGCAACGCTTATTACTTCGCATTGATGCAATCGCTGGCCAAGCATTACAAGTTCGACGTCGAAGAACAGTGGCAGGACCTGCCGGCCAAGTACCAGAAGGTGGTGCTCTATGGCAGCGGCGAGGACAAGATCGATTTCAAATACGTCAACGCTCAGGGCGGCACGCTGCGTCGTTCGCACAAATGGGAAGGCGTGATTCCTAACCTGGAGCGGCGTTATCGGGAGACCGAATCGATTGCCGTGCGCGAAGAGCTCGCCAAATATCTCAGCAATCAATCCTGCCCCGACTGTAACGGCACTCGTTTGAATCGAGCGGCACGCAACGTGTTCGTTGCCGAACGCAGCTTGCCGGATCTAGCCAAGCTCGCGGTCGCCGATGCGTTGAGCTTCAGCGCGGATTTGAAGCTGGACGGCTGGCGCGGCGAGATCGCCGGCAAGATCGTGAAAGAGATCGGCGAACGGTTGCGGTTCCTTAGCGACGTCGGTCTCGACTATCTGACCTTGGACCGCAGCGCCGATACCTTGTCCGGCGGCGAGGCACAACGCATTCGACTGGCCAGCCAGATCGGCTCGGGCCTGGTCGGTTGTATGTACATTCTCGATGAGCCGTCCATCGGCTTGCATCAGCGCGACAACGATCGGTTGTTGTTGACGCTGAATCGACTGCGCGATTTAGGCAACACCGTGCTGGTGGTCGAGCACGACGAGGATGCGATTCGTCACGCCGATCATGTGGTCGACCTTGGCCCGGGCGCAGGTGTGCACGGTGGCTTGGTCATCGCACAAGGCACGCCGGCCGAGATCGCGGCCGATGCGAATTCGATCACTGGTCAGTATCTGTCCGGCAAACGTGAGATTGCGATTCCTCCGGTACGCACGCCAGTGCAGGAAGATCGGCATCTGCGCATCCTCAATGCACGCGGCAATAACTTGAAAGGCGTGACCGTCGATATTCCGCTGGGCGTGATGACGTGCGTGACTGGCGTTTCAGGCTCAGGCAAGTCGACGTTGGTGAACGACACGCTGTATCAATTCGTGGCGCGTCAGTTGAACGATGCTTCCACCGATCCGGCGCCCAGCGATGGTGTCGAGGGCTTGGATGAGATCGATCGTGTCATCGATATCGACCAGAGCCCCATCGGTCGCACGCCTCGCTCCAATCCCGCGACCTACACCGGCTTGTTCACGCCTATTCGCGACATCTTCGCCGGTGTGCCGGAAGCTCGCGCCCGCGGCTACGAAGCCGGCCGTTTCAGCTTCAACGTCAAAGGCGGCCGCTGCGAAGCCTGCCAGGGCGACGGCGTCATCAAGGTGGAAATGCACTTCCTGCCAGACGTGTACGTGGCCTGCGATGTTTGCAAAGGCAAGCGCTACAACCGCGAGACCTTGGAGATTCGTTACAAGAGCAAGAACATCAGCGAAGTGCTGGAGATGACCGTCGAAGACGCGCTGGAGTTTTTCCGGCACGCACCGGTGATCGCGCCCAAGCTGCAAACGTTGATGGACGTTGGCTTGTCGTATATCCGGCTGGGCCAGAACGCCACAACCCTGTCAGGCGGCGAAGCGCAGCGCGTGAAACTCGCCAAGGAATTGTCGAAGCGCTCGACCGGCCGCACGCTCTATATCCTGGACGAGCCGACCACCGGCCTGCACTTCTTCGACATCGAGCAGTTACTCGGCGTGCTGCATCGTCTACGCGACGAAGGCAACACCATCGTGGTCATCGAGCACAACCTCGACGTCATCAAGACCGCCGACTGGATCATCGACCTGGGTCCCGAAGGCGGTGGCGGTGGCGGCACCATCGTCGCCACTGGCACTCCGGAGAAGATCGCGCAGGCCAAAGGCTCCTACACCGGCAAATATTTAAAGCCGATTCTGGACAAGAAGAAACAGCCGGCGGCGCGGAAGCGGGCCTAGCGCACCAAGCCGTCTCAGCGAGCTCTGGGCTTGGGCCCGGAAGTGAAGGTCTGGTGCACTTCGCCGTGCGCCACTTTTTCTTGGAATTTGCCGCTGGTGTATTCGCTCAGGATCATGCGCCAGAAGCTCACCGCGGTCTTGTTGTGGAGAAACTCGGTGATCTCCCAACTGCCGGCGAAGCGATTGAAAATCAGTTGCGCGGCATCTCGCCCTATCCCTAAGCGGCGGGACTTGAAGGCGATGAAAAACTCGGCCATGCGAAAATCGACCTGGTCGCGGCGATTGCGCGGCGGGCGGCTGACCAGCGCGAAGCCGACCGGCTGCTCGTTCTTCAGAATGATCAGCGGATAGGAGCTGTCGTCGGCGAACCAGCGGGCCATCAATTCCGTCTGCACCTCACGGGTGGCCGGAAAGATCCCGGTGTTCATGCTCATGCGCGACAGGTCTTCCAGATACTCAGGATATTGCGCCTGGATCCATTGACGGTCGCGGGGAGAGTTCAAGGCATCGCGAATACTGACGGGCACGGGTTGCTGGCGAATCCCTTGCCACCTCCGATGTTCGACGCCCACAGCACCCGCTGTGCGGCTAATTTGAATGCGTGCTTAGGTTACAGCTAAAGCGGGCAACGTCCATATCGGTGATCCCCGCGTACCTGGGATCAGGGCGATCCCGGCAAGCAACCGGGCGGAGAACCCGCCCGGGTGCATAAGGACAGCGACCGGGGACAGATTTAAATCTGTCCCCCACTGTCCCCAAGCTCGATTAGTGAGCCGGAGGCGGAGTCGTCTCAGCGGCCGGAGCAGCAGGAGCAGTGGCGGCATCGGCAGCGGCTTCGCCAGCGGCGGCAGCAGCGTCACCAGCGGCAGCGGCGGCATCGGTAGCAGCCTCGCCAGCGGTGGCAGCGGCATCGCCGGCAGCAGCAGCAGCGTCAGTTGCCGTAGCAGCGGCTTCCTGAGCGGCTTCGACCGGAGCCTCTTCCTTCTTGGCGCAAGCAGCGAGGGACAGCGACAGCGCCAGAGCGGCGAGAATCATTTTCGTGTTCATGTGATCGATCACCCCAATGTGATGATAGGTTGACGGACAGCAATGGAAGTTCGATGGCTTGCGCCACTCTTCCTATGCGCGCGCCGGAGTCTAAGATGTTTCACTTACGTTTGAAACAGTCGAGCCTCATGACAACTGTAACGTCGCCGCGCCGAGACATCGCAGCAACTCACTTGAAAAGCAGTGTCGCGCGCGTGGTCGCGTCGATGTCATTGATCTGTCTCACTGTCAGCGCGTGCAGTTCGCCACAGCACCGCGTCGTTGACGAAATAGTGACATCGTGGCGCGAGCAGCGCCCGCTGCCCAACATTGACGAAACGTTGACAATTAATTCTGCTTACGACGTGCAGACGCGCAGCGTGCGCGCAAAACTGCGCGGCGCCAGTCCCGCAGGCTTCAAAGCAGGTTTGACTTCAGCACCGGCGCAAGCGCGCTTCAAAACCGATGGCGCAGTGGCCGGCGTGCTGTTCAAGGAAGGCTCGTTACAATCTGGAACAACTTTGAGCTTGCGCGAAGTGCGAGGACTGCACATCGAAGTCGAGATCGCGATGCGCATCGGCACTGCCATCGACAAACCGCTGCCGGACGTCGCAGCGTTACGCGCTCACATCGACGGCATCGCGCCCGCCATCGAACTGCCCAATCTTGATTACGTTCAACCGCAGGCACTCGACGCCGTCGACATCGTCGCCACCAACGTCGCCGCGTCGAAGTACATCGTCGGCGACTTCGTCTCGCCACAAACGCGCGATCCGAACAGCGTCGACATTCGGCTCGTGTGCAACGACAAAGAAATGTTCACCGGCAAGGGCACCGATTCGCTCGGCGATCAATGGCGCGCAGCACTGTGGTTGGTGAATCAGATGTTGGCGCAAGGCTGGAAAATTCAGCCCGGGCAGATCTTGCTCACCGGCTCGCTGGGTAGGATGTTGCCCGCCACGACAGGTCACTGCGTGGCCGGTTACCATTCCAACCAGCAGCAATGGGCCACGCTCGCCATCAACGTGAGCGACTGACCTGTTCCCACGGATTACATCAGTGGAATCGTTATGACCGCACTCAAGCCACTGTACGCCAAGCACCTGGAAATCCAGCGCCGCCACACCGACGAGGCGCTTGCCGCCACCGGTTTCGACGCGCTGGCCATCTATGCCGGCGGCCAGCACATGCAGTTCCTGGACGACCAGCCCTACCCGTTCAAGCCCAATCCGCATTTCCGCTGGTGGACGCCGTTGGCTGAAGCTGCGGATTGCTGGATCGTGTATCGCCCCGGCCAGCGCTTGCAGTTGGTGTTTCTGCAGCCGAACGACTATTGGTACAAGCCGCCTGAGATGCCGAGCGATTTCTGGACCGATTCGTTCGACATCAAGATCATTCGCGAGGCGCCGGAAGCCAAGGCTTTCGTATCCGTTGTAACTCGCTGCGCATTCGTTGGCGAATGGCGCGAAGAGTTTGCTGATTGGGGATTCACCGGTCGCAATCCCGAAGCGCTGATGCATCGCTTGCACTACGTGCGCGCATTCAAGACTGAATACGAACTCGAATGCATGCGGCGAGCGTCGCAGCTTTCTGCACGAGCGCACAAGGTTGCTGAGGCCGCTTTTCGTGGCGGAGCGTCGGAGTACGAGATCAACATGGCGTACATCCGGGCGACTGGGCAAACAGAGAATGAGCTGCCCTACCCCAACATCGTCGCGCTCAATGCCAACTCTGCGGTTCTGCATTACCAGAATCAGGAACGTGCAGTGCCTGCTCAGTTGCGGTCGTTTCTAATCGATGCTGGCGCGCAGGTTCACGGCTACGCGTCGGACGTGACGCGCACGTACTCACGCGAGGACGATGACTTCGCTGCGATGATTCGAGCGATGGATGTCGAACAGTTAGGGTTGTGTTCTGAGGTACGCGCTGGCGTTGACTACGCGGACATTCATCTCAGCGCTCATCGGAGGGTCGCTAAGATTCTGCGCGACTTCGATGTGATTAGCGCTTCGGCTGAAGAAGCAGCGACGAGTGGGTTGAGTAGTGTGTTCTTTCCTCACGGCATCGGGCATCTGCTCGGACTGCAAGTCCACGACGTCGCTGGGTTCACTGTGACGCCGGATGGGAAGCAGAAAGCGAGACCAACCGGGCATCCTTACTTGCGACTGACTCGGACGCTCGAGCCTGGCTTCGTGGTCACGATTGAGCCTGGGCTGTATTTCATTGACTCGCTGCTAGCGACAGCACGGACCTCACCTCTCGGATCCAAGATCAACTGGCAACAAGTCGAGCGCTTCAAACCGTACGGCGGCATCCGAGTCGAAGACAACGTCGCGGCCACGAACGGCGAGCCAGAGAACCTCACGCGCCCGGCGTTCGCCGCCGCCACGGCTGCCGGATAAAACCGGTTTTGCATGGAAGGAGACGAGGCAGGAGAAGAAGAGCATCGCCCGCTCCGGCAGTACCTGACGACCATCACGGTCGTTTAGGCGCGGGGTCGGGGGACTTTCCTCCTCCCGGCAATTGGATCCAGCAGGGATGCTGGTCCCATAGCGCTACATGGATGTACAAGCGCAGCGACACGCGTCTGCGTGCCGCGGCGAGTGCAGCGGTGCCGGGAGGAGGAAAGTCCCCCGACGCCGCGCCAGCCACTGAGGCCCGACTCCGAGCCTCTTAAAAAGGCTCGTCAGCGTTGCTGCTGTTTCAGCAGATCCCGAATCTCTTCAAGCAAGACTTCCTGTTTCGGCGGAGGCGCCGGAGCAGCAGGCTTGGCTTCCTCAGCACGACGCAGCCGATTGATCAGCTTCACCAGCATGAAAATCGCCAACGCCACGATCACGAAATCGAACGTCGCTTGCAGGAACGTGCCATAGCGAATGGTGACCGGCTCAGCGCCTTCGGCAATCGCCGGCAGCGTGATGGCGAGTTTGGTGAAGTCCACACCGCCGATCAGATAGCCCAGCGGTGGCGTGACCACGTCACTGACCAAAGAGCTGACGATCTTGCCGAAAGCCGCACCGATGATGATACCGACGGCCATGTCGACCACGTTGCCCTTGACGGCGAATTCCCGGAATTCCTTGACGAAGCTCATAGCCACCTCGATTGGAGTTGTTAGCGCAACGCGACGATACGCCAACTGACGTGCGGATGTAATCGCACGCGACGATTGGGGACAGATTTTGAATCTGTCCCCTCTGCTGAGTCCTGTCCCCTGCGACGTTCAGGTCAACCGGTTGATGCCGTTGTACGCCGCCACCCGATAGGCCTCGGCCATGGTCGGATAATTGAACGTGGTCTGGGTGAAGTAGCGGATGTTGTTGTTGGTGCCGGCCATGACCGTCTGGCCGATGTGCACGATTTCCGAGGCGTTATCGCCGAAACAGTGCACGCCCAGCACCTGCAAGGTTTCGGCATGGAAAATGATCTTGAGCATGCCGACGCGCTCGTCCGTCATCTGTGCTCGCGCCAGATTCTTGAACGCGCAGTGACCGACTTCATACGGCACCTTGGCTTCCTGCAGCTCGCGCTCGCTGCGGCCGATGGAGGAGATCTCGGGAATCGTATAAATGCCGCTCGGGATGGTCGCAGTGCTGTGCGGCGGAACGCTTGGATCGAGCATGTGCTGAACAGCATGCGAGCCCTGCACATAAGCGGCACTGGCCAGCGCCGGCGGCCCGACGATGTCGCCCACCGCATAGATGTGAGCCAGTGCCGTCTGATAGTGCTCATTCACTTCGATCTGGCCACGGCTGTTGGCTTTCAGACCGATGTGCTCCAACTTGAGCTTGTCCGAGTTGCCGGTGCGGCC
>NZ_JAEUPY010000141.1 GCF_016790065.1 Steroidobacter sp.
ATGAGCTCTGTAAGCACTGCGGGCGAACGTATGCAGCTGGTCGCGATGAACTCGCTACAAGTCCAAACCCGCACCAACGACTCGGCAACGCGCGCTTCGGCGAGGATGGCATTCCAGCTGTCGGGATTGTCGCCGCGCGCCGCTTGCAACCGCGCTTCTGTGTCGGCCAGTAAGCCGCGGGCGGTCTCTGAGATCTTGGTCGTCATACCGCGGAGTGTACGGAACTTTTTCGGGTTGCCGCCAATCGGCGACGTCAGCCACGCCAGGCCATTTTGAACCTTCCCGCGATTCGGCCCGTTTATATGCAACGTAGGCCCGTGGTGGCCCATGTAGAAGTGGAGGTCAGAATGTACGCACCAGGTACCCCGAAGAATGAGGGCCTTCTGTCCCGAGGCGGGCCCGCCGCTGCCGTCATCGGCATTCATATCCTCATCATCTATGGTCTGGCTGCCAGCATGGGCGTAGTCAAGGTTCCGCAATTCGCGGCACCGCTCGAGGCAGTGTTCATTCCGGAACAGACCGAGTCCGAGCCGGACAAGCCGGTGCCGGTGAAGCCGGAGATCGATCAGGTCATGCCCACCGAACAACCGATGCCCGAGATCCAGTTCGAGGAAGCTGTGGTGCCTCCGTCAGACACTGCAGTGCCGGCTTCTGAGAATGCGATTGCCGCAACCACAGCAGCAGGCGCCGTCGCGCAGGATCTGAAAACCAGCAATCGAGTCGAGCCGACCTATCCTTCTTCTTCGCGTCGTGCGGGTGAGGAAGGCACTGTGCGCTTGAAGGTATTGGTCGATGCGAACGGTCGTCCGCGTGACGTGGCCGTTGCTTCGAGCAGTGGCTTCGCGCGACTCGACCAAGCAGCGATGGATGCTGTTCGTAAGTGGCGCTTCGTGGCCGCGACCGACGGTACTAATGCGATTAGCGCCTGGACGCAGGTGGCCATCACCTTCCGCCTGACGAGCGCCTAGTCGTCTATCCAAGCGTCTATCCGTTCAGCCAGCTTCGCTTCAGGCCGGGTTCGTCCCGGCCTGTTTTTTTGTCCGTAATCCTGGAGCTGGGTCTCAAATTCAAGCGCGAGAACTTGAGGCTCGTCACGTCCTCACCGAACTCATCCTCATAGGCTCGATCGCAAGGGTAGTGGCGATGAGCGCTGCCCGCGTCCGCAGAGCGCGGACAGGCCAAGGCAATTGTGTGCTTCAGGCTTTGCCCTAAAGCCCAATCTGCCTCGACATGCGAACTTGTCTAGCATCCAAGCCGGTGGTGACCATGCGCGCGACCTCTGCCTCTGTGCCCTCTGTCAGCAACTCTAACAAGAGCGTCCTGAAACTGGCGCTGCTGGCCGGAGCGATGTCGGCACTGGCCATGATGAGCATGCAGCGCGCCGACGCCGACAGCGCCCTGTGCGGCAGCGGCAGTGAATGCCGGCCCGACTTGTCCTCGCCTGCGTCCGCCCAACATTTTTTCCGTTTCTCCACGGCGCACGATCAGGCCAGTCAATACGACTCGCTGCGACGGAGTGAAGTGTCCGCCAAGGACTATGCTTCGTTCAGCGGCGTTGGTGTGATTTCTTGTAGCGTGGACGGCAAGCAGCGCACTTCGACTGCCTTTCTGGTCGGCGCCTTCGACATCGGCGTCACCGTTGCGCATGCCTTTGAGAAATCGACCAACGGCGCGGAGCCCGAAGACTGCACTTACAACAGCCTCGATTCGCTCGGCCAGGTGCGCGAGCGCATTCCAGTGTCGTATGTGAAGTCACAATGGGATGAAGCCGGCTCTTCCGGTCAGCTCAGCAAAGATCTCGCCGTCGTGCGTTTGAGCCAGCCTTCGCGCTACGCGCAGCGGACCATGCCGCTGGGCCGTTTCTCCGGCGCCGCCGCGTCAGTGGTGATGGTCGGCTACAAGAGCGACATCGACGCCGACAGCATCAAGCGCAAAGCTCGCGGCACTGTTTACGAACGTCGTGCCGATGGCCTCGTGGCATCGACCGCCGGCGGCTTCACACATGATTTGGATTCACGGGACATCGCCCCGGGTGCACCGCTGATCGATGAATCCACCGGCGTCATCATCGGCATTCACGCGCAGTCGGCACGCAATACCATGATCACCATGAACGATTGGCTCGAGGCCACGTTACGTACTGAGATGCAGCAGCAGCGCGAGGCACGCGCGAACTAATCGCCCCGCGAATTCCGAATCTCTTTCATAGGGCGCCGCGAAGACTTTCCGGCGCCTTTTTCTTTTCTGAACCCTGTCAGCCATAGCTGACGCCATCCGGCGACGGGAACCGTCCCTGGGCCCTTTTCGTTTAGTCTACGTCCTACACACTGCGCGTGAGACAGCATGAATAAGTCGTTGGTCATGGGTTTGGTACTGGGTGCGGCGGTCGTTACGGCCGGAGCGGCAGTGGCCAATCTGGATATCTTCGATCGCAGCCCCAAGTTTGCAGAAGTGCTGAAAGTCGACGCCGTGAAACAAACGACTCGCACGCCGCGGGAAGTTTGTAACGATCACGCCGTCACCCATCAGGCACCTGCGAAAGATGAGAAGCGCATTGCCGGCACCGTGATTGGCGCGGTGGTGGGCGGTGTGCTGGGCAATCAGGTAGGCGATGGCAGCGGCCGGAAAATCGCCACCGCCGCCGGTGCCGCTGCAGGCGGCTATGCTGGCAACAAGGTCCAGCAACGCATGCAAAACGGCAACACGTACACCACCACGGAAACTCGTTGCGAGACGGTGTACGACAGCAAGGAACACATCGTTGGCTACGATGTGCACTATCGGTTGGGTGACCAGGAAGACACAGTCCGCATGGACCGTGATCCGGGCGCACGCATTCCGGTAGAGAACGGCAAGCTGCAGACGGCAGCCTTGCGCTGAAGATTCCTGCCGAGGGTTGGTTTCGGTTTGGCGGTAGGCGGAACGGGCGGCAAGTGAGAGTATAAAGAGGAAACGATTCCTCCCACCTCTCCACGGGTCGCTCACCGCCAACCGCTGAACCGCCGCATGACTGCTCCTAGTAATTTTTCGGGTAATCTTCTGGGCGATTTTCTCAGCGCCAGCCAGCGCGTGCTGATTTTCACCGGTGCCGGCATCAGCACCGAATCGGGCATTCCCGATTTCCGCAGCCCCGGCGGCTTGTGGAGCAAGATGCAGCCCATTTATTTCCAGGACTTCATCGCCTCCGAGCACACGCGCCGCGAAGCGTGGCGCCGCCGTTTCAGCAATGCCGACGGTTGGGTCGGTGCCAAACCCAATCGGGGTCATCTGGCCGTGGCCGAACTGATTCAGTCCGGTCGCGCCGCTGTCGTCGTCACTCAGAACGTCGACAACTTGCATCAGGTCTCGGGCGTCCCCGAGCAGAAAGTGATCGAGCTGCACGGCAACTCGACCTACGCCAAATGTTTGAAGTGCCAGACGCGCGTCGAACTGGTCGACCTGGAGCGTGAGTTTCAGGAGCTGGGTAACGTCGGCCCCTGCAAACGCTGTGGCGGCATCATCAAAACCGCCACCATTTCTTTCGGCCAGCAAATGCCCGAGCTGCCCATGCGACGCACTCAGGAAGAAACCCAGGCCTGCGATTTGTTTCTAGTCCTGGGTTCTTCGTTGTCGGTTTACCCTGCCGCTGACTTCCCGCTCCGCGCCAAACAACACGGCGCCAAGCTCGTCATCGTCAACCGCGATGCCACTCCTTTGGATGACGCCGCCGATTTAGTCCTCCACGAAGGCATCGGCGACACGATGACGGCGGCGCTAGCTGAGCTGCGGTAAAGCGTCTACTTGCGCGCCTGCAAATAATCCAGAGCCAACGTCGCCAGCGAGCGCGTAGCCAACGCGATGCTAGGCTCGTCGATGTAGAACAGCGGCGAATGGTTGCTTGGCGCTGACTTCGCGTCCTGCCCCTGCGGAGTGACGCCGACGAAATAGAACAAGCTGGGAATCAGATCGGCGTAGTAAGCAAAATCTTCCGCGCCGGTGATCAACGGCATCACTACGACCCGATCGTCCCCAACCACCCGTCGCAGAGACGGCAACGAACGCTGGGTGAGTTCGGGATTGTTCATGACCACCGGATAGTTGGCCGCGCTAAACGTCACCTTCGCCTGCGCACCGCTGGAAGCAGCAACATTGCTGGCCGTGCGCTCGATGCGCTTGATGATGTCGGCACGCATGCCTTTATCGAAAGTCCGCAACGTGCCACGCATATCCACCGAATCCGGAATGATGTTGTGACGAACGCCGCCGTCAAACTTGCCGATGGTCACGACCGCGGGCAGCTCGGTGATATCGATCTGGCGACTGACGATGGTCTGCAACGCCATCACGATCTGCGAGCCCGCAACGATGGGATCCACACCCGACCACGGTCGAGAACCATGCGCTTGCCGTCCAATCACTTCGATACGGAACGTATCGGACGCGGCCATGAACGGCCCCGATCGATAACCCAACACGCCGGTGTTCAAGTTCGACGTAACGTGCAAGCCGAACACCGCTTCAGGCTTCACTTCGCTGAACAAACCTTGCTTGATCATCAGCGCAGCACCGCCCTCTTCACCTTCCGGCGCGCCTTCTTCAGCAGGCTGGAAAATAAACAGTACCGTGCCCGGCAGATCCTGCTTCATGCCGACCAGCAGTTCCGCTACGCCCATCAAATTGGCGACGTGCGAATCGTGGCCGCAGGCGTGCATCACGCCGACCTTCTTGCTCAGATACTCGGTAGTCACCGTCGACTTGAATGGCACATCGGCCTGCTCGGTCACCGGCAGCGCATCCATGTCTGCACGCAACGCAATCACTGGCCCCGGCTTGCCGCCTTTGAGAACAGCTGTCACGCCGGTGTGAGCAATGCCGGTACGCACCGGCAGGCCCAATTTCTTCAAATGATCCGCGACCAGCTTGGACGTGCGCGTCTCACGATTGCTCAGCTCAGGGTGCTGATGAATGTCCCGGCGCCAAGCAATGACTTTGGACTCGAGCTTGGCGGCCGCGCTATCGATCTGCGCACCAGTGATTTGCGCCGAGGCAGTGGCAGTAGCGAACAGTGCACTGGCCGCGAGACCGGTCGGGATCATCCACTTCATAGTTTATTTCCTGCGTGAATAAAGGCTAAGGAGCGGCCACATACGCCGCGAACCGCGGCGTGGTGACGGAATGAAGCTCGGTGCCCCGAGCCTCGATGAACAGTGCCGGCATGTCGAGCTTGGTCGCCAACTCCATACCGGCTTCAGTGCCTAGAACATTGAGTGCCGTAGTCCAAGCGTCCGTGTACATGGAGGTGGGACCGATCACCACCACAGAGGCGAGGGTATGCTCGACCGGCCGGCCGGTGCGAGGATCGATGGTGTGCGAATAGCGATGACCGTCGCGATCGAAGTAGTGACGGTATTCGCCCGAAGTAGTCACCGCCGCATCGTCGAGCTGCACGATGGCATACGGTTCAGGCTCTGCATCGATGGGCCGCTCGACTGCGATTCGCCACAGCTGGCCACGCGCATTGCGACCCTGCGCACGCACTTCGCCGCCGATGTCGATCATGAAATGACTGAGCTGCATGCTTCGGAAGCGCTCGGTCATCAAGTCGACCGCATAGCCCGGCGCAATGCCGTTCAGATCGACCCGCAATGCCGCGTCGGCTTTGCGTAAGGCTGGCGGTTGCAGCCGAGCCTGGAGTTTTTGGTAGCCGACCTGAGCCTTGAGTTCGGCCAGCCGAGTCGCATCGGGCAGCTCGATGGGTTCGCCTTTCGCGCCGAAGCCCCAAGCGGCCACCAGCGGCCCCACAGTTATGTCGAATGTGCCACCCGAATCGCGGCTGACCTGCAACGCATAGTCCACCACGGTGGCCAGATCGGTGGACACCTCGACCCAATCGGTCGAAGTCGAAGCGTTGAAGCGAGAAATTTCCGAATCATCGCGGTAGCCCGACATGCTCAGGTCGATGCGTTCGAGCACCTGGTCGGCCGCGACCCGCAGCGCATGCGCATCGACCGTGTCGGGGGCGGACGCGACCTTGATCGAGTAAGTCGTGCCCATGGTGGGCCCGGCGATGGCCAACTCTTCTGGAGCGCGAGCGCAGCCGGCTGCCGCCAGCGCCACTAGACCGATGAATGCCCGACTCGCTCCGACCACACGCCGCCCCGGTCCTGCAGAGGCGGCGAATGGTAACAGGAGCGTCAGCGCCGGGCGCGAAGCGAAATGCCGTGCATGCCGGCCTTGTTACGGACGGCAGATTCGGTTCGACGTAGCGTGCTGGCAA
>NZ_JAEUPY010000183.1 GCF_016790065.1 Steroidobacter sp.
TGGTAATGTTCAAATGGCATCGTGTGATCCCAACACCGCCCCTAAATGCACTACAACCACTCAAATTCAGGTCCGAGGAGAGAGCTTTGACGCCGCTGTCCGAGCATCTTCAGCCACTCGACGAAGCCAGTTCCCTGCCGCTGTATCAGCAGCTGCAGCGCAAACTGCGACTCGCCATCGATAACCGCGTGCTCGGCGCCGACGATGCGCTGCCGCCCGAGCGCGATCTGGCTGAAGAGCTGAACGTTTCACGCATCACCGTGCGCAAAGCCATCGACGGCTTGGTTGACGAAGGCCTGTTGATTCGTAAACAAGGCTCAGGAACATTCGTTACCAACCGAGTCGAAAAGAATTTCGCCAAGCTGACTTCGTTCTCCGAAGACATGCGAGCACGCGGCCGCAAGCCACGCAGCGTGTGGCTCGATCGCGCTGCTGGCGCCGTCACGCCGGGCGAGTCACTCACGCTGCGGTCCAGCCCAGGCACGCCGGTGTATCGCTTCAGTCGTATTCGTTACGCCGACGACGCGCCGATGGCACTCGAGTACGCAACGGTGCTGGCCGATTGCTTGCCGTCGGTCGAGTCGGTGGAAACATCGTTGTATGAAGCACTGGAACGCACTGGTAATCGTCCCGTGCGAGCTTTGCAGCGCTTGCGGGCCGTGCTGCTCTCGGCCGAACAGGCGCAGTTATTGAAGGCGCAAGAGAAGGACGCGGGCTTGCTGGTCGAGCGAGTCGGCTTTCTCAAAGACGGTCGCGCGGTCGAGTTTTCTCAATCGTTCTATCGTGGCGACATCTATGATTTCGTCGCCGAACTCAGTGCATCTTCATGAGTGCAGGCACGCAAAGCCGCATGTTCATCGAAGCTGCGCAGGCGTCGGACGTCGTGCGCGGCCAGCTGGAGAACAATGCGGTCAGCGTGCGTCGGATCGGCGCGTTACTTCGAGAGATCAATCCTCGCGCAGTGGTCACTTGCGCGCGCGGCAGTTCGGACCATGCGGCCACGTTTGCTAAATACTTGATCGAGTCGCACACCAAGCTGCTGACGACCTCGTTCTCGCCGTCCATGAGTTCACTCTACGACGCGAAACCAGACATGCGCGGCGTGGTGTTTCTGGTGATCTCACAGTCGGGCAAGAGCCCCGACCTGCTCGCCTCGGCCGAGAATGCCAAACTCAACGGCGCTTGCGTCATCGCGTTGTGCAACTCGCCCGCTTCACCGCTGGCGCAGATGGCTCACCACACCATTGCACTGAATGCCGGCCCTGAGACCAGCGTGGCAGCGACCAAGTCGTACATCGCGTCGCTCAGTGCCATCGTGCATTTGGTGGCCAGTTGGACCTCGGATCAGACGCTGGTCAACTCGTTGATGCGCACGCCGGATCAGCTGGCGCAAGCGTGGAATCTGGACTGGAGCGCGGCGCTGCCGGCGCTCGAGCCAGCGAACAATTTGTTCGTTGTGGGCCGCGGTTACGGACTCGGTGTCGCGCAGGAAGCGGCACTCAAGTTTAAAGAAACCTGCGGCCTGCATGCCGAAGCGTTCAGCGCCGCAGAAGTGAAACATGGACCGATGGCACTAGTCGGACTGGACTTCCCTGTGCTGATGCTGTCGCAGAACGATGAGAGCCGCAGCGGCATCGAGAAGCTGGCCGCAGAATTCGTCGCGCGCGGTGCGAACGTGCTTGTGGCTGGCGCCAGCGTGACTGACGCGATCACGTTGCCGACGATTGCATCGCATGCCGTCATCGAACCGCTGCTGATGGTGCAAAGTTTTTATCGGATGGTTGCCTCGCTGGCCGTTGCGCGCGGCTTCGATCCAGATCGTCCGCCGCATCTCAACAAAGTGACCGAGACGCTGTAATGACGCTGGCGCTGGTCAATGGCCGAATACTGCGCGACTCGGGATGGGTCGAGAACCAAGTCGTGCTCATCGAAGGCACGCGCATCCAACAAATCGTGGCGCGCGAGTCCAAATGGCACGCCGACACTACTTACGACTTGCACGGTCACACGCTGCTACCCGGCTTCATCGACGTTCAAGTCAATGGCGGCGGCGGTGTGTTGTTCAACGACGATCCCAGCGTTGAGTCGATTCGCGAAATCGGTCGCGCGCATCGGCGTTTCGGTACCACAGGCTTTCTGCCCACACTCATCAGCGACGATCTCGACGTGGTGTCGCGCGCTTTGCAAGCAGCGCAGGATGCGATTGCGAGCGGCGTGCCAGGCGTGCTGGGCATTCATATCGAAGGCCCGTTCCTCAACGAAGCGCGCAAAGGTGTTCACGACGAAACCAAACTACGCTGGCTCAATGAAGACGCACTGGGATTACTCACTTCGCTGAAAGGCGGCAAGACGTTGGTGACATTGGCCCCCGAGCGCACCACGCCACAGATCATTCGCAAACTCAGCGATGCAGGCGTCATCGTCTCCGCTGGCCACACCAACGGCACTTACGCGGAGATCCGGTCAGCACTCGATCATGGCCTCACCGGCTTTACGCATCTGTTCAACGCCATGTCACAACTCACGGGCCGCGAGCCCGGCGCTGTTGGCGCCGCACTGGATGATGATGGCAGTTGGTGCGGCATCATCCTCGACGGCCATCACGTCGATCCGGTCGTGCTCAAGATCGCCATGCGCAGTAAGCGGCAGGATCGCTTCATGCTGGTGACCGACGCCATGCCGACCGTGGGCGCGCCCAACAAGACCTTCAGCTTGCAGGGGCGCCCGATCTCGGTGGCCTACGACAACATGCTGGTCGATGAGAACGGCCGGCTGGCGGGTTCCGACATCGACATGGCCAAGGCCGTGCGCAATTCCCTCGAAATGCTGGGTGTCGATCTGGCACAGGCTGCGCGCATGGCCAGCCTGCACCCCGCCGCCTTCCTCGGCCTGGATCGCGAACTGGGCCGCATCGAACCCGGCTACCGCGCCGATCTGGTGCTGGTGAATGAGCGCGTCGAAGTGCTGGACACCTGGATCGGCGGTCAATCGGCCAGCTGATCAGCAGGACGAGCGAATAACCGCTAGGATGCTCTCCTGACCAGCTGACGGTTCGGGGGAGCCTGATGCGAAGTAAAGGCAAAGCCACGTCGTTCGACATCGCCTACCGGGCCGGTGTCTCGCAACCGACGGTGTCGCGCGCGTTACGCGGCAGCCCGACGGTCAACGAGCAAACCCGGCAGCGCATCCTGCAAATCGCCACCGAGCTCAATTACAAAGTCGACAAGAACGCCTCCAACCTGCGCAATCAGCAGTCGGGCACGCTGGCGCTGTTGTTCTTCGAAGATCCCACGCTCAACGATTCGCTGATCAATCCGTTCTTTTTGTCCATGCTCGGCTCGCTGACCCGCGCCTGTGCCTTGCAGGGCTACGACTTGCTGATTTCGTTTCAACAGTTGTCCAGCAATTGGCACATGGAATACGAGGACAGCAAAAAAGCCGACGGCTTGATCCTGCTCGGTTACGGCGACTATCTGGAATATGTGTCGCGCCTGGAATTATTGGTCGAGCAAGGCACGCATTTCGTGCGTTGGGGTGTAGTGCTGCCCGGTCAGCCTGGCGTTTCCATCGGCTGCGACAACTTCCAGGGCGGCCGCGATATGACTCAGCATCTACTCGAGCAGGGGCGGCGTCACATCGCGTTCGTGGGCCACGCATCGGCGCACTATCCGGAATTCCTGGAACGTTACAAAGGTTATTCGCAGTCGCTGCATGACGCAGGCCACTCGGTACAAGCAGAATTACAGATCGACGCGTTCACCACCGAGCTTTCCGGTTACGACGCGGTCACAGCGCTCATTGAACGCAATGTGAAATTCGACGCGCTGTTTTGTGCGAGCGACCTGATTGCCATCGGTGCGATGCGCGCGTTGCTAGATCGCGGCATCCGGGTTCCGCAGGACGTGGCCGTGGCGGGCTTCGATGACATTCCCAACGCGAGCTTCACCAATCCCAGCCTGACGACGGTTCAGCAAGACACCAAGGCCGCAGCGACGCTGTTGGTAGATAGCTTGCTCGCGCTGATTCACGACGAGCAGGTGGACAGCCACACGATTCCGACCCATCTCGTGATCCGGCAATCGACCCAACAATCAAACTAGAGCGCTTGAGTCGCCGGCACCAGTCGGATCCGCGTGATTTCCGACGGCGCGCCGAAACGTTTCGGCGGCCCCCAGTAACCCGTGCCGCGACTGGTATAAACCCACAGCGAACCCAGCCTATCCAGCCCGGCGGTAAAAGGCTGTTGGAAGCGCACGAAGAAATTCCACGGCCAGAACTGACCGCCGTGCGTATGACCGGAGAGCTGCAAGTCGAATCCGGCGGCAGCAGCTTGTGGCGCCGTGCGCGGCTGATGTGCGAGCAGGATCTTTGCTCCGGCGTCGCCGGGCGCATCGGCCAGCGCCGCTACGGGGTCGCTGCGATTGACCGGATCGAAGTGATGCGCGCCGTAGTCGGTCACGCCCGCGATCACTAACTTCGCATCGCCATGAGCGACGACGACGTGCTCGTTGGTCAGCACACGCAAGCCCAGCCGGCGCAGTTCATTGGTCCACGCCCGCTCGCCGGAGTAGTACTCGTGATTGCCGGTGACGAAGAACGTTCCGTGTTTGGCGCGCAGCTGCGCCAGCGGTGCAACGTGCGCTGCCAACTCTCGAACGCTGCCGTCAACCAGATCGCCGGTGATGGCAATCGCATCGGCATCGAGCCGATTCACCGCAGCCACGATGCCCTCGACATAGTTGCGTCGAATGGTCGGCCCGACGTGGACATCGCTGATCTGCGCGATCGAAAAGCCATGCAAGGCCGACGGCAGATTGACGATGGGAATATCGACGTGCACCACGCGAGCGACTCGTCGCGCATTGATATAACCGATCAGCGTGGCCAACACGGCACCGATGATCACGCCCCAGGCGGACACCTGCGTGAAATACTCAGCCGTCGCCGTCGAGTTCAGCAACGTCGCGAATAGCAACGTCACTTCACGTAATAAGGTAAATACAAACAGGGACGAGAACAGCCCCATGACGATCAGCGGAATCAGTACGAAACTGTCCGAGCCACCGGCACGCTCACGTCTGGCGCGCGCCGACAATCCCAGCGGAATGAGCACCCAGGAAGCCGCCAACAGCAGCCATCCCAACACCTGCCCCGCAAGCTTCAAGTCCAGGGCCGGCAGCAAGCGCACGCCGATATAAACGTGCAACAGGCCGAGCACGCTCAACAACATCAGGAAACCGCGCCGCAAAGTGTTTGCTCCCGCCGGCGGTACGACGGTACCGCGGCCACAATCCAAGGGGGAGTACATGCCGCCGGCAGCGGCGATTGCAAGCGCGCCGGCCGCATCTATCGGTAATAATCCGCAGCTTGCCGTTCATGACAGGGAGCCGCTGTTAGTGATTACCCGATTCGCATCACGAGCCCTCGTGCTGATGACTGTCGCGCTGGCGAGTAGCGCCACGCATGCGGTCGAACGCCGCGTCGTTACACATCAAGATATCTGGCTATTGCCGCGAGTGGGCGCGCCAGCCGTCAGCCCGAACGGCAAGCTGGCGGTGTTCAGCGTGACCGAGCCTGCATACAGCAACGATCAGCAAGTGAGCGATCTGTGGCTGGTGGCGACCGATGGCAAATCACCGGCGCGCCGACTCACCCAGACCCGCGCCTCGGAATCCGGCGTGACCTGGAGTCCGGACGGCGCACGAATCGCTTACGCGACCCGGCGCGAAGCCGATGAGGTGAATCAAATTTACATCATGGACTTGGCCGGCGGCGGCGAAGCGCTGCGAGCCACTACGCTGAGCACCGGCGCGCGACTGCCCAAGTTTTCGCCCGACGGCCGCAAGCTGGCATTCACCAGCGACGTGCCGCCGGAGAGCCGTAACGACGACGACAGCAAGCGCATCGTCGCCGACGAAAAAAGCCGCAAATACAAAATGCGGGTCTACGACAGCTTTCCGATTCGTAACTGGGACGTGTGGCTGCCGGAGAATCGCCAGCCGCATGCCTTCGTGCAAACGGTGGGCGTGAACGACGCACGCGATTTGTTCGCCGGCACGGACATGATCAAACAGCCGGGCTTCGGCGGGCGCAGCACCCAAAGCGCCAGCGAGCTGGATCTGGCCTGGGCCCCGGACGGCGAGAGTTTGGTTTTCTCCGCCACTCGCAATGCCAATCGCGGCGCTTACGACTTCACCAATGCCGAACTGTGGCAAGTCGCTGTCGCCGGTGGCGAGCCACGTCGACTGACCGGCAGCGACGATCTCAAAGGCGGCGACAGCTGGAGCGAGCCTGAATTCAGCGCCGACGGTCGTAGCCTGTATGCGTTACGCGAAATTCGCGGCAAGAGCGTGTTCAGCCCGACTCATTTGGCTGCGTTCGATTGGCCTTCGCTCAAAGCGCGCGCCGGCATCACACTGCCAGCAGAGCGCGATCCATTGAACTACGTGGTGGCGCCGAACAGCCGCGACATCTATTTGCTGGCCGAAGATGCCGGCCACTCCAAGGTCTATCGCGGCAAGAGCTCCGGCGGCGAAGCGAAACTCGCGTTCGACATGAAAGCCGGCGGTTACGGCAATCTGGTCGGCGCCGAGGGCGCACCAGTGTTGCTTGCCAATTTCGACAGCGCCGTCAGCCCGAACGAAATCGTCCGCATCGATCCGACACGCGGCACTCATCTCGCACTGACGCGCTTCTCCACCGACAAAGTGGCCGCGCTCGACATGGAGCCGGTCGAACACTTTTGGTTCGAGAGCAAACGCGGCGCGCGTATTCACAACATGATCGTGCGTCCGCCGAACTTCGACGCGACCAAGAAATATCCGCTGCTGGTGCTGATGCACGGCGGACCGCACAGCATGTGGCGCGATAACTTTTTCCTGCGCTGGAATTATCATCTGCTCGCCTCGCCCGGCTATGTGGTGCTACTGACCAACTACACCGGCTCGACCGGCTTCGGCGCAGCGTTCTCGCAAGCCATTCAAGGCGATCCGTTGCAAGGTCCCGCCCTCGAGATCAACCAGGCTGCCGACGAGGCCATCGCTCGTTATCCGTTCATCGACAGCACTCGGCAGTGCGCCGGCGGCGCGAGTTACGGCGGCCACCTGGCGAACTGGATGCAAGCGAGCACGACGCGTTATCGCTGCCTCATCAGCCACGCTGGCTTGATCAACTTGGAAAGCCAGTGGGCCACCAGCGACATCACTTACTCGCGCGAACAGAACATGGGCGGCCCGCCGTGGCAGCAGGGCGTGGATTGGAATTCTCAAAACCCGATCCGCTACGCGTCGCAGTGGAAGACGCCAGTGTTGGTCACCGTGGGCGAGCGTGATTTCCGCGTGCCGCTGAACAACACGCTGGAGTATTGGAGCGTGCTGCAACGACAGCAGGTGGAAAGCCGTTTGTTGATTTTTCCGGATGAGAACCACTGGATTCAGCAAGGCGAAAACAGCCGACAGTTTTTCGATGAAGTGCAGCGCTGGCTGGCGCGCTATCTGAAGAACTAAACACGCCACTGTTGCGTCGAACGCTACAAGGTCAGTAACGTGGTCGGCTTCGGAACAGGAGAATTGCAATGTCTACACGCCGCCAATTCATCGGTCAGTCCTCCGCCGTGCTGGCCGGCTCGTCGCTGCTCGGCACGAGCTGGCTGTCGCTGGCTGAAGCGGCCAGCGAGGGCACGATGTTGAAACGAACCATTCCTGCCAGCGGCGAAGCGCTGCCGGCCATCGGCATGGGCACCTCGGGCAGTTTTGAAATCACGCCGGGCAGCCCCGAGTATCAAGCGCTGAAAGAAGTGCTGAAGCGCTTTTTCGACGGTGGCGCCACGCTGATCGACACGGCGCCCACCTACAGCAATGCCGAAGATGTGCTCGGCCCGCTGCTGGCCGACGCCAAGCTGCGTCCAAAAGCATTCATTGCGACCAAATTGTCAGGCGTGGTGGGTCGCGACAAAGGCCTCGCGCAATTTCAGAAGACGCTCAAGTCGCTGCGCACCGATAAGGTCGAGCTGCTCCAGGTACACAACTTGGGCGATTGGAAGACACAGCTGGCGCTGGCGCGTGAGCTCAAGCAACAAGGCAAGGTGAAGTACACCGGCATCACTCACTACCTCGACTCGGCGCACGATCAATTGGCCGATGTCGTTCAGGAAACCAAGCCGGACTTTTTGCAAATCAATTATTCGGTCACCAATCGCGGCGCGGAGAAGCGGCTGTTCCCCATCGCCAAGGAGCTGGGCATCGCGGTGCTGGCCAATCGCAACTTCAATGACGGCAAGCTGTTCAATCAGGTGAAGGACAAGGCGCTGCCAGGCTGGGCCAAGGAAGTGGGCGTGAGCTCCTGGGCGCAGATGTTTCTAAAATTCTGCCTGAGCCATGAGGCGGTGACCTCGGTGATTCCGGCGACCGGCAAGCCGGAGCGCCAGAGCGACAATCTCAAGGCTGGCTTCGGGCCGCTATTGTCAGCGGCGCAGAAGCAGGAATTGATTCAGCTGGTGGGCTGATCGGGTTGGGAGGCTGCTGCAGGTGTCGAGCCTGCAGCAGCGGGTCATCTAGGTTTGGTCGTTCAGCTTTTCGGCTTGTCGGCCGCTGCATCCGGCGTCTTGGTCGGCACCAGCGCGGACACCGTCAGCTCCGGCGTCTGGATGGACAGCTGCCGAGGAATACACTGGACATCATCCGCGACCACCTTCACTGACAACTTCGGCAGCACGTGATCGCGCAGGCCTTCCATCAGTTCACAATCGCCGGGCTGCAGATCCAGCTTGCGATCTTTGTCCAGCCGCACGGTCTTCCATTCCGCCGGGAATGTTTCATCCAACTGCTTGGCCTGCACCCCCAAGCGCTTGAGCAACTCATCGCGACTGGTAGGCGTCGCAGCTGTGGCCGCATCCGCTACCGGCACCGGCGTTGCCGCGGTGATGGTGACAAAGAAATTCCTCGACGGCCGATTCAACGTACAGCCTTGCGCCGACACTCTCGTCTGCTGATGCGCACCGAGCGCACGCAGGATGGCTCGTATCCGATCTTCAGCAGCATCGCAATCGTATGCGGTAGTGAAGCCGGTGTAGCTGTAACGAATCTCCTGCGTTTTCCAGGTCGCCTGAACCGGCGCTGAAGCGTCCGCCGCCCAACCTGCCAACGGCAGCATCGACGCCACCGCGATAACCAAACCTCGTGCTCTACTCATTGAGGCGCGCATGTGACTCTCCGAAACACCCTTGATTGAAACCGGGCTGTACTGCTTGGACGAACGGCACGCCGCCATGTTCCCCACCAACCGCACGGCCGTCATGAAAAGTCGTTAATGAGGCGCGCCATCGTAACGTTTGTTTTCTGCGCCAACAGGTCCGCAGAGGCCGCCCGGACCCAAGGAGTAAGCTTAGGCAGCGCTTGGCCTTGGAATCCAGGGGTGGCGCCCCCACCCCTGCGGGCCGGCGGGAAGAATCATCACAGCGAGCCATGACGCCCGAAGACGCGCCCCAGAATCTGGTCGAAGTATTCCGCTCGCTACGGATGCCGGAGTGCGACCAGCAGTCACTGGTGCTGTCGGCAGTGGGCATCCACTCCTGGACGGTGGTGCGAGGGGGTATGTTCGTCGTGGCGGTCGAGGAGGGCTCGGAGGCACTGGCGCGGCATCACCTGTTGGCGGTGGCTCGTGAAGCCAACATCCCGGTTCCTACACCCAAGCTGCCAAAGCTGCGGCCGCGCGCGTGGAACGGATCGATCCTGTACGCGCTGGTGATGATGATCGTGGCCTACGCAGCCGGCAGCGGAGCGTTCGGTTTGGATTGGCTGGAGACCGGCGCGTTGAACGGCGCGATTCCGTCGTCGCATGAGTGGTGGCGTGTGGTGACCGCCCTCACCTTGCACGCAGACGTGGGTCATCTGCTGAGCAATCTGATGTTCGGCACCGTGCTTGGCTACCTGGCGTCACGCTCGTTGGGCAACGGCGTGGCGTGGGCGGCGATTCTGGTGGGAGCGATGATGGGCAACGCGCTCGACGCGTTGTGGATGCCGGAACAGCAACGTTCCATCGGCGCATCGACTGCAGTGTTCGCGGCGCTGGGCATTCTCAGCGCCTACGCATGGACGTTGGAATCAGCCACCAATCTGCGCTGGGCGAAACGACTCGGCCCATTGATCGCCGGCGTGATACTGCTCGGCTTTCTCGGCGCCGGCGGCGAACGCACCGACGTGGTCGCGCATGTCACCGGCTTCGCCAGCGGCTGTTTGCTCGGCGTGGGCTTGGGAAAAACTCCCGAGCGCCGTTTCGACTCACGAGTTCTGCAGCTGGCCACCGGCGCGTTCACCCTGGCGACGCTGGCCGTCGCCTGGATGTGCGCGCTGAATTAAATAATCATTCTTCCAGCCGGCCTATTCTTCCAACTGAAAGTTCAGTCGCAGCCGGTAACGCTGATTCTTACAAGCGCTGCTCATGATCATGGCGCTGACGGCCTTCACCGCACCGCCATCCAAACGCGGCGACAAGCTGCTGGCCACGACTTTCACATCGGTGGGGCTGGCGGCTTTACCCGGCACGGTGAACTCCACCACCACCGGTCCCTGCTCATCCAACTGCCGCGCTTCGGGCGGATAGAAGTCGGAAATGTTCACCGGCTTCACCACTTCATATTTGCAGCCGGCTTCGGTGTTCAGCGGAGGCAACGGCGCGCGAGGCTTGCAGTTCGCTTCGAAGGTTGACGCACCCACGGTCGGCTCCGCCAAGCTCGCGACCACGGCGCGAATGGTTTGTTTGAGCACCACGGCCTGCGCTTCGGTATTGACCCGACCCTGCGCATCGGTGCCGTCGTACTTGATATAGGCCGTGCACTCCAACTCCTGATCGGAGCCGTTAGTGACGAACACGGTGCGTTTGAAACATTGCTTGTCGGCCTTCTCGCTGCAGTAACGCGGCGTCTCGTCGCGAATCAGCGTGTAGCTCCACGAGCCGCCCTGCGCTTCGAAGGAATGGCCATCGGCTTCCTTGAAGATGCTGCTGGGCCGGGGCGTGCCGCCGGGTGCGGGTGGCGGCGGCGATGCCGAGCGATTCTTCGCAGCTTCCATATGAGTGCTGCAATCCGCCGTCTTACCGCCAGCGCCGCCTTTGGTGCTGCGATAAGTCTCGAGCTGCGCGTTGAAACAAGCCGCGAGGCCGGCCAGCTCATCGGTCATGGAATTATGCGAGGCGACATATTCCTGCAGCAGCTTTTCGCGCGTCTGCTCGTCCTTGCCGACCGTGGCCTGACTGGTGTCGCCCTTGATACAGCGCAGATAGTCGCCGACTTCCTTATCCAGGGTCAGCAGCTTGGCGGTCGCTGTCTTCATTTCCTCTTCGGTCGCCGCGGCGCCCTCGGGGATGGTCATCTTGGTATCCGGCCGGGTGCAGGCCAGCGCCGTGCCGAACGGCAACGCCAAGGCCGCCAAAACCACGGACGCTCGAATCGAAGCAACCACTGAGAATCCCATATCCCAATCTCAAGAACGGCGAGAGCGCCGATTGTCCGCGATGCGCAGCGGCTCCGCCAGAGCCGCAAGTCGTGTAGGCTCGGCTGGCCATGGATCCCACGGAACATGTGAACGTCGATGAACCGCTGCGCCAGGCATTGGCGCAGGGAATCGCCGGCACCGAGCTGTGGTCGCTGCTGCTGGCGGTACTGGAAAGCCGGGCAGCGGCACGCACCCCGGCGACGGTGCGACGCCAGTGGGACACCGATCGGTTCGTCCAACCTTGCGCCATCGATCAACGCACGCTGCACCAGCTGGACTGGCACTTGCTGGCCAATGCCGCGGCATTCGAAGCATTGGAGCTGGCGCCCCTGGCGCCGCTAGCGACCTGCTCCTCAGTGGCGCTCACCAGTCAGAACAGAATCGTATCTACCGCCCGTGGCAGCGAAGTCGTGTCGGATCCGACCAATGTGCTGGCGCTGGAATGTTCGAAACGCCTGCGCGCTGCGCCAGGTGCAGTGGTGAAATTGGCGACCAGTCATCGCTGCGTGCGCGCTCAGGCAGTACCGAATCAGCCGGGATTCGCCGCGCATTTTCGAATGTTTTGCCTGGCCTCGGCGGGCCATGAACGCAAGGATCACGCGTTCCTGGTCGAAGCCTTGACCGAACACATCCGCACTCACCTGGCGGCGTTGGACCGGCTCGAAAAACACGGCTACCACTTTCCAGATCGAAAGCTGCGGTTGCTGGCGACGCCGTTGCTATTACACCTGGCCGAGCACCTGGCTGAGACGATCACTGAATTGCCGGCGACACTGGAACCGTTGGATCACGACTACTACGACGGCCTGCGATTCATGATCGATGCCGGCACGCCGGACGGCAACGCGATTCCATTGATCGACGGCGGCGCGTTCGACTGGCTGCACAAGCTCACCGCCAACAATCGCATGGTGTTTGTCGCGAGCGGCATGGGCTCGCAACTCGCGGCGTTTCTATTCCGCCGCGTGGCTCAGATAGCCTGAGGTTTCAGGCGCGCCGGCGAAACGGCGAAGTCGTCGCGGTCGCGGTACGCTCGGCAGAAAGAATGGTGTTGTGCAGGAGCATGGTCACGGTCATCTGCCCCACTCCGCCCGGCACCGGCGTGATGTACGAAGCCTTTTCTTTCACGCCTTCGAAATCCACGTCGCCGACGATGCGACCGTCAGGCAAACGATTGAAGCCCACATCGATGACCACCGCGCCGGTCTTCACGATCTGCGGCACGATCAAATTCGGCACGCCGGCCGCGACCACCAGAATGTCCGCCAGCAACGT
>NZ_JAEUPY010000214.1 GCF_016790065.1 Steroidobacter sp.
GAGGTGCACAAGCTCGAAGACGATCGTTACATGCACCCCGATATCAAGGCCGCCATCGCTCTAGTAAGCAGCGCCGCCATTGCCAACGCGGCCGGCGTGCAGCTGCCGAATCTCTGCGGAGCTGAGGCGTGAGCACGCAACCGTCCTGGCTACATGTAGAACGTGGCAGCGCTCCGCTGCTATTGAGCGTTCCTCATGCCGGGACGGACTTGCGTGGCTTGGATTCGCAACTCGTGTCGCCATGGCTTGCGCGTAAGGATGCAGATTGGCATGTGCCGCTGCTGTATAGCTTTGCTCGCGAGCTCGGTGCGTCGATGATTTGGACCGACGTGAGCCGCACCGTGATCGACGTGAATCGCGATCCTTCCGGCAAGTCGCTGTACCCGGGCCAGGCCACGACGGAGTTGTGCCCCACCACCACGTTCGACGGCGAACCGCTCTACAAGAACGGCACTGGGCCCGATGCAGGCGAGATTGCCAATCGCCGCAGGCAGTACTTCGATCCGTACCACGCCGCCCTCACCACTGAGATCGACCGGCTATCGAGCCAACACCCACGAGTCGTGATCTACGACTGCCATTCGATTCGCTCGGTGGTGCCGCGCCTGTTCGATGGCTCGCTGCCTCAGTTCAACATCGGCACCAATGACGGCAAATCGTGCGCGCCCGAACTGGCTGACGCTGTGCATGCCACTTGTTCGGCGTCTGAGTTCAGTGTCGTTAGTAACGGTCGCTTCAAAGGCGGCTACATCACGCGCCACTTCGGTCAGCCGGAGCGCCGCGTCCACGGAATCCAAATGGAGCTGGCAACTCGCGGCTACTTGCGCGAGCCCGCCGGCGATCTGGTCGAAGGCAACTGGCCTCCTGCGTTCGAAGCATCGTACGCGCAGCCATTGAGCGACGTTCTGCGCCAGATCCTGCAGCGCTGCCTGTCCTTCGCACTCGCATAACCCGATTCAGGAAATCACCATGTCACGAGTCGACACATCGCGCGTGATCCGCGCTCCCCGCGGTCAGAAACTCTCAGCACGCAGCTGGCAAACCGAAGCGCCGCTGCGAATGCTGATGAACAATCTGGATCCGGACGTGGCCGAGCGGCCGAGTGAGCTGGTCGTGTACGGCGGCATCGGCCGCGCCGCGCGCGATTGGGAAAGTTATGATCGGATCGTCGCGACGCTCAAGCGACTCGAGAACGATCAAACCTTGTTGATTCAATCCGGCAAACCGGTCGGTGTGTTTCGCACGCACGCCGATGCACCGCGCGTGTTGCTGGCCAACTCGAATCTGGTGCCGCACTGGGCCAACTGGGAACACTTCAACGAACTGGATCGTCGCGGCCTCATGATGTTCGGCCAGATGACGGCCGGCTCGTGGATCTACATCGGCTCGCAAGGCATCGTGCAAGGCACGTACGAAACGTTTGTCGAGCTGGGCCGTCGTCATTACGGCGGCAGCCTCAACGGCAAATGGATTTTGACGGCAGGCCTCGGTGGCATGGGTGGCGCACAGCCGTTGGCCGCGACCATGGCGGGTGCCAGCTGCCTGGCGATCGAGTGTCGCCAATCCAGCATCGATTTTCGTTTGCGCACTGGCTACGTGGATGTCTGCGCGAAGGACCTCGACGAAGCATTACAGCTCATCGACGAAGCAACCAAATCTGGCAAGGCCCGTTCGGTGGCCTTGCGAGGCAATGCTTGTGAAGTGCTGCCAGAGCTGGTGCGTCGTGGTGTACGCCCGCATGCCGTTACGGACCAAACATCGGCGCACGACCCGATCAACGGTTACTTGCCGGGCGGCTGGTCGGTGGAGCGTTGGGATTCCGAGCGTACTGCCAATCCGGCGGCCGTCGCCGAAGCAGCCAAACAATCGATGGCAGGTCATGTGCAGGCCATGCTCGAATTTCATCGGCTGGGCATTCCCACCTTCGACTACGGCAACAACATTCGCCAGGTCGCGTTGGATCGCGGCGTGACCGATGCCTTCGCTTTCCCCGGCTTCGTACCCGCGTACATCCGGCCGCTGTTCTGCCGCGGTGTCGGACCGTTCCGTTGGGCTGCGTTGTCCGGCGACCCGGAAGACATCTACAAGACCGACGCCAAGGTCAAAGAGCTGTTGCCCGATAACAAACATTTGCACAACTGGCTCGACATGGCGCGAGCCCGCATCAAGTTTCAAGGCTTGCCGGCGCGCATTTGCTGGGTCGGGTTGGGCGAGCGTCATCGGCTCGGCCTGGCGTTCAATGAAATGGTTGCTTCCGGCGAGCTGAGTGCGCCAGTGGTCATCGGCCGCGATCATCTGGACTCGGGCTCGGTTGCTTCGCCGAACCGCGAGACTGAAGCCATGCAGGACGGCTCGGATGCAGTGTCGGATTGGCCGTTGTTGAATGCCCTGCTCAACACTGCGTCCGGCGCGACGTGGGTGTCGCTACATCACGGCGGCGGCGTCGGCATGGGTTTCTCTCAGCATGCCGGCATGGTCATCGTTTGCGATGGCACGCCAGCGGCTGCTGAGCGCATCGGTCGAGTGCTGTGGAACGACCCGGCCAGCGGTGTGATGCGACATGCGGACGCAGGCTACGAGTCCGCCATCGATCATGCGCACAAGATGGGTTTGGATCTGCCGAGCTTGGGCTAACAGCACGATGCGAGTGCTTCGCGCCAACGAGTACCGCCGCATGCCGTGGAAGAACGGCGGCGGCGAGACTCGCGAAATCCTGGTCTCACCGCCCGGTGCGACCTTGGACACGCTCGATTGGCGCGTCAGCCTGGCAACCGTGGCCAGCGACGGGCCGTTCTCGGTGTTTACAGCAATCGACAGAACGTTGAGCGTGATTCGCGGCGCCGGCATTCGGCTGCAGGTGGGCACCGAACCGACCGCGCTGCTGCTGGAAAACTCCGATCCCTACAGCTTCGATGGCGAAGCCCCCGCCAGCGCGGACTTGGTCGACGGCGCCATCGTCGATCTCAACGTGATGAGCCGTCGCGGCCGATTCCGGCACTCGGTGCGCAGAATCACTGTGGATGGTCAGCTCCGTCTACCGCCGAGCCACGGCACCATCATCGTGTTTTGTCAGCGCGGCTCGGTTCAATGCGACGCCGTCTCGCTGGAATCGGAAGATTGCGCCGTCCTCGACAGCGTGCCATCCGCTGTGGAGCTCAACGCCGCCGAGCCGGCAGAAGTCCTGCTGATCGAGCTCAGCGCTTCAGAATGAATTCCCGGTCGATGGTCTTCCCCACCTTGAAGCCATACTCACCGCATTTGTTGAATCCATAGCGCCCATAGAAGCGCTGCGCGCCATAGTTCTCCGACCACACGCCGATATACAACGGCGCACGGCCCTGCGAGGCCAGCCAGTCGAGCCCCAGGCTCATCAACTGCCCGCCCAGCTTCAGGTTGTGAAACTCGGACAGCACGTACAGTTGCTGGATTTCCCCGGCCGTGGCTTCCAGTTGTTCCACCGGCAGCTTGCAAGCGCCGACCACCAGGAAGCCGATCTTCCGACCGTTGCGATGTTCGACCACCCAGATGGCGCGCTGGGGATCCGCCAGCGTGCGACTCCAGGCCTCCACCGAGTGACTGTTCTTCAGAAAATTCTGCAAGTCTTCGGGCGGATACAGATGACCGAATGTTTCGACGAACGTGGCGCCGCCCAACTCAGCCATGGACTCAGCGTCCTCGGCAGTGGCGCGCCGGATAGTCGCAATCTCGGGAGCAGTGGACATTGTTTGGCAACGGCTAACGAACGGATCGGGTGATATTACCTCGGATCCGCCTGGGACATGTAAGATAGCGCCCGTCCGCCCACCGACCGCGCTCGTGCACGCCGCATCCTCTCCATATCATCGCCCCGTTCTCGGTATCGCTCTGAAGCTGGCCTCCATCCTGCTGTTCGCCGGCATGATGTTGTGCGTAAAACTGCTCGGCCAGGACATTCCCACCGGCCAGACTGTGTTTGCCCGTGGCGCGATTTCTGTACTGGTGCTGGCCGGCATCGCCTGGCACACCAAGCGTCTGCATCTGCTCAGGACCAGTAACTGGCGCTCGCATGCCCTGCGCTCGCTGTCCGGAACGGTCAGCATGTTTTGCTCGTTCACCGCGCTGACCCTGATTCCGCTGGCCGATGTCACGGCGATCTCCTTCACGGCGCCGATGTTTCTCACGTTGCTGGCCATGGTGTTCCTCGGCGAACGCATTCATCGCTTTCGCTGGACGGCGCTGGGCATCGGTTTCCTGGGCGTGTCCATCATGATCGGTCCGCACTTGTCGTTCGCGGAAGGCGCGTCGTTCGGCGTGTGGTTGGCCTTGGCGGCGGCAATCACCTCCGCCGTCGCGATGGTGTTCCTGCGAAGCATGAGCCTGGGCGAGCACGCGCTCACCATCACGTTTTATTTCTCGCTGACTTTCATGGTCTGCTCGGCGCTGACCATCTTTCACGGCTGGGCGGTACCCACCCCCATGCAATGGCTGACCATCGTGTTGGCCGGCCTGTTCGGCGTCATCGGTCAGCTGCTGATGACATATTCGTATCGATACGCGCAAGCCTCAGCGCTCGCGCCGCTGGATTACAGCAACATGATTCTGATGGTGGCGATCGGCTATTTGGTATTCGCCGAAATCCCATCCACCTCAGTGTGGATCGGCGCGCCACTGGTGGTGATCTCAGGATTGATCATCTTGTGGCGAGAATACGCGCTGAAGAAAACGCCCAGCGCTCCCACGCCGGAGGCGTGACCTCCGCCCGAAGCGACCCACGAACTTGTTCAGCGCGCGGGTCGCCGGAGACAGCGTCTATTGTTTGTCGAACACCAGCGTGCTGTCGGCAGGGCCGCCCTGAGCCGCCGTCACCTTCATTTCCGACACCAGCGTTTTGCCATCCTTGGACACTTTACGACTGGTAGTGCCGATGGCCTTGCCGCCTTTTTTCAAAGTGAACTCGGCAGTGTGACTGTCGATCTGGCGCGCCGATAGGCTGTCATAGTCGGCGCTGCCCATCACTGGGTAGTCCTTGCCATCGAGTTGATAGGTCGTGCGACTGGTGGCCGCCGAACCATCGGCCGCCACCGTCTTCATCACCAGTGAAATACTCGGGCCGGACTGAGAATAAGTTCGGGTCTGGTCCTTCAATGCCGGGCCGGACGTGAAGGTGGATTTAGAAACATTGAGCTTCCAGGTGCCCACCACCGGATCGGCCGCCGCTTCCCCCGCTCTGGCCGGGCTGCTGGCCATGGCCACGACGGTCAGGAGTGCACAGAACATTAGCTTGGTCATGATGATCTCCCCCTTGCTCGTTGCTGTTGATGGACGTTCGCGAGCATGCGCGTGTGGATTTTCACGAACAAGGTCAGGTGCAGCGCTGAGTAACGCCGGCTCAAATCGGCACAGTACAGGCGCATCCGTCGCGCCACGAGTTTCACATACACGTATGTTTGGAGTAGCCTTCCGCGCATGAGCACACTCGCCTCCGACATAATCTCTACGGCGCGCGGCCGGCAACTCCTCGCCGACGCTCTGGTTTGGGACAACCACGGCTGCATGCCATTGCGGCCGGAGGACGACCGCTTTCTGCCGCAGCTGCAACGCTATCGGCAATCCGGCGTCAATGTGGTCACCTTGAACGTGGGGTTCGACGGCGTGCCCTGGCAGACCAACTTCGCCATGCTCGAAGCCTTCCGCGCCTGGATCAAGGCTCGACCCGCCGAGTACTTGCAAATAGAAACCGTCGCCGACATCGAACGTGCTCGGCACAGCGACCGGCTCGGCATTGCGTTCGATATCGAAGGCGGCTCGGCGTTGGACTCGGATCTGTCACGCGTCGAGACTTATTACCGACTCGGCGTGCGTTGGATGTTGATTGCATACAACCAGGACAACGCCCTCGGCGGCGGTTGCCAGGATGCAGATCGCGGCCTCACGGAATTCGGCCGGCAAGTGCTCGCAGAAATGGAACGCGTGGGCATGGTGGTGTGCTGTAGCCACACCGGCGCACGCACGTCGTTAGAAGTCTTGGAGCGCGCCACTCGACCGGTGATCTTTTCGCACTCCAATCCCCTGGGCGTGTGGCAGCACAAGCGCAATATCTCCGACGCGCAGATTCAAGCTTGCGCACGCACCGGCGGCGTAGTCGGCATCAATGGCATAGGAGCATTTCTGGGGAAGAACGACACTTCCACGGAAACCTTCGTGCGCCATATCGACTATGTAGTGCAATTGGTCGGCCCAGCACACGTCGGACTAGCGCTGGACTATGTGTTCGACTCGCAGGAGCTCGATGATTTCTTGAATGCCAATCCGCATTTGTTTCCGCCCGAGGAAGGCTACTCGGGTAGCATCGACATGGTCGAGCCCGAACGCATCCCTCGGATCGTCGATGCACTGCTGGCCCTGGGCTACAGCGACGAGCATTTACAAATGATCCTCGGCGGCAATCATTTGCGGGTCGCACAGCAAGTCTGGAAGACATCGTTGCCAGCTCCCTTGTGAGTTTTCGCTCACGCAGAACAGCAACGGGCCTCCATCGAGGCGAGTTCCTCAGTGAAACATGCAGTCCGATGCGGGTTTACGGCTGCGCCAGCGAGTTCGCCGTAACGAATTGTGGAGCAATATCGACTGGCACTTGGCCGAGCCGATCCAGCACGCGCTGAACCTCGGGCCGCACCACGACCATGCGTTCCATCAAACTTTTGACGCCGGCATAGTCGCCGTGGGCTTGCAGCGTCATGATCTGTCGCGTCAGTGCCGTGACGGCCCGCTTGGCCTTGGGCACATCGACGGTGAAGCGACCTTGCGCGTCGACGCGAATCGCACCGCCATCCAGCAGGCTGTTCACTTGTAGTGCCATGCCTTTGGCATGAGCGGCATTCAAGCCGAAGCGCAACGTGCGGAAGGTCGAGGCCAGGAATGTCACGTACATGTTCCGTTCTTGCTTCTTGTCCAAGAAGCCCGTGTCCATCAAATACTGTAGAGCCCAGAGTCCGGACACATCGGCCTTGGCTTCCTCCAGCGGCCCGTTCAACTCTTTCAGCTCCTGGCGCACCGTGCTCTGACGACCGTCGATGACAATGGTCTGCGGACCGAGGCCATGCATCAGTTCGTGCATCAAGATGTGAGTGAAGAACGCGTCGAACGACACCAATGACTCATCCTGCGGCGCCAAGGCCACGTTCGAAATCGGGATCAGCACTTTGTCGAACTTGGCTTGCTGGAAGTTTTTCAGCAGCACGCGTTTGGAGCCCTTCTCCGCGACCACTCGCTCGTCGTTCGGCAAGTTGAATGCGGCCGTCTGCACGCCATGATTGGCATCGCCCGCCGAAAACACGACATTCACCACGCGGATAGGCGAGTAGCCGCCGATCTTGGGCTTACGGAACTTGCTGTCGATGGGCAGGTGATCTTCCAGAGCCTGCAGCTGCGAACTGAAGCGCTTCAGCTTGTCGGTCTCGGCCGTGTCGGTCAGGGTGATGAACGATTCGTAGGCCGCTTTGAAGTTGAACCATTCATCTTCATAGACTTCGTAGGGCCCGATGGTGGGCTCGATGGAGGCATCCAGTTCCATCCAGGCCACGTCGCTGGCGTAATAATCATTGGAGATGAAAGCGTCAGCGCGCTTCTCCAAGAACGATTTCAACGTCGGCTGCTGCGTGAGTGCCGCGGCCTCGCGTAACAGACGCGACATCTGCATCAACTCGCCTTGATACTCGAGCGAGTAAGGCACAGCGACGAACTTACCATCGCCGCCGCGCCGAATCGTAGTGAAGAAACCGGTGGCGTCGGTCTTCTGTGCTTGAGGCAGTCCTTGCATCCACGCGTCGACCTGTTCGCGGGTCGCGTTCGCCGGATAGAAGTTAGCGCTCTGAGACTTGGCGCCGATGCCCGGCAGGAAAGGTTTGTCTTCGTCGAGCTCTGACCAGGGTCCTTTATTCAGCAGGAAATAATCCAGCCGTGCCTTGCCCAGCGCGCTGCGGTCCGACAGCAGTTGGAATAACAAAGCATCGTTCCCTGCGGAGCGCTGACGCATGAACAACGCGTCGACATAGCGGGACGCTTCCACCAGCTTCGTCAGCGCCGCCCTCTCCTGCTTTGGCAGACCCGCCAGATCGACCTTGACTTCCACCGGCGCAAAGCGCGCCGACCAGGCGGCCAGCTGCTCCGCCTTCGGTAACTCTTCAGCGGCGGCAGCGCCAGGCAGCCAATGACACAAGACTGCAGCAACGACGGCGGGAATCGAGCAACGCATGGCGTATGGCCTCAGCGGCGTGAACGAGGTGGGTATGTTAACCGAGATTCCCAGAGACATCCGGCAGTCTCAGGGTTCATTGCAGACACAAAACCGCCTAGGCATACTGACCGCGCGCGAATCTTGACAATGAGCAGTCGGCTCTTTGAGTTTTCAGGATGAAATATTGGCCACTGATATGGTCCGCACTCTGGCGCAAACCGTTTCGCACCGTGCTCGCACTCCTGTCGATTAGCGTTGCCTTCACGCTATTCGGTCTGCTGCACGGAGTGGCCACGGCATTGGATGGGATCATTGACCGCATCGCCGCCGATCGCATGCGTGTTCAAGGGCTGGGCGGGCCCGGCATAGCGCTCCCCATTTCTTACGCCAACCAAATCGGTCAGATTGCCGGTGTCACCACGGTGACCGCGACCGTCCTACTCCGCGGCTACTACCAAGACCCCAAGAACACTCTCGCCGCCGTCGCATACAGCAACGCAACACCGCTACTCAGCTCGAAGATCATGCAGATCTCAGGTGCTGAAGCGGATGCTTTCGCGCGCACGAAGTCCGGCGCCGTAGTTCACCGCGCACTGGCGAATCGATTCGGATGGAAGCTCGGCAACCGCATTCCTTTCCGCAGCGGCGTAATGAAAAAGGACCGCAACACACTCTGGGAATTCGAAGTCGTGGGACTCTACGACACGCAGGATCCCTTCTGGGTAGATCAGCTTTGGTTTCGCTATGACTATCTGGACGACAGCCGCGTTGCCGCCAACGGGACCGCTCAAGCCTTCTTGATTACCACCAGCGATCCGCAACACAACGCGGCCGTGGCCGATGCAATCGACGAGCGATTCGCGAACTCCAGCGCCCCTACGGCCACCCAAAGCGACCGAGAATGGGCCCAGGCCGGCATGGAACAGGCCATCGATTTCAATGTGCTGGTCAAAGCAATCGTGGGCTCGTCGTTGTTCACGTTGCTGCTGGTCACTGGCAATACGATGATGGAATCGGTGCGCCAGCGAATTCCCGAACTCGCGGTACTGAAGACCGTGGGGTATTCGAATCAGTCGATCCTGGTGCTGGTGATATCGGAGTCGGGGTTGATCTATCTTATCGGGGCCGGTACCGGCTTACTGCTGTCGACCACGCTATTTCCGCTCATAGCGCCGCACGCCGGCAGCGAGCGAATCGGCATGCCGCTACCAGTGATCGCCCAAGGCGCCGCTATCGCACTCGCGACCGCGCTCGTCAGTGCCGCAGCGCCAGCCCTGCTCGCGCACCGGCTTTCGATCGTCGAAGCGCTTCGGCGCCCCTGAAATACGTTCGCACAGCAGCTAACAAACATGCGACCGCTTCGCCAACTGGTTGTTCTCGTGGAACTGAGCGCACGATCCATCGATCAGCGAATCGGGGCTTCGCTGGTCGTGATTGCTGGCGTCGCCGGTGTAGTTGCAGTGTTGCTCTCCGTTCTAGCCATATCCGGCACATTGATGAAGTCCATCCAGGGCGCGGGCGATCCCGCTCGCGCCTTGGTACTCAGCCAGGGCGCATCGAGCGAAGGCTCGAGCGCCTTGTCGCGCGAGGCGGTCAGACTGATTCAGTCGGCACCCGGACTGCGCACAGTCGACGGGAATGCTGCTGTTTCGGCCGAGGCGCTATTCATCGTTCCCGTGCGTGACTTAGAGACCAATGCACGAACACAGATTGTGATTCGTGGCGCAACGATGCAGACAACGGCATTTCGATGGGAGATCAAGATCGTGGAGGGACGTGCGCCCCGCTCCGGAACGCAGGAGTTACTGGTGGGATCGTCAGTAAGCGGCAAATATCGCTCGTTGAAAGTCGGGGACTCCCTCACCATCCGCGGCGCCAAGTGGCCGATCGTCGGCCGCTTCAATGCAGCCAACAGCGCGCGCGAATCGGAGCTGTTCGGCGATGCCGAGACGCTCCTCTCCACTCATCAACGCAATGGCTACAACGCTGTGTATGTACAGCTTGCAGAGGCGTCGGCGTTCACGACGTTTCGAGACTCGTTGACCGTCAATCCGGCGCTATCGGTTAGTGTGATGCGCGAGCAGGAGTACTACCGCATTCAGTCGGAGCCGATTGCCAAGGCGTGGCATTTCGTGGCCTATATCGCCAGCAGCATCATGGCGCTCGGGGCCATGTTCGGTGCGGCCAACACCATGTATTCATCCATCGCCGCGCGCTCCAAGGAAATTGCAACACTTCGCGCGATAGGCTTCGGCGGCAGCGCTGTCGTCGGCTCGGTACTCATCGAAGTGACGCTGCTCGCAATCGTTGGAGCGCTACTCGGAACGTTCGTAGTTTGGCTGGCCTTCGACGGCTCCATTCTCTCGACCAAGCTCGGCGCCGGTCGCGTCATCGCTCAGCCCTCTCTAGATCCAATGCTGGTGCTTCTAGGAATCGCCTGGGCATGCGGCATCGGTCTGCTCAGCGGCCTGTTTCCTGCCGTGCGCGCCGCACGAGTGCCTGTGGCCGTCGCACTCAGGGATCTATAGCGACGCCCGTTACTTGCGTCGGGTCGCATTGGCCCGAAGAAACTCACAGAATCCGTTTTCATCGAGCGCGCCAGCAGCCAGCTCGAGGATGGCCTGTGCTGCAGCTTCCTCGCTGGCGGTGAAGCGGTAACCGTTGAGTTCGAGAAACAGCACACCAAGCACAAAACCGGTGCGCTTGTTACCGTCAACGAATGGATGATTCTTTACGATACCGGCCGTGTATTTCGCTGCAAGTTCGATGATGTCGGAGTTGGCGTAACTGATGTGATTCAGCGGCCTGCCCAGCGCGGACTGAAGCAGTGAGTTGTCGCGCACACCCTCGCCGCCGCCATGCTCGACGAGTAGCTGTTCGTGGATCGCTAATGCACGATCAGCCTCGATCCAAATGGGCTCGGTCATTTAGCGAGCACATGGAGCGTATTCTTGTAGCGCGCCATGATCTCCTCGGCCTTTTCCATCTTCTTCTCGAAGGCCGGATCGAACGGTGTAATGCGATAGGTGTTGTTCGGCCCCTCGACCAGGAACACATCCTGCCCCTCACCGGTGCGCAGCCGACTGATCACTTCCTTCGGAAGCACCAGTCCAAGCGAATTTCCCACCTTGCGGATTTTGAGCGCCACCATGACTTCACCTCGCCGGGCCATTGGAAGGGCCTACCCTATCGAGTTATTACAATAGTAATAACATCGCTGGCAATCAAGGCCTGCAGCGAATCCCCGACTCCGCAGTTCCTTTAAGTGATTGGTTTAACTGACCTTACCGCCCGTCACCGAGCCTTCGACGGAGCGCCGCCGAGATGGAAGCCACCATCGACGATGATGAATTCGCCGGTCACGGAGCGTGCGCCGGTCAGTAACCAGATCACCGTGTCGGCAACGTCTTCGGGGGTGCTGACTTTTTGTAGAGGCGCGCGTTTCTCATAAGACGCCTTGGTGTTGGCGTAACGATCCCCCAGCCCTTGCCGTAACCAGGCGGTATCGACAAAGCCGGGGCAAATGCCGTTGACGCGAATCTCCGGTGCCAGCACGCGAGCGAGCGACAGCGTCATGGTGTTCAACGCGCCTTTGGACGCTGCATAGGCCACGGATGATCCGATGCCCGTCACCGCGGCGATGGAGGACATGTTGACGATGGCGCCTTCACCTTGCTTCTTCATCGTCGGCGTGACGGCACGAATCATTTGATAAGCACCGACCACGTTCGTCGAGTAGATGCGCAGGAAATCGTCGCTGCTCAACGCGTCGAGATCGGCGTGATGAGCGAACTTGGTGGTGCCGGCGTTATTGACGAGGCCGTTGACCTGACCCCACTTCGCCAGCGTGGTTTCGACCAAGCGGAGACAGTCAGCATCTTGCGAGACGTCCGCTTGCACGGCGATGGCATCGCTGCCGGCTGCCTGACAGGCCTTCACGGTTTCTTCGGCAGCGTCCTTGCTCTTGCTGTAGTTGATGACCGTGCGACAGCCCCGACGAGCCAGCTCAATGGCACAGGCCGCGCCGATGCCGGAGGCCGAGCCGGTGACGATACAAACAGCATCTTGAAGTTTCACTTCGATTCGACTCCGTGAGCACTCAACAAACATTCCACAAACGCACGCACCACCCGCGAGGGCGCAGGCGAGCGCCGAATCACGCTAGCAAAGCGACACGAATAATGCAGCCGTTGCGGATTCACCGCACGCAGCTGGCCAGCTTTGACGAAACTATCGGCGTAATGATCGGGTAAGAATCCCAAGTAAGCGCCGGACAGCACCAGCGTCGCAATCGCTTCCTGGTCGTAGCCGGTGGCCGCCCGCTCCAGGCGCGTGCGATGACTCAACACCATGTTGGGCGAGTGATATCCCAGCCCGGCAAACGGCAGTTTGCGAACCTTGGTCCAGGTCAACGAAGCATTGTCGGCGTTGAACAGCGGGTGCCGCACGCCGCAGTACATGAGCATGTTCTCGCCGAATAGATCTGTATAGGCCAGCGTCTTAGAGCTACGGTGCGTGGGCATGACGCCCACGTGATAAGCGCCATCGAGCAGGCCGCGCTCGATGCCATTGATGGAGTCGACATGAATGCTCAAGCCGACATCGGGCGCCATGCGAGTGAATCGTTCCACGGCTTGGGAGATGTGCGCCTCAGGATTGCTCACCGTCTTGTCGAACAGCGCGATCTCCAGCTGACCGCCCATGCGCTGGTGAATCTCGTCG
>NZ_JAEUPY010000212.1 GCF_016790065.1 Steroidobacter sp.
GTACAGTACGTTTTTAATTAGAACTTAGAGTTGGGAGTTCCCATGATCCGCCCGTTACGCGCACCTCTCGTCGCCCTCGCTTGCGTTACCGCTCTGGCCGCGTGTGGCAAACCGCCGATGGGACAAGGCGCCGCCCCACAAGGCACTCCTCAAGTGAGCACGGTGGTGGTGCAGCCGCAGCCCGTCGTTCTGACGACTGAGCTGCCTGGTCGCACTAGCGCAGTGTTGGTCGCGGACGTGCGGCCGCAAGTCACCGGCATCCTGCAGTCACGTCGCTTCGTCGAAGGCAGCAGCGTGAAAGCCGGCGACCTGCTCTATCAAATCGATCCCGCGACTTATCAAGCAGCGGTCGATAGCGCCGAGGCCGCGCTTGCGAAAGCTCAAGCGACTCAACACACGACTCGTTTGAAAGCCGAGCGGTATCGCGAGCTGATCGCGATCAATGCAGTGAGCCAGCAAGATGCCGATGACGCCGACGCTGCGTTGTTACAAGCGAACGCGGAAGTTGCTTCTGCCAAGGCGGCACTCACCAGCGCTCGCATCGACCTTGCCTACACTCGCGTGAGTTCGCCAATCAGCGGTCGCATCGGCAAATCTTCCGTGACCGCTGGCGCATTGGTCACTGCCAATCAGAGCAGCGCGCTCGCTACGGTTCAGCAACTCGACCCGATGTATGTGGACGTGACTCAGTCGAGCAACACGGTGTTGCGACTGAAGCGCGCGATTGCGGACGGTCAGCTGGGCGGCGCCACCGCCAAGGTGAAGCTGCTGTTCGATGACGGCACCGCGTATCCGTTGGAAGGCAAGTTGCAGTTCTCGGACGTGACCGTCGATGCGAATACCGGCTCAGTCACTTTGCGCGCTGAATTCCCGAATCCCAAAGGCGAGTTGTTGCCCAATCTGTACGTCCGCGCGGTGGTTGAAGAAGGCACGGTATCGAAAGCGCTGCTGATTCCTCAGCAAGCCGTCAGCCGTGACGCAACCGGCAAGCCGCGCGCCTTCGTCGTCGACAGCGACGGCAAGTTACAGCAACGCGACCTGCTCACTGAGCGCGCCATCGGCAATCAGTGGCTGGTCACTGGTGGCTTGCAAGCTGGCGATGTGTTGGTCGTTTCAGGCCAGCAGAAAGCGCAGCCCGGCGCATTGGTCGAAGCCACTCCCTACAAGTCCGCGACCGACGGCGAAAAGCTGGTCTCCACGGTCGCGATGTAACCCGATTCGCTCACGAGAAACGCCATGGTCCGCTTTTTTATCGACCGCCCCGTGTTTGCTTGGGTCATCGCGATCATCGTGATGCTCGGCGGCACGCTCGCGGTCACCTCACTTCCCATCGCACAGTATCCCGACATCGCGCCGCCCGCGATTTCGATTACTGCCAACTATCCTGGCGCCTCGGCGAAGACGCTGGAAGACACCGTCACGCAGGTGATCGAGCAAAAGATGAAAGGGCTCGACAACCTCGCTTATATGTCTTCCACCAGCGAGTCTTCGGGCCTGGTCACGCTCACGCTGACTTTCAAGAACGGCACCAATGCCGACACGGCGCAGGTTCAGGTGCAGAACAAGCTGTCGTTGGCGACGGCCTCTCTGCCTGAAGAAGTGCAGCGGCAAGGCCTGACGGTGGCCAAGGCCGTAACCAATTTCGTCAGCGTGCTGGCGTTCGTTTCCAAGGACGGCAGCATGAGCGCCGCCGATCTGAACGACTACGTCGCTGCCAACATTCAAGAAGCGCTGAGCCGCGTCGAAGGCGTGGGCGACACGCAGCTGTTCGGCACGCAGTACTCCATGCGCATCTGGCTCGATCCGAGCAAGCTCAACAACTATCGGCTGACTGCGCTGGACGCGAAGAACGCGATTCAGGCGCAGAACACCCAAGTGTCGGCCGGTCAGCTCGGTGGCTTGCCGGCTGTGAGCGGCCAGCAGCTCAACGCGACCATCACTGCGCAAACGCGTTTGCGTACGGCTGAACAGTTCGAAGACATTCTGCTTCGCACGCAGACCGACGGCTCGCAAGTGCGCTTGCGCGATGTCGCTCGCATCGAGCTGGGTAGCGAATCGTATGAGAGCCAAGGCCGTTATAACGGCAAGCCCACGGCCGCGCTGGCTCTGAAGCTGGCGACGGGCGCGAACGCGCTCGACACCATCGAGGCCATCGACGCCGAAATCGAACAGCTGCGTCCGTTCTTCCCGCAAGGCCTGGACGTGGTCAAGCCGTACGACTCCACGCCGTTCGTGCGCATCTCCATTCAGGAAGTGATCAAGACGCTGGTCGAAGCCATCGTGCTGGTGTTCCTGGTGATGTATCTGTTCTTGCAGAACTTCCGCGCCACGCTGATCCCGACGATTGCTGTGCCGGTGGTGCTGCTCGGCACGTTCGGCGTGATGGCCGTGTTCGGCTTCTCTATCAATACACTGACCATGCTCGCGATGGTGCTCGCCATCGGCTTGCTGGTCGACGACGCCATCGTGGTAGTCGAGAACGTGGAACGCGTGATGGCCGAGGAGCGCTTGTCACCGCTCGAAGCGACTCGCAAATCCATGAGCCAGATTACTGGTGCGCTCATCGGCGTCGCGTTGGTGTTGGCCGCTGTGTTCGTGCCAATGGCTTTCTTCAGCGGCTCCACGGGCGTGATCTATCGTCAGTTCTCGGTGACCATCGTCGCTGCGATGACACTGTCCGTGCTGGTGGCCATGGTGCTCACGCCGGCGCTGTGCGCGACCATGCTCAAGCCGGTCGATCCTTCGCATGCCCGCGCTACCACTGGCTTCTTCGGTTTCTTCAACCGTTGGCTGGACCGCGGCACCGCTCGTTATGAAGGCGGCGTGACCAGCATGCTGGGTCGCCGTCGTCGCTACCTGATCGCGTATGCCGTGCTGGTCGGCTTCGTGGCCATCGCCTTCACCAAGATTCCCACCGGCTTTTTGCCCGATGAAGATCAGGGCACCATTTTCGCCATCGTGCAGTTGCCGCCCGGCGCCACGCAGGACCGCACACTCGAGGTGATCAAACAAGTCGAGCGGCATGTGCTGGAAGATCAGAAGGACGCGGTCGAATCGGTACTCACTGTCGCTGGCTTCAGCTTCGCCGGTGGCGGCCAGAATGCCGGCATGGCATTCATCAAGCTGCGCCCGTGGGACGAGCGGACTCGTGCCGATCAGCAGATCGGCGCAGTCATCGCCAAAGCTTCGCAATACTTCGCGACCATTCAGGATGCGTCGGTGTTCGCGTTCGCGCCACCTGCCGTCGCTGAGCTTGGCAACGCCAGCGGTTTCGATTTGATGCTGCAGGATCGCGCCAACCTCGGTCACGACGCGCTCATGCAAGCTCGCAATCAATTGCTCGGCGCATTGAGCCAGGAGAGCAAGCTGGTAGGCGTGCGACCCAACGGCCAGGAAGACACGCCTGAACTGCGGCTGGTGATCGACACTCACAAGGCCGGTTCGATGGGCGTGTCGCTGGCCGATATCAACGACACCTTCTCCAGCGCCTGGGGCAGCGTGTACGTGAACGACTTCATCGACCGCGGTCGCGTGAAGAAGGTGTTCATGCAGGCCGATGCGCAATATCGAATGCTGCCCGAGGACATCAATCGCTGGTACGTGCGCAACGCCACCGGCGAGATGGTGCCGTTCAGCGCCTTCGCCAGCACTGAATGGGCTTCGGGCTCGCCGCGTCTGGAACGTTACAACGGTGTGCCGTCCATGGAAATTCTCGGCATGGCGCTGCCCGGCTCGGCGTCCAGCGGCGAGGCGATGGACATCGTGGAACAGCATGCGAAGCAGCTGCCACCGGGCATCGGTTTCGAATGGACCGGCGTGTCTTTGCAAGAGCGCGAAGCTGGCTCGCAGACCTTGCTGCTCTACACGCTGTCCATTGCCATCGTGTTCCTGTGCTTGGCCGCACTTTATGAGAGTTGGGCGATTCCGTTCGCCGTGATCCTGGTGGTGCCGCTGGGCGTGCTTGGCGCGCTGATCGCCGCCATGCTGATGTGGAAGATGAATGACGTGTACTTCCAAGTGGGTTTGCTCACCACCATCGGTCTCGCCTCCAAGAACGCGATTCTGATCGTCGAGTTCGCCAAGGACTTGTTTGCCCGCGGCACTGACTTGGTGACCGCGGCAGTGACAGCGGCCCGCATGCGGTTGCGACCGATCTTGATGACCTCGCTGGCCTTCATCCTCGGCGCGTTGCCGCTGATGCTCAGCACCGGTGCTGGCGCCGGCGCACGTAGCGCGCTCGGTGCTGCGGTGATCGGCGGCATGGTGTCGGGCACGGTGCTCGCGATCTTCTTCGTGCCGCTGCTGTTCGTCGTCGTGATGAAACTGTTTGCTCGCCAGCCCGCGTCGCCGAACGATGCACCGCTGGTGCTCGCCTCCGCTACGGAGACTTTGAAATGAGTTACGCAAAGTTATTGATTGGCAGCGTCGCGGCCTCGTGGTTGGCCGGTTGCACCATGACGCCCCGTTACGAACAACCGGCGGCGCCAGTCGCCGCGGAGTATCCCGATGCGGGTAGTGCTACGGCGTCGAGCATCGCGACCATTGAGTGGCAGGAGTTCTATGCCGATGCCAAGTTACGCGAGCTGATCGAGCTGGCTTTGACCAACAATCGTGACCTGCGAGTTGCCATTCTCAACATCGATCAGGCGCGTGCTCAGTATCGAATCCAGCGCTCGGACAGCTTTCCGAAGTTCAACGCCGCGGGTTCCATGAGTGCCACTCGCGTTCCGGCCAGCGTGTCGCAGACCGGCGAGTCGCTGACGACGCGTCAGTACGATGCGAACATCGGACTGAGCGCTTACGAGCTCGATCTGTTTGGCCGCGTGCGCAGCCTCAACGGTCAGGCGCTGGAGAATTTCCTGGCCACCAGTGAAGCGCGCAAAGCGACGCAGATCAGTTTGATTTCCGAAGTCGCCAACGCTTATCTGACTTGGGCGGCGGATCTGGAGCAGCTGGCTCTCGCGCAACAGACGTTGCAGAGTCAAAGCTCGAGCTACGATCTCACCAAACGTCGCTTCGAACTCGGCAGCGCGTCCGAGCTGACGTTGCGCCAGATTCAAACGAGCGTCGACACTGCACGCGTCAACGTCGCTACTTACACTCGGCTGATCGCGCAGGATCGGAATGCGCTGGTGTTGTTACTCGGCGCTGCCGTGCCCGAGAGCCTTGCGCCGACTTCGTTGAGCGATACCGTCAGCACCGTCGCCGAACTGCCCTCGGGCTTGCCTTCGGACTTGCTCAGCCGCCGCCCCGATATCGTGCAAGCCGAGCACGAATTGAAAGCCGCCAACTTCAATATCGGCGCTGCGCGTGCCGCCTTCTATCCGCGCATCACCCTGACCGGCTCGGCCGGCAGCAGCAGCAACGATCTCAACGGCCTGTTCGAGGCCGGCTCCGGCGCCTGGAGCTTCGTGCCCCAAATCAGCGTGCCCCTGTTCGCTGGCGGCGCCAACCGCGCCAACCTCGACGCCGCTCAGGTCGGCCGCCAGATCGAAGTCGCTCAATACGAGCACGCCATTCAAAGCGCCTTCCGCGAAGTCGCCGACGCCCTCGCCGAACGCAACACCTTGGGCGACCAACTCGCCGCTCGCCAGTCGCTGGTCGACGCCACCGCCACCAGCTTCCGCTTGTCCCAAGCCCGTTTCGAACGCGGCGTCGACAGCTACCTCGACGTGCTCGACTCGCAACGCTCGCTGTACACCGCCCAACAAGGCCTGATCGACGCCCGCCTGCAAAAACTCACCAATACCGTGACGCTGTACAAGGCTTTGGGCGGCGGCTGGTCGGAGTAAAAGGTTCCCGCCGGCCCGGATCTGGCTTACAATCCCCGCCCGCTTTTTTGGGGCCGGCTTAGCTCAGGGGTAGAGCTACTGATTTGTAATCAGTGGGTCGGGGGTTCGAATCCCTCAGCCGGCACCATCTCCCGATTCAAGAACATCCAATGATGTTTCTCGAATCAAGAAAGACGCAGAAAATTCCCGCGAATCCTGTCCGCCAGGATCCAAAGCCGTACGTTGACAGCCTAGCATAGGCGGGGGTATGTGTAGGGGTATCTTCCCCTCACCCAAGCCGCGTACCCCCA
>NZ_JAEUPY010000327.1 GCF_016790065.1 Steroidobacter sp.
GGTCCAACAGACTCGGCTTGCGCATCGTGTCCACCCAATCCGAATCCTGCTCCGACAGCAGATTGTCCAAATAGCGTTCGGTTTCGTTCATTTGCCTGTCCTGGCGTTGAAATCTCGAGAGTTTCATCCAGCTGGGATCCATCTAGCGGTCTTGCAACAGCTTCTTCAGTTTGACGCGGGCACTGGCCACGTAACGCTCGATCTGATGCACGGTCAGATTCGAGGCTTTCGCGGCTTCCTCGTAGGACATGCCGTCGCGTTTGACCAGCAGCAGCGCGATCAGCTCGTTACGAGGCAGTCGTTCCAAGGCGCGTTCGAGTTGCTGGCGCAGGCTCAGCAGGTCGGCCTGCTCGTCGGGCTGCAACCCGTCCGGGTGGTCCAAAGCCTCATGGGCCATGTCCGAGTCGAAGGTCACGCGCTCACGCCGCTGGCGCATCCGAAATTCGTGGACCACGTTGAACGCGATCCCGAACAGGTAGGCCTTGGGATTGCGGGCCAGCTCTCGCTGCCCGATCCGGCTCAGGCGGGCGAACACTTCCTGGCCGATGTCCTCGGCGTTCTGGCTGTGCTTCAGGACGCGCAGCAGAAACCGGTGCAAATCACGGGCATAGCGCTCGAACTGGCCCGGCGTGGCGGGTGGGTCGCTGAGTCGAGTCATCGGGCTGGGTGGAGTGTTCACATCACTATAGTGTGGTCGGCCGAGCAAAACGCCGCAGCTTTTTTTTCTTTGTTTTTTCCGGGGGACTGACTGCGGCGAATTACAGCCTCGACCACACTATCAGCGCAGGGATGGCTAAGAAGAGGCATATGATGAAGACCGTGACGACATTACGACATGCGCTGCTCGCCGCACTGGCCACTGCCGCCTGCGCCAATGCGCAGCCGCCGGAGCAGGCTGCGCCGCCGGTGGTGGAGTTTGCGATCGGCGCCCAGCCGCTGGTCGATGCGCTGAATACCCTGGCACACCAGGCCGGCTTGCAGTTGCTGCTGGACGCCGGCGTTTCCGCCCAGAGCAAAATGGCGCCCGGCCTGAGCGGTTCGTTCACCGCCGAGGCGGCGTTGCGAAAACTGCTGGCTGATTCTGATCTGCGCTATGAGTTCCTGGATCGGCGCACGGTGATGATTCGTGCGTCCTCGGCGGCGAGTACCGGCGCGATGCGTTCGGACGCAGAGGGCACGCTCACCTCGGGGGAAGCCGGCGGACGTTTTCGAGTAGCCCGCGTTGATGGCGCAGCGGCGGCTGAGACTGAAAATTCCGACAACAAGGGCACGAAGCGCCAGACCACGGAAGCTCTCGAAGAGATTATTGTCAAAGGCACCACCATCGACGATCCCATTCTCAGTTCGCGGCTCGGCGATTCGCTGCGCGAACGGCCGCAGTCGGTGAGCATCGTCACGCGTGAGCGCTTGGAGGAACAGAACCTCCATCAGCTCGGCGCGGCTCTGGAACAAACCACCGGCATCACGGTGACCACCGAGAGCATGCTGAAGCAGTACTTTTATTCGCGCGGCTTTCAGATCACTGATATTCACATCGACGGTGGCGCCTCCATCAGCATGAGCAATGGCGGCGGTGACGATCAGGAAGTTACGCTCGACATGGCGTTGTATGAGCAGGTCGAAGTGTTGCGTGGCGCGGATGCGCTGTTCGCTGGCAATGGCGAGCCCGGCGGCACGATTCAGTTGATCCGCAAGCGGCCCACCGAGAAGAACAAGTTCAGCGTCGATCTTTCCGCCGGCCGGTGGGACAACTATCGAGGCCAGCTGGATGCGTCCGGTCCGCTCGGATTCGACGGTCGGGTGCGGGGGCGAGCCGTGTATATGAACCAGCGCTCCAGCTCGTACAAGGAATCCTTGATCAGCGGTAACCATAATCTGGTGTACGGCATTCTGGAAGCCGATGTCGCGGACGGCACGTTGCTCACCGTCGGCGGCAGCTATTCGGAAAACAAACAGCCGTTGGACGGTTTCGGCTTGCCGCGTTACAGCGACGGCCGCGATCTGGGGCTGCCGCGTTCGACCAGCTTGAGCCCTGATTGGTCGCGGGCCGAGACTGAAGACGGTGAAGTGTTCGCGCGTTTGGATCAGCGGCTCGGCGATTCCTGGAGCCTGCGAATCAATGCCATGCGGGTCAAGAAAGACGGCGACTATCTCTACTACTACCCGTGGGGCGCGGTCGATCCGGTGGACCTGACCGGAGCCTGGCTGTATCCCGTCAACTCCATGACCACCTACGTGCAGAACGTTGCCGATGCAACGCTCAAGGGCAGCTTCCAGCTGTGGGGCCGCACTCATAAATTGATCGTGGGCGTGGACTGGCAGGACAAGACCACTAGCGGCCCGCAATGGAACGGCGATGGCATTGCCTACAATCCGTTTCAGTTCGATCCCCGCGCGTACCCCGTTCCGGGCCGCACGGCGATTCCTAACGGCATGCGCGACTTCGGCAATTCTCAGAATGGTATCTATGCGGGTCTGAGCTTGCAGGTGGCGCAGCCGCTGAAGCTGGTGCTCGGCGGACGCTACAGCAACTACGACTATTCGTTGGATTGGCCGTTCTATGACACGACCACCGGCGAGGAGCTGGCTCGCGACCGGCAGCGTTACAAAGAGAGCGACGTGTTCACTCCCTACGCCGGCCTCACGTATGACCTGTCGTCGGGCTGGGTGGCGTACGGCAGTTTCGCCGAAGTCTATCAATCGCAAGCGTCCAGCTTGAGCGGGCCGCCACCGGGCAAGCCGCTGGATCCGAAGACCGGTCGAAATCTGGAGATCGGCCTCAAGGGCGGCTTGGGCGAGGGCCGGGCATTCACCCAGTTCGCCATCTATCAAATCGATCTGGACAACGTCGCGCTGGAAGACATGCGCTATGGCTTCGAGATGAACCAGTCCGGTCAGTGGTGCTGCTTCCTGGCTGCCGGTGAGATTCGCAGCCGCGGTTTCGATGCGGAAATCAGCGGCAACATCACCGAACGCTGGAACATGTTCGTGGGTTACACCTGGAACGAGAACGAATACCGCTCGGGGTACTCCAGCGAACAACTCGGCTCGGTGTTCATGCCACAGACGCCGGAACACCTGTTCAAACTCTGGACCACCTACCGGTTTGCCGGTGACCTCAAGCGCTTGACGGTGAGTGCGGGCGTCAATGCACAGAGCAAGAACTTCTCGCGCGGCAGAGTGACGGTCTACGACGGTTCGCAGAGCCCCATTGGCACGGCACCGTTCGAGTTTACTCAGGATGCGTATGCGATCTTCAATGCGCGAGCCGGGTACGCGATCACCGATAAGTGGTCGGTGTCGTTGAACCTCAACAACCTCACCGACCAGAAGTATTACCAAACGATTTGGAGCTCGGCCGCCCGTAACTGGTACGGCATGCCGAGAAGCTACACGGTGTCGCTCAACGGATCCTGGTAGTGCGACTTCTGTTTGCGTTGCTGTTCGCGGCCGCCCTGCCGGCGGCCGCGGCTGTGCCGTCGAAGGAGCGGGCGGTCGATGCGCTGTTCGCCGAGTACGATCACACCGGCAGCCCGGGCTTGGCGGTCGGTGTGTATCACCAAGGCGAGCCGGTCTATACCGCCGGTTACGGTTATGCCGACCTGGAACACAACGTCGGCATCACGCCGAGCACCCAGTTCTACATCGCCAGTGTCTCCAAACAATTCGTCGCTTTCTCAGCGGCGATGTTGGCGCGCCAGGGCAAGCTCGATCTGGATGGCGACGTGCGTGGCTATCTGCCGTACGTGCCGGACTTCGGCCATAGAATCACGCCGCGCCAAATGATCTATCACACCAGCGGGCTGCGAGATCAATGGGATCTGTTCCTGCTCGGCGGGCGCGACATGAGCGATTGGTTGCGTCAGGGGCAGGTGCTCAGCATGGTCAAGCGCCAGCGAGCGCTGAACTTCACGCCGGGCTCGGATCATTCGTACAGCAACACTGGCTATACACTGCTGGCGGAGTTGGTTGAAGCGACGTCGGGAAGCTCGTTGCGTGAGTTTACGGACGCGCGCATCTTCGCTCCGCTGGGCATGCATCACACCTTCTTCAACGACGATGTCACTGAGATCGTTGCAAACCGCGCGCATTCTTATCAGAAGGTCGACGGCAAGTGGCGCCGCATGCTGATGAACTCCGACAGCGTCGGCGCAACCGGTATGTTCAGTACGGTCGGCGACTTGTTGAAGTGGGCGGGGAATTTTTCTCGGCCGGTCGTCGGCGACGCAGCGCTGATTCGCGAAGTCTCACAAATGGGCCAGCTCGACGACGGCACGCCCATGAACTACGGCTTCGGGCTGACGAAAGAACGTCTGGCCGGTCACCCAGCGCTGGTGCACTCGGGCGTCATGTCGGGTTTCTATGCGCTGTTCGCGTACTTTCCAGAGACCGATTTTGCGGTGGTGCTGCTCACCAATACCTGGATGGAACTGACGCCCAAACTGGAAAAGATCGTTGCGCTGTATCTGAACGAGGGCGCGATGCCCGCCGCCGAGCCGCTGCCGCGAGCGATACAACCGAAACGAGCGTTGATCAGCGCTCTGCAAGGTGAGTACCTGCGGCCCAGCGGCGCGACCTTGGCTCTGAAACCGGACGGCGACGGTCTGACGATGGCGCGTTCCAATTTTTCCTACCGCCTGACCTTGCGTGCGGATGGCACTTTCGACTCCGGCGACGAGCCGCGCCGCTCGGGCGATTTTTATCGGCCGGTGTTCGACCGACGCGGACGAGTCACGGCCATCGAATTTGCCGGGACCGATACTGTGCAAGGCCAGCGCTTCGTGCTGCCGCGGCTGGTACGCGCGACGCCGTCGTTAGAAGAGCTTCGTGGTCTGGTGGGGAACTATCGTAGCGATGAGCTGGACATCACTTACCAGGTTGCGCTTGAAGGCGGCAGCCTGATGTTGAGTTCGCTGTGGTCGCCGGCCCCGGTGAAGTTGGTGGCGACGCTGACCGATCGGTTCGAAGGCGTCTGGCCGACCGCCAGCATCGTCGTCGAACGCGATGCCGGCGGCGCGGCGGTGGCGTTGCTGGTTTCCAGTGGGCGAGTCCGCAACCTGCGTCTCGAGCGAGTGCCGTAGCCAGGTACGGCCGATGTATACGCCGGCATGTCCTGATTCGCTGGCTCGTTGCTGTAGCCGGCGCAGTAGTCGGCTTCAGCGCGCCTTCTTTCGCAGCTGCCCGCCATATAAACGACGCTCGAGCGCCACCCAATCATCGGAGCGATCATTGAACAAGCTGGCCACCTGTTGCCGCAACCAGCGATGTCGCGCATCGCTTTGCAAGCGTCGGTGCCAGTGTTGTTCGACATTGAACATGGGCGGCTTGAAGGGCAGCGGCATCACCTGCAGCGGGCTGGTGTCGGCAAAGCGTGTAGCGACAGCGAGCGGCACAGTGGCGATCAAGTCCGTGCTCTCGACGATGGCTGGCAAGCTGAGATGATGCGGCGTTCGCAGAACGACGCGACGCTCGATGCGTTGGCGTTGTAGCCAAGTATCGAACAACCGGCCACTGCGAGCGGGTGACGTGACGACCACGTGCCCGAGCTGAGCAAAGGCCTTCGCGGTCAGGCGGCCGCGATCCAACGGATGCCCCCGACGCACCAAGCAAGCAAACGTGTGCTGATACAGGCGCTGATGAAAATGCACCTGAGTCGACAACTCGGGGAAGTAGCCGAGAGCCAAATCAACTGTGCCACTGGCGAGCGCTTGCGCCACCGCATCCTCGGACAAAGCTTCACTGCTCACCCGAGTCTGCGGAGCGATGTGTTGAAAGTGATGTAGCAATCTCGGCAAGAAAACCATTTCCGCCAGATCGGACATCGCGAAATGAAACTCCGTGGCTGCGCTCGCAGGCTCGAAGCCGGCCGGTGCGAGCACGCCTTCATCAACCGCAGTCAGCGCATTGAGCGCTGCCTCGATCATCTTTTGAGCGCGCGGCGTCGGCACCATGCCGCCCGCGCCTCGGACGAATAGGGCATCGCCGGTATGAACGCGCAGGCGAGCGAGCGCGGAGCTGAAGCCGGACTGGCTCATGTCGAGGAGCTCAGCTGCTTTACTGACGTGACGCGTCCGGTCGAGCGCAACCAGCATGCGTAGCAGGTTCAGGTCGAACCCGCGGGCGCCGGGGATTATCGTTGCCACAGATAGTGAGTCTCCACGCTATCGGCTTGAGCGTGGATTATCGGCCGCCCAGAATCGAATGCAACCGAGCTGGCGTGGGGGATGGGGTGTTCGTCAAAAACTGCTGGTACGTCGCCGGTTGGGACAAAGAGGTGCCCGCGGACGGGTTCCTCAGCCGCACCATCATCAATGTGCCATTGGTGTTCTGGCGGGATCGCCAAGGCCAGGTGTTGGCCTTGATGGATCGGTGTTGTCATCGCGGCGCCAGGCTGTCGATGGGACGCAAGGAAAAGGGCGGCGATTGTATTCGCTGCATGTATCACGGCCTGGTGTTCGATCGCACTGGCCAATGTATCGGCGCGCCGTCACAAACTCGGATTCCGCTCAAGGCTCAGGTGCGAGCGTTTCCGGTCGTCGAGAAGCACCGTTGGATCTGGATTTGGATGGGCGATCCGGCGCTCGCCGACCCGGACGCGATTCCAGATACACAGTGGCTGGCTCATCCGCAGTGGCGTTCGCTGGACGGCTATCTGCACTACGACGTGAACTATCTGTTGATCGCCGACAATCTGCTGGATTTCTCGCATCTGCCGTTCTTGCATCCGACCACGGTGGGCGGCTCGCCGGACTATGCGGCCGTGCTGCCCAAGGTGGAGCGCAATGAACGCGGCGTGCGTTTGACCAAGTGGGTGGCCAACACCCAGCCGCCGGAGTATTCAGCGAAGTACGCCAACTATCCCAAAGACGCACGCGTCGATCGCTGGATGTACTACGACTTCCTGGTGCCCGGCGTGCTGTTGATGGATTCGGGGATGATGCCTGCCGGCACCGGTGGTCAAGATCAGCATCGAGACGGCGCTATCGCGTTTCGCGGCTGTCAGGCGCTGACGCCGGAGACGGACACGACCACTCATTACTTTTTCGCCCACGCGCACAACTTTTTGATCGATCGGCCCGAGGTCACGAGCGAAATCCACGCCGGTATCGTCAAGGCCTTCGAGGAAGACCGGGCCATGATCACGGCCCAACAACACAACCTGTCGCTCGATCCGGATTTCGTGATGATGCCACTGAGCGTCGATACGGCGCTCTCGCAGTTTCGCTGGGTCGTCAGCCGGCTGATCAAGCAGGAGCAGCCGCCCGCAGCAGCGTAGGAATTTGCGCTGGCACGGATTCTGCTACCTTCTGCCAGCATGAACACTCGCAGACCGTGGCAGTTCCGAGGCAAGGTGTTGCTCGCCTGGGCCATCGTGCTTTTTGGCGCGCTCGGGCTGACAGCGGCAGGGTTCATCGCCGCCGATCGCAGCGTCTCCAGTCAGCTATCCCGCACGCGGGCCGAACTCGGTGCGGCCGTCGATCAAGTCGTGGACCAATTGCAGGCCATCGCCGCGCAGGGGGCGACCCTGGAATCGTTGCCCTCGACCGGCGGTGCGTTGCTCGACCTGAATCTGGCTGAGCGTCCGGGCATGGAAGGCGGCGTGTGGAACGAGCAACGCGGCTTCATGACCTATGTGTTCCCAACCTACGATGGCAGCACGCCCAAGACTCAGTTGCCCGTAGCGGAGTTGCCGAGCATCGAGGCGCTGGCGCATCGAGCTGCCAGCAGCGAGGGGCTCGAAGAAGACTCCATCGTAGGCGAGCGCGAAGCCTTGGTCCGTGCCGCCCGGGCGTTCCAAGTCGAAGGCACCATGTTGGTCGTGTGGGTCATGCAGCGGGTGCCGATCAGTTCATCGCGCGTGCTCACTCAAGGCGCCATGGCGGCGGGCGCGTTGTTGTTACTCATCGTGGTCACCGGGGCCTGGCTCGCTTGGGTGCTAGGTCGCTGGAACTCCGCTCTGACTCAAATGCGTGGCGTGTTGTCGGTCCGGCCGTTGGAAGATTTACCAACTGTGCCCACGTTCCATGAGCGCGAACTGGACGACATCGGCACAGCCATC
>NZ_JAEUPY010000334.1 GCF_016790065.1 Steroidobacter sp.
GCTGCGCGCTCACCGACCGCTTGCGGGCAGAGGCCTCGGCCAACGCCGCCGCCACCGCCGCACCGGCGGCACCGGTTTTGACGAGCGGCAATACGCCCGCCTATCTGGACATCATGAATAGCCTGAGCTCGCCGGATCCGGCGCGACAGGCGGATTTGTTTTATGAGGTCGAGCGCGAATACACCCGCGCGCCGACCACTGCGAGCACGCTGCGATATGCAGTGGCGCTGGTCACTCCGGGTCATCCGGCAAGTAGTCCCTCCGAGGGCAAACGTTTGCTGGAAACGCTGCTGGCGACCCCAGAGCGATTGACTCAGGATGAACGCACGCTCGCCGCGGTATTGCTGCACGAAACCGATGTTAGATTGAAGCTCGAGGCCGAAAATCGTCGGTTGCTTGCGACACTCGACGACCGTAGTCGGACGCAGGCAAACTCGGACAAGCGCATTCAGGCGCAGATCGAAGAGAACGCACGTCTGCGCCGTGCCCTCGCCGAAGCCCAGCAGAAGCTGGACGCGATCAAAGAAATCGAGAGGTCTATCATTGAACGCAGTCCCACGCCCCCTGGCAATCGCGATGCCGCCCCAAGTGAAACGCAAAGCCCGCCTGCTAGTCGTTGACGACGATCCGGGGCTGCTTCGGCTGCTCACGATTCGTCTGCGCGCCGAGAACTACGAAGTCGACGCTGTCGAAAGCGCCGCCGCCGCTCTCGCCGCCCTCGCCCGCGTCCGCCCGGATCTGGTGATCACCGATCTGCGCATGGACCAGATGGACGGCATCGGGCTGCTCAAGGAAATCCAGAGTCGGGCACCGGGGCTGCGAGTGATCATCCTCACCGCGCACGGCACGATTCCGGATGCGGTCCAAGCCACCCAGAGCGGTGCGTTCGCCTTCCTCACCAAACCGGTCGACAAACAAGAACTGCTCGATCAGGTGCAGAAGGCGTTGAAGGTTTCCGGCTTCGCCGACACCACTGAAGATTGGCGCAGCGAACTCATCACGCGCAGCGCGGTGATGGAAGAGCGTATGGCCCAGGCCCACATGGTGGCCGGCACCGACGCCCGCGTCATGATCACTGGCGAAAGCGGCACCGGTAAGGAGTTACTGGCCCGCGCCATTCACAAAGCCAGCAATCGTCGCAATCGGCCGTTCGTGGCCATCAATTGCAGCGCCATGGCGGAGAATTTGCTGGAGAGCGAATTGTTCGGTCACGTGAAAGGCGCGTTCACCGGCGCCATTCGCGAACATCGCGGTTTGTTTCAAGCGGCCGACGGCGGCACGTTGTTGTTAGATGAGATCGGCGATATGCCGATGCGGTTGCAAGTGAAGCTGCTGCGAGTGTTGCAGGAAAATCAGGTGCGCCCGGTGGGCAGCACTGAAGCGACTACGGTTAACGTTCGTATCATCTCGGCGACTCACCGAGACCTGAAACAACTGATCATGGGTGGTCATTTCCGCGAGGATCTGTACTACCGCCTGAACGTTGTCCACATCGAGATGCCTTCATTGGCTAAGCGCCGTGAGGACGTTCCTTTGTTGGTGTCGCACTTCCTTGAGAAGGTCGCTCAGGAAACTGGCGAGCAGCGTCATATCTATGCGCCGGAAGCGGTTGAGTTGTTAGTTAGCGCGGACTGGCCGGGCAACGTTCGTCAGCTAGAGAACGTCGTTCGGCAGAACGTTGCGCTTGCTACTAGCCCGATCATTAGCGCGGAGCTGGTGCAGGCTGCGTTGGGTGGTGGCCCCACTCGCTTGCCTTCGTTTGATGAGGCTCGCGATGAGTTCACTCGGAATTATCTGTCGCAGATTTTGCAGATCACCGGCGGCAATGTGAGCCAGGCGGCTCGGCTGGCTAAGCGGAATCGCACGGACTTCTACAAGTTGCTGGCGCGGCATCAGTTGACGCCTGAAGACTTCAAGCAAAGATAAGACGTCGGAGTTTTAAGAGGGTCGGCGCTCGCGGCGTCCGGAGGGAGGATGTGCCCTCCCGGCACCGCTGCACCCGCCGCGCCCCGCAGACGCGTGTCGCTGCGCTTGTACATCCCTGTAGCGCTATGGGACCAGCATCCCTGCTGGATCCAATTGCCGGGAGGGCACATCCCCCCTCCGGACGCCGCCGACACGGCCGCGAAGTATTCCAGCCAGCCTCTCCACACCGCATCCCCGAGCGCTGACGCTGCGCCGATCGCGTTGCTCCGGCTCGGAGGCGGAGGGCTCAGCTCACCTCGCAGTATTCGGCGTCGAGACGTCACAGGTTCATCTCACGTTTCGGCGTCGTTCGAGGTGACCTCTCTGCTCCCGGCAGCTTCGACGTACAGGGACGTGCTAGTCGCAGCAGCGCTCACCAGGGATGTGCGGCAAGCAGCGCAACGCGCTGCGGCGGTGCGCGGTGCCGGGAGCAGAGAGGTCACCTCGGACGGCGCACACCACCGAGGCCTCTGAACCAACCGCTCAA
>NZ_JAEUPY010000343.1 GCF_016790065.1 Steroidobacter sp.
TCCGCCGGCGGCGAGCACCGGACAGTCTACGGCCGCAACGACCTGCGGCAGAATCTCTCCGAGTGGCGTGCCGCTGCGTACGTGTCCACCGGCTTCGCATCCCTGAGCGATGATGACTTGCGCGCCAGCCCGTCTCGCGGCGACCGCTTCTGCCACTGAGCCGACCTGGCAAACGACCACAATCCCAGCAGCTCGCAACCGAGCGACGGCCTCCGACGATAGATCCCAGAACAGTGCCACGACCGGGACTTGGAGTTCGATGCAGGCTTGAATCTGCGCGTCGAGCAGAGCGGTTGGCGTGGCCGCCGGGATCAAATTGACGCCGAATCTCTGTACGCCATTCTTTCGCATGGCCTGCACTTCGTTGCGAATCAGTTCGACCGGTTCGCGCACCATGCCGAGAAAGCCGAATCCGCCTGCCTGAGCGACGGCGGTGGCCAGCTCCGACCTCGCGACGCCGCCCATGCCGGCAAGTACCAGCGGATAGGTGCAGCCAAGAAGCTCACAGACCGGACGATGGAGCGAGATCGTCATGATGACTTCCGGAGGCGAAGGGGATCTAACGATACTCCTTCTGTCGAATGATGATCGCCCCGTCGTGGCGCTCCACGATAAGCCGCTCGTCGCGTGCCAATGAATCGACCAGCGAGCTGGGGTCGCGTGCGTCGAAAACGCCGGAGAATTGCCGGGCTTGGAGTGCAGCGCCTTGCAGCTCGATCTGCGGGCTGCGGTTGTAGCGGTTGAAGTCCTCGACGATCTCGGCAAGCGTGTCGCCGCTGAACACCAAGGTGCGATCGCGCTGACCGACGCTGTTCGCCTCGGCAGCGACGCTGCGGTCCAGAACCGTTCCGGTCGCCATGATTTTCACTTCCTCGCCGGCCGTGAGAATGCGCTCTCCGGCGTCGAGGGCTTGATCGTCCACGGCCACGCGACCTTTCAGCACCGAGACCGTGACGCTACTGCTGCGGCGATTGACTGCGAACCAAGTGCCGAGCACTTTGACCATGGTGGAATCGCTATCCACCAGGAACGGCCGGCTCGGGTCGTGGGTGACTTTGAACAGTGCTTCGCCTGAGTCCAGATGCACTTCGCGAACCCCTGCAGACATGCGCACCGAGACGCTTGATAGCGGGCTCATCTCGATGGTCGAGCCGTCTTCCAACTCGAAGGCACGCTGCTCGCCGATGGCGGTGGCATAGCGTTGCCACGATCCTGGGCCCGTCGTCAGCCACCAGGTGCCGACCCCGATTAGTAGAGCTGCGGCCAGGCCGGCAGCCGGGCGCCAGACATCGCGCCGAGTCCAAGTGGACTTTGTCACGAATGGCGCGGCGGATGGGCGAGGCGCCTGTTCCATGTCGCGCAAAGGAATCACGTTGCCGTTGGCTTTGGCGAGCAATGAGTCGACGTCGAAATCCTGTAGATCCAGATCGCCGATCTCTTTCTCTAGCGCCGACAGCAGCAGGAATTCCTTTGCATGCTGTGGCGAGGCGCGCAGCCACGCGATGAACGCGGCCCGGTCCTTTTCGGTGGCGTGTTCCAGTCGCCCGATCCAGCGGGCGGCTTCCTTGGAAATGCCGGTGTCGGCAATGTGTGGCTGCGTGGGCATTGGCGTCAGCGATCCCATTCCATCTCGCGCAACAGGCTGCGCGCTTGCGTAATGTAACTTTCGATCCGTCGCGCGGAGAGATTCAGTTTGCTGCCGATCTCTTCATAGGAATAGCCGTCGCGTTTATGTAGCAGGAACACGGCCAGGTGCAACGGCGGCAGGCGCTCGAGGGCAGCGCGCAGCTGTTTTTGCACATCCAGCCGATCGACCATTTCGTCCCGAGACACTTCCAGCGGGCGCTCCGCAGCCTGTTCCAGGGTGTCGGAGTCGAACACCACTTGATCCTTGACCCGGCCCCGCATCCGGAACTCGAAAATCACGTGCGAGGCGATGCCAAACAGATAAGCGCGCGGCTTTTCGATGAACTCGGCATCGTCGATGCGGGACAGGCGCATGAACACTTCCTGCGCCAGGTCCTCGGCGTCCTCGGGGCGCCGTAGCCGGCGCAGCAGGAACCGATGCAATTCGCCGGCATAGTTCTCGAAAGCCGCAGCGGCGAAGCTGGCGGCTCGGGGTGTGTCTTCGGGCTTTGACCCCATCAGTTGAATCCGGGCGGTACTTACCTGGAAGCATAGTGTGTGTGACGCCCCCTTTTTCCCGCCCTTCGGCAGAAATTTTTTGCTTTTTAGTGAGGGGCACGGGATTTTCCGACGCGGCCACGCACTCAGCAGCCAAACGGCCTGATTTCAGGCCGGGCGTCGAACAACATATAGTCTGGGGAGACACATGAACCGCCTGTCGCACGCACTGCTGGCTCTTGGCCTGACCACGAGCTTTTCACTGAGCCTCGCTGCTGGCGCGGCGCCGGCCGCACCGGTGTCGCTGAGCATCGCCGCCCAGCCCATGGAAATCGCGCTCCAGAACTTCGCCAAGCAGAGCGGGCTGCAGGTGATTTTCGCCACCGAGCTGACTCGCGATCTGCGCGCCCCGGCCGTGCAAGGCAGCTTTAC
>NZ_JAEUPY010000361.1 GCF_016790065.1 Steroidobacter sp.
CCTGTTGAAGAAACATGGACTGAGCGCGCGACGAGCCAACAAAGCGCGTACTGATGGCGCGTCGTCGTCGGCTGCTTCTTCCAGCCTGACCTGACCCAACACTGCCAATGTTTCTTGTTGGCTGTGAGCCAACGAACTCCAGCAGCTCGATGGCGTGACGCGCTGCGTGATCCTGCGGGCGTTCAAGTATTTCTCCGCTGCCATCAATCACTTAGAAAATAGTTTCGGCCGCTTGGCACGGCCTGGCACGTCGCCTGCAATTTCCTGGGCAAGCGCAACGCAAAGCGCTTGGATCGCAAACCACCTTCATCACTGACCTTCCCGGAGTAACTGCACATGAACGCTTTGAACCTCAACGACCTCAACGTCTCCCAGGCCCTGGATCGCAAGTCGATGGCCGAACTGACTGGCGCAGGCGACTGGCACCTGCGCAGCTCCTTCATCAGCACCGGCTCGTGGAGCGGCTACACCCAGATGTTCAGCCAGTATGTCGGCACCACGTTCCATGACGGCTACCTGAGCCGCCAGACGTACGAAGGTTGGAAGCGCACCCGCACCCAGACCGAGTACAGCTACTGGGATCATTTCGTCCGCGTGTAATCCCCCACACGCCAACAGCGGAGGCTCGCAAGAGCCTCCGCTTTTTTGTACCCGAAGACAACAAACAACAACAAAGAGTGCAGCCGTTAAGCCACACTCATCATCTGCTTCTGCACCAACTGGTGATACATACCCCGCCGGTCGATCAGTTCGGAATGCACGCCCTCTTCGACCACGCTGCCGTTGTAAAGCACCAGAATCTTATCGGCATTCATGATCGTGCTGAGCCGGTGCGCGATCACGATGGACGTGCGACCCTTCAGCACGTCCTGCATGTTCTTGAGAATGTTGCTTTCCGATTGGCTGTCGAGCGCCGAAGTCGCTTCGTCCAGGATCAGCACGCGCGGATCGTGATAGAGCGCTCTGGCGATACACAGACGCTGCACTTGACCACCGGACAGGCCCATACCTCGCTCGCCGACTAATTGCTCGTAACCGAGCGGCATGGCGCTGATGAAGTTGTGCGCGTCGGCCATCTTAGCCACTTCGACCACGCGGCGACGGTCAGGATTCTCCTCACCCGCCGCGATGTTCTCTGCCACTGTGCCGGAGAACAGCAGATTGTTCTGCATCACGTAACCGAGCTGCGCGCGGTAGTACTCCTTCTCCACCAGATTCATGTCATAGCCATCGACATAGATGGAGCCTTCGGTGGGCTTATAAAAACCCGCGATGAGCTTGGCCAGCGTGGTCTTGCCGGAACCGCTCTGGCCGACGATAGCCACCAGTTGACCAGGCTCGATGCCGAAGCGAATGCTTTCCAACACGAAGCGGTTCTCGTTGCCGCCGTAGCGGAAGAACACGTTATCGAAGCGGATGTCGCCCTTCAGATTGGGCAGCATGATGCGCGATTCGATTTCCTGCGGCTTTTGTTCGGGTTCCAGCTCCAGCACGTCGCCGAGCCGCTCCATCGCGACGCCGGTTTCCTGTAGCTGATCCCACAGGCCGATCAGTCCCATCACCGGCGCCATGGCGCTGCCCATCAACATGGTGAACGCGACCAACTGGCCGATGGTCAGATTGCCGGCCAGCACTTGGCTGGCGCCGATCCATAAGATCAACACCGAGCTCGCAGCACTCATCAACTGTCCGGTGAAACCGACCAACAGATCGAAACGCTGCGATCGATACTGCACTTCCAACGCCTTGGCGTATCGTCCCTCCCAACGCATCCGCATCGGTCGCTCGATGCCCATCGCCTTAACGGTCTCGGCCCCGCTCAGCGTTTCCATCAGCACGGACTCAGCATCCGTCGAAGTCTCGAAGGCTCGGCGTGCGTACTGTTTGATCCTGGGTGTCACCACTATCGTGAGCACGGCCATGGGGACCATGAAAGCCATCAACAGCAGCGTCAGCTTGACGCTGTACAGGAACATCACCATGAAATAGACGAACGCCATCAGCGTGTTCAGCAGCGTGCTGACGGTCGACTCGGTCAGGAAATTGCGCACCTTCATGTTTTCCTGGAAGCGCGCAAAGATGTCGCCGGTACGGCGTCGGTTGAAAAAATCCAACGGCAACGACAGCGTATGGCGGAAGAAATGCGAGATCATCTCGAAATCCAGATTCCGCCGGATGTAGTTGGCTAGGAAACCGCGCATCAACGTGGTCAGGCGCGTGAACACATGGGTGATGATCAAGCCCACGATCAAAACGTGCAGCAGACTGACGTTGTGATGGACCACCACTCGATCGAGGATGTTCTGCACGATGATGGGCGGCGCCACACCCAGCAACTCGATGACCAAGGTGGCCATCGCGATATAGCCGATGAGCTTCTTGAACGGTTTTAGATAGCCGACGAACCTTAACCAAGGCGACGTGCCGGCCCGCGCTTGTGACAAGCCCGCACTGGGAGCGAACAACAGACAGGTGCCGGTCCAGCCTTTCTCGAAATCCGCCACGTCCATCTTGGCGAAGCCCCGCGCTGGGTCAGCGACCCAGACATGTCGCTTGGACACGCCGTAAACGACGATGTAGTGGTATCCCTCCCAATGCGCTATGAACGGTAAGTCGAACCCGAGCATCGACTCGAAGGTGCACTTCATTCCGCGAGCAGTGAAGCCGAGCGACTCACCCACACGCGCCAGGCTGTCGAGAGTTGCGCCTTCGGTGGTGACGTTGGCCATCTCGCGTAGCTTGCCGAGAGTGACCGCGATGCCGTAGTGCTTGCAGATCATGGCGAGACAAGCCGCTCCGCAATCGGCTTCCTCGGCCTGCTCGATCAACTGGAAGCGCGGCAGAATGCTTTCGCCCACGCCTGCGCGGTCGACCATGTCGAACAACAAGCGCCGGCCCCGGCGCTCGGCCAGCTGCTTTTGCCGCTCGAGTTCACGATCGGCGACCTTGACCCGATTCTCCAGAAACTCTTTGATCTGCGGCTTGCGCTCCAACAGCAAACGCAAAGTGTCGGTCGGTATGACCAGCAACACCGCATCCGTTTCCGCAATGACCGATGCCGGCTGCTCGCTTGGATTCAATGCTGCGAACTCGCCGAAGAACTCACCTTGGCGAGCAGTGCCAATCGAGTATTCGGTGCCCTCTTCTTGTCGAGTGATCCGAACCTTGCCCTGGCGCACGACATACAAGCGTCGGTCATCGGAAGAGCCTTGGGTCAGAATGGTGGCGCCCGCTTCCACCCGCTTGACGCCAAGACTGCGCACCAGCTGCGCCAATTCGTTGTGATCGACCTTGCCCTTGAGTTCGAACAGCCGGCTGACGACGCCGCCGGCCATGCGTATCGCGCTATAGCTCGACAGGAAAGCAGCGGCGTCTTTATTGTTTGCCAGCACTGGCGCGATGGCTTCGCGCGACAAGAACAAAATTTCAGATTTGGCGGAGGCGCGTGCCGCAACATCATGCGGGTGCTCGCGTAGCGCACCGATCTCGGCCAGCACATCGCCGGCTTTACGAACGCCCTGACTGACTTCCTTGCCGCTTTCTTCGCTGAACAAGCGCACCGTGCCGGATCGAACCACGTACAGACCGGCATTCTTTTGCCCGATCTCGAACACCGGCTCGCCGAACTCGTACCAGCGCGAGTCCACGTAAGTGGCCAGCTGCTGCAGTTCCGCCCGGCTGAATGCGGAGAACATCTCGACCGTGCCGAGAAACTCGACGACGGCGTGATCCGAAAGCGAGCGGAGTTCTTTCATGGCGATTATCCGACGGTGTTTCTAAAGGGATCCAGGGCCAGGTCGATGAGACGCCGGCTATCGACCACGATCTCGACCTTGGCGGCCATGCCGTACCGGATCGGAGTGGCCACGTTGTTGATCATGAAATGATCCCGCTCCAGTCCGACGCGAGCCTTGTATGTGATCGCCTTGGTATCGCGATTGACGTTCGAGGACGGCGCGATATGTTCCAACTCGCCCGTCAGTACACCGTAGCGTTGGAAGGGAAAGGCATTCACTTTGATCCGTACTCGCATGCCCGGCTGCAGGAAGGCTCGATCGCGCTCGGCGATTTCGATCTCGACGACTTTCCTAGCCCCTTTGGGTGCGATCAGCGCTACGGGGGTCTTTTCGTCGACCTGAGCGCCCAGATCGGTGAAGGTGACCGTGGTGACGACACCATTGACCGGTGCACGAACGCGTAAGAAGTTGTCTTCGTCGATATCGTCGTAGCTGACGCGCGAAGCAGCCCTCGCCTTGGCTCGTGCCAAGCGCACATCGGTTTCGGACTGCTCTTCCTCCTGCGTCACGCGCAGTAGCATGTTTTCGTACTGCGCCTGGGTGGCCAGCAGATCCTGCGATTTCTTTTGTAGCTCGGCCTTTTTCTTGTCGTACTCCTGCATCAGCGACACTTCGAACTCGCCCAGCTCGCCTTCGGCCAGCTTGTAGTCCAAGGTCTTTTCACGCAGGAAGTTGCGCTTCTCTTCCACCTGATCCCGCGACAAGCCGCCGTTACCCGGCGAGTTGAACAAGCGTTCGTGTTGCTCCACCACGCGCCGGGCTTGATCTTGCTCGGCGCCGGCCTTGGCGAGCTTGGCACGTGCCTTTTCGAGCTTGAGCTGTTGTTCTTCAGAGAGCTTGGCCACGCTCTCCGCGATGCGCCACTGATTGTCGCGCTCGTCGGAAGTGATCTTGGCCTTGAGCGCCTCGATCTCTTTTTCCATGGCTTTCTTTTTCACCGGAAACATCTGGTAGCCGCGCTCGGCCGCCAACAGATGCACCGAGGCTTGAGTCGCTTGACCCGCCAGCTCAATCGCGTTGGGAGAATTGATCCGCGCCACCACGTCGCCTTTCTCGACCGGCATGCCTTCGGTCACGTACATATTGACCAGCTCGCCCTTGATGGGAACGTAGACGCCTTGTTGCTCGAGCTCGGGCTTCACCAAGCCCTGGCTTTCCACGACCACATCCGCCTTGCCATAGAACGACCAGACCACGGAGGCGATCAGCAATCCGAACAGCACCAGGATGGTGCCCCGAATCAGCCGCGACGGCGGATCGGTCAGAATCGCAACTCCGTCCGGACCGTGGTCCTCGAGGAAGCGACTCAGTCCTTTTTTGGATCGGTAGTAGACTGTACCCATAACGACGGCTCCGAGAGTTCGGGCAGCAATTCCAACTTGGCGCGCAACACCGCCGGCTCCAGCACGATGTTCAAATCCTCGAGCCAGCGCCGCTGACGTTGCACTTCGTCGAGGACATCCTGTTGCATCTTTTGCCATTCGGGTGAAGGCGTGAGTTGCAGGAGTCGATAGGTTCGTGCGCCGCTACTGATTTCGCGGTACGCACCGGACAGCCGCTTGGCTTGACTGGAGAAGCGCGGTGATACGCGGCCTTCCACGCGAACTACGCCTGGGATGCCACCAGCCGTTTGATATTCGCTCCAGTAGCCGCGCACACGCTTCAGCGCCTGATCCAACCGTGGCACCACTTGGTCACGGTGTGCGAGGAAGTCGGGCTCGAGAGTCTTGATCAAATGCTGGTCTTCATCCGGACGCAGCGAGGACCACACCACCAGCAGCCGATCCCAATATTCATCTTTACCTTTGGATGCCAGTAGCGTGTCGTAGTCGGTGCCAACCTGTTGGTAGCGCGCGATTTGCCGAGTTGCTACCTCGCCCCAAGGCCCGTCCTTGACTGACTGCAAGGTCGCGATGGCCTTCTCATGATTGCCTGCTCGCCAAGCCGCCGCGGCCGCAGAATGTTTAACGATGATGTCTCGCGGTGGCAGCACACTCGCCAACCATGCGTCGGCGTGCTCAGCAAACACCGGCGTGCGGAATTTCGCAGTTCGACTCGCATTCACCAGCTTCAGCAGTTCTTTCTGCTGCACGAGTTGATTGAGGTTGTCATAGCGCGCCAGGTCTTCGCGCAAGGCATCGACGCCCGCGACGCGTGGATAGCTCGCACTGAACTCGGTGAGCTGCTTTTCGATGCCCTGCCGTTCATTGCGCTTCAACGCCGTCTGCAGATTGGCCTTCAGATCTTCGATGGCTTTTACATTGAGAGCATTGTCGCTGCGCAGACTGGTGAGGCTGCTGAACACCCGCGCCTGGATGTGTTCGAACTGCGGTTCACGGGTGGCGATCTGATCCATGATCTGCTGACGGCGAAAACTGTTCGCTTCCCACTCTTCCACCAAGGTGCGGATCGGCTCTTCATGCCGGAACATGACGACGGGGCCGGAGGGGCCGCCGCGATCCGCCATGTGCGCCTCGACTTTGCTGATCCACGACAGCGTGTCGAGCATCTGCACGCCGCGCGGAACGGCGGAATGCGCTTGTCGTTGTGTGGCCAGATATCGTTCGGCATCCACGAAGCGGCCCTGGTCGACGTTCTGCATCCACACCGGCACCACCGAGCGGATCAGCGCATCTTCCGCCCAAGCTTTCACATCGGTGTCGTCGGGATTGCGCTTGAGATAACTATTGGCGGCAGCGGCGCTTTCGGCATATTGGCCATCATCGAGCAAGCTCTTGACCTTGCCCTTGTCGGCGCCCACCAAGTACGTGATTGCGGCGGCCATCACAATCACGCCGAGCACGGCAGTGCCGCCCCACACCAAGCGACGATCCAGCTGGCTGCTGCCACCCAGCGCGTGCCAGAACTGGCCGATCGATTCCCGCAGCCTGCCCAGTCCCGTGGCGGGCGGCTTCAGCTGTTGCACTTCCAACGTCTTGGCCGCGCCCTTTTCATCGCCCTTACTCGCGGCCAGCTCGTCGTCGGCGCAAAACACATTGATGAAAGAGTCCGCCGAACTGACAAACCGAGTGCGATGCGGGCCACCTGGGGCACTCGGTTCCGGGTCGACGTTCACAGGCTGCTCAACGGCCGCCGGCCGCGACGGCTGTCGAGCGGCGACGGCTGGCTGCGATGTTTCTCGAGCGACGGCGGCTGTCTGTTTCACAGCTGCCGGTGCTGGCGTCGGCATCGGCGCTTGATCCGATCGACCGAACACCGTCGCGGCAAACTGAGTCGGCGCATGCAGATTCTCGATCCGGACCTGGTACGAGAACTGCGGATCGCCGAAGGCGATGATGTCGCCATTCGCGAGTGGCCGGGCGCGCTCGTCCAGCCGCTCGCCCGATATATAAGTGCCGTTGGAACTTTCCAGGTCTTCGAGGCTGACTCGATCTCCTTTCAACGCCAACACTGCATGCCGGCGAGAAAGCTTGCGCCAGGCCTCCGGCAACCGGTCTCGGTATTGATCGAACCCGCCCTCGTTGCGCGAGATCAGGAATGGGAAGTTCTCGATGACGATGGCTTCCAAGCCACTCCTCGTATCGTCGGGCATCAGGGTCAGACGAATCGCGGGAGCTTTGCCGGCGACCTTGCTGACGCTGCGCGGGATTTCCACCCGGAACTCCACCGCGCCGCCAAAGGTGAGCCGATCGTTGTCGTTCAGTACCGCGACGTCGTTCTTCAACTCGCGTTCGTTGACCCGAGTGCCGTTGAGGCTGCCCAAGTCGGCGACAAATATCTTGCCGTTCTCCTGAAACACGCGCGCGTGCCGGCGGGACAAACTGGACGCTTGCTCGCCGAGCTTGGATGCAAACGGCTCTTCGTTGCGGCCGATGGCAAACAAGTCGTCGACAATGTCGATGTCACCCAGGACCGGATGAGAAATAGCCTTCAGAGTGAGTTTCATGCGTGGCTCACGGTGCGCTCACTTCGACGTTTTCGAGTCGGCCACTTTGCGCCGCTCGCCGGGATGTTCTGCTTCCCAGCCGCCACCGAGTGCTTTGTAAAGAGTGACGGTATCGGTGAGTAGTTGTTGATAAGTCGAAAGGATCTCTTGCTGCGCGCCCAACAGCGTGCGCTCGGTTTCGAAGACCTCCAGCTGCGACACCAGGCCTTCACGCAAGCGAGCGTCCTGCACGTTGCGCACGACTTGTAAATCGACGACCTGTGCTTCGAGCAGTTTGATCTGTTCCTGCCGCGCGTTCAGATTCAACAGCGCGATCTCCACTTCCTCGAAGGCTTCCAGCACGGTCTTGCGATATTCTTCACGGGAAATCTTCACCTCCGCTTCGCTGAGCTTCACGTCCATCGCCAGGTCGCGATCGAACAATCCGGACCACGAAGCCGCCAGACCGAAGGTCCAGGTATTGATCACGGTGGAGACGAAGCTGGTGCCGGTCTTGGCCGCACCGGTCAGTGAGAAGGTCGGCAGTCTGGCCAAGCGAGCTTTGCCTACGAGGTGGTGAGCCTGCAGCACCCCGTACTCGGCTTTGAGCACGTCGGGGCGGCGCGATAAAACATCGGCCGGCAATACTTCCGGCACTTCCAGCAATCGCACGCTATCGCGCAAGTTGCCGACCGGAACCTGCAACTCTCCCGATGGCACACCGAGTAGCGTCGCAAGTTTCAGCTCGGATTCGCTGCGGCCGCGCTGCATTTCGACCAAGCGGTTCTGCAGACTACTGATCTCGGCCTTTTGGGAACGGATTCTGGTCTCCGGCACCATGCCTTCCTTGTGCTGGGCGTAGTAGATGCCCAGTAGTTGTTCGGCCTGCGCCTTCGATGCCACTTGTTGCGCGATCTGCTCATCGAACTGGCGAATCTGGAAGTAGCGTTCCGCCACACTCGCGATCAGTGACAACTGGGTCGCACGCCAATCCATCTCAGTCGCGCGATAACGCGCGTCGGCGGCCTGCAAGTCCTTGCGGATCTTTCCCCAAATATCCAGTTCCCAGGTGAGGGATGCGCCGAGCGATTCGGTCTCTCGACTGGTCTTGGAACGCTCGTTGTCTCTTTTGCCGCGAGCGATGGCATCCGTCGGCGACAGCGCCGTGACTTTGGGCGTGGCGCTGAAGCGGTCTTTACCGAGTTGAATGCCGGCTTTGTCCAAGCGCAATGCCGCGAGCCGCATGTCCATCCCTTCATCGATGGCGCGCTGGATCAGTTTGATCAGATAAGGATCGCCGAAGCCATGCCACCAATCGGGTTGAATGACTTCAGAGGTGCTGAGCTCCCGGCCCTCGAGCTGCGACCACTGCGGCTTGTCCGGAACATCGGGCTGCTTGTAGTCAGGCCCTTGAATGGTGGCGCAACCGGCCACGAGCGACGCGACCGCTGCCAGAACAAATGCCCGCGCCCGACTCCTTTCGACGCGATCAAGCGGACCTCGGCGGTTCACTGTGATTACCCCCATTGCCGAGTCCATTCGGGTGATCGTCGGTGGCTGAGATGGTCGCGCGTGGCCTGCTTACATGCCACTGCATTCGCGCGATGGAGAAGGAGCATATCGAGCCCGGCAGGCCCTCACCACTGTTCGTTCGCTCTAGTCTCGAAAATAAATTCTGGAAATAAACATTTCCACAAACGGTGTCTGACCACTGTCAGTGAGACTTGCACGCCAACGTTTCTTATCGCGATGCACGAATATTTGCCGCATGCTCATCCGGCCACTGTTATTTTCGTTACACTGCACTCACGATCTGTGGGATTCATTCTCGACCGGGACCCAAGGGCGCATGCACGAGCTGAGTTCCGAACTCGGGCGCTTCATCAGCGGCGCAATCGATCTGGATCAATTGCGGGCCCTGTTTCGTGCCTATCTCAGCCGGCATCCGGATGAGCGTGATTCCATCTCACGTTGGCTCAGAAACACAGTCGAAGAAGGCCGGCTGTCCGCCACCGTCTGGCTCACCTTACGAGATTTGTTCGAGCCGCCGGCCGCAACGCTCGAAGCGGCCCGTCGCGCCGATGTGTCGAAAGCAACAGTGCTTGCTCGCGGCCAAGCGCCGGCCCCTACCAGCACCGAACTGGCTGCACGTCAGCCGCATCGACGCAGAACGACGGACCGGGCAGAGCCGCCATTGTTCGATGAGTCGCCGGCGGTCTCGTGCGACACGCTCGTGCCGCACATGGTGGTGAAAGACCGGTTCGTGCTTGTCGAAAAACTTGGCAGTGGCGGCATGGGCCAGGTGTTCAAAGCGCTCGATCGACGGCGTGAAGAAGCTCACGACCGCCATCCTTTCATCGCACTCAAAGTGTTGAACAAGGAAGTGAGCGCGCATCCCGACTCGTTTATGGCGCTGCAGCGAGAAGCACGACGCGCCAGCACCCTCGCCCATCCCAATGTCGTCACGGTTTACGACTTCGATCGCGACGGCTCGCGCATCTACATGACCATGGAATATCTGGAGGGGCGCGGGCTCGACGATTTCATCGACGAACGCTGTGCCGAGGGCGGACTGCCTCTCGCTGAAGTGCTGCCGATCATTCGCGGCGTAGGCATGGCACTGGAATACGGCCACCACAAGCGCATCGTTCACTGCGACTTGAAGCCGGGCAACATCTTTATATGCAAGGACGGCACCGTGAAGGTGCTGGACTTTGGCATTGCCCGCCTGATTCGCCCTACCGACACCAAGAGCGACCAGACGATTTTCGATCCCGCGCTGGTGCTGCATGGACTGACTCCAGCGTACGCGTCGCTGGAAATGTGGAAGCAAGCGGATCCAGATCCCCGCGACGATATCTATGCACTCGCGTGTGTGACCTACGAACTGCTGAGCGGGCGGCATCCGTTCGACCGGCAATCCGCCAAGCTCGCCAACGAACGTGAGCTCAGCCCGAAGCGCATCGATTCGCTGACCCGTACTCAATGGGAAGGCCTGAAACAAGGGCTGGCACTGAAGCGCGAGGACCGCACTCCCTCGATCAGCGCATTCCTAAAACCCTTCGCACCACAGAGCCGCGTCAAGAAATACGCAATCCCCGGCGCCATTGCCGGCTTGCTGGTCACTGTCGGTGCTCTGGGACTGAGCGCTCGCTACTATCGAGTGGCGGTGGAAGATTCCACTCTGCAACTCTTGCAGTGCGCGCAGATTCCCAAGCCTTCAGTCATTTCCTCGGCACTGTCCGGGTCACCGCCGACCACGGAGCAGCAGCAGGAGATCGATGATTACATTGCCCTGGCCCGGGACTATCTGCTGGATGCGACGCCCGCCACTCGTATCGAAGATCTGAAGTACATTCTTAGCGACGGTCCGAACAGCGTGACTGACATCTTGAACACCGTGCTCAGGATTCATCCCGCGCAACGCGAAGCGTTACAGCTGCAAGCCGAAGTCGCGAATGTTTATGCAACGCGGGCCCGCGCATTGACCGGGGAGCACCGTGTCAGCGAAGCGCTCGATCTGGTTCGCTACAGCCGACAGACACTCCCCTCGAGCCAGGAGTTATTCAAGCTCGAGCAGAGTATCTGTCGGATGGAAGCCACGGCGCAGAACTAGGCTGCGCGATCAGAACTGCCCGCGCAGTCCTGCCGCAATCGAGTTGCCATTGACATTGGCGGTGCCCAACAGCGCTTCATAGAACAGATAGAACTGCAGCCGATGCGGGAACGTCGCCGACAGGCCGGCACTGGCCACCGCATAGTCGCCATCGGTTCGATCCGTCAGCATGGTGAAGCACGAGATCTGGCAGCTGAAGTCCTTCGCCCCCGACGCACCGGCCAGCAGCGTGTCTTCGAGCGCGTACTTCGCCCGGACCTCGCGCACATCGTCGTCGAACTCGTGGTGCCATTCGGCTCGCAAGCTCGGCACCAGCACGCCGAAGCTGCGACTGATGGGGCGCGACAGTGCGATGCCGACGATGGACCGAGTGGATTCGATTTTTTGATCGTCGTAGCGCAAGTTCAGGCCGCCACCGCCGCCATCGGCTTCGGTGTAGCCGTCGATGTCTACATCTCGATAGCTCGCGCTCACCGACGGCGTGATGTCCCAGCCGCCGACATTGAACTCATAGCCGAGCGTGAGACCGAGTGCGACATAGTCTCCATCCGGGCTGCCGCTCATGGTCCGCAAAGCGCCGCAGGCGGTACACGCCGAGTTCGCCGAGGTATAAACCACGCGACGATTGACGTCCGACTCCAGCTTGCCGTACGTCGCGATGCCGCTCACAGTGATGCCTTCTCCAAAGTAGCCGGCGAACAGCGAACCGCTGATGCCGTCGACTTTCACATCGCCACCGCTGACGAATGCAGCGGAGTCGAAGTCTGCGTTGTAGCGGTCATAGCCGACTGAAACGCCGACCACACTGGAGCCGAAGTTGTAATCGGTGCCAGTGGTGACGCTCATCGAGTCATAGTCGAAGGCGTCTTCAGCGGCGGTCTGGTCATGATCGCCGAAACCGTAACTGCTCTCGACGAACCAACCGAGTCGATTCTCGCTGCCACCCTGTTCGTCAGCGGAAGCACCTCCCCCGACGCGCCGGCCAGGGTCTCCGTAGAGCGACCCGGCGTAGAGCGCGTCGTGAGATGCCCCATTTTCGTTGTCGTTCATGGCGACGCGCCCTCGCGTCGCGGCTCGGCCGCTACCCATTCGTAATGCGGACAAGCGACCGCCAATGTTAGAGAACTGACCGGCCGACACCTGCTTGGACAACACGCCTTGCGCGGCTAGCTCTTCGCCCGACACCTGCTGAACTGCGGCCAGCAATTGCGAGCGCTGTGTGTATCCCAAGTTGCGACCTGTGCCGGGCTGGATCAACTGGAAGACGCGAGCTGTTTCGACCATCTCATTACAACGCAGGAACAGATCTTGCTTGGCACCGGTCAGGCGCAAACCGCCCTCCGCTGCCAGCGATCCGCACATGCCTTGCACTGCATAGCCTGCCTGGCGCTGCAAGTTGGTGGCGTTGCTCTGAGCGTCGTTGACGAAGATCGACAACGCGCCGTTCTGACTCGCGGTCTGCGCATGCACCGCAGTCGCGCAGGCCCCAGCTGCAGCGATTGCACAGCACGCCACCGTTCTTGTTGCGAGCGTCGTGTTCATCGTCGGCTACTCCTTCGTCTTGTTAGGCCGTCAGTAATTCAAAGCGGCAACTTTCACAGACTCGGCCACCGGCACGAAAAAGAAGTCGCCGATGTCGTGATTGGCATCTTGAAGAGTCGAGTAAGTCGGGGTTTGGCGCTGGCCGTTGTTACCGACCTGCACTGGCTGCGCCAGCATCCGACCGCTGAGCTCGTGCGACAGCATCTCGCCGCTCATGACGTTGTCGTTCTGCCTCAGGATCTGAATGAAGTAGCGCGCGAACACGGAATGAGTCGCATCGCCGGCGCTGTCCGCCACCGGCGTGACTTCGCCCGAAGTCAGCACCATGCGAGCGCGTCGATTCCATTGCACACGCAGCCGCGTTTCATTCAAGCCACGACCGATGGTGGTGGTCTTGGGATGAGTGATGGCGCCGGAGAAGCACGAATCCGCCACGAGCAGCACATGCTTCGCGCTCATTTCCTTGATCTTGGCGCGGATATGATCCGCTTCGAGCCAGCCCGCCCGCGTGTCACGGTCAGCTTCGACGCCGAGCCAGAATGCTCGACCCGATGCGGTGTCCACATCGCCGTGGCCAGCGTAATAAATGAGAAGGTTGTCCTGAGGCGTCAGCGTGCGCTTGGCGTCGTGCAGTGCGACCATGATCTGCTCGCGCGTCGCGTCGAGCAGCAATTGCACTTTGAAGCCATAGCGCTGGCCCAGCAGCTGAGCGATTTCCTTGGCATCGTTCGCCGGCGTATCCAGCGACTCCATGTAGTGATACAGGCTGTTGCCGATCACGATGGCGTGGTAGCTACCGCTACTGCTGCTGCGAAGCTCGCCCAGCGAGTGCTCCAATCCAGGTGCACGACTATCGACAGAGCGCATCTTGCCGATGCCCTGAGTCGCAGCCACTTGGGTGCTGGCCATCACGGTCTTGGTGTTCGCGCCATTGCCAGGCGACAGAGTCTGTGCGACCAAGGCATCGAAACGCTGCGACTGTTCCTGTAGGCGCTCACCCAGGCTGGCGATCTGCCCGTCCTTCGCTTCCAGGTCCTTTTGCCGCGCCTCCAGATCCTTTCTCAGAAAGGCGAGCTGCATCTCGCTGGCTTTGCGGCTGGCGGACAACTGGCGCTGCAACTCATCACGAGCTTGGGCCAGTGCCGCCATGTCGGTGGCCTTTTCGGTCTGGAGTTGATCGAGCCGTTCGCGCTGCTCGTTCAACTTCTGCTGTGCCATGCGTAGTGACGCACGCGCCCGGGAGGCTTCGTCAGCCATGCCACCGGCGTCTTTCTCACGCTGCTGATTCAAGCGCTGCACTTCACTGCGCAGGGTTTCGGTTTCGGAGTTCAACGCCGTCAAGCGACGCTGTTTGACCTGCAACTCCTCGGTACGGGCCGCCAATTGCGTTTCGAACTCGCGCATCAGAGCGGTGCGATCCTGCTTGCCCAGCGCCTTGAGCGAAGCGATTTCCTGCTCGCGCTGTTTGACCTGCTTCTGCTGCTCATCGAGTTGCGAGCGCAGCGCTTGCACATTCGCCTGAGTCGCCACCGATGGCGCCTTGTTGGCCGACTTCGCAGCCTCGACCTGTGCTCGACTCGCTTCGGCCAGCGCCTTTTCCAACGACGCGGCACGTAATTTCTGTCGATCCAGATCCCGCTCGCGAGCCGCCAACAGCGCCGTGGCCTGATCCTTCGACTTGGCAGCCTCTTTCTCGACTTCCTCGCGCTCGGACACCAACTGCTCGACCTCAGCGCGATATTGGGTACGCAGCTCGGAAAGCTCTTGCTGAGAACGCAACAAACGTTGATCGGCCTGCGCTGCACGAGCGGTAAGCGCCTGATTCTTTTCGCGCTCGCTACTCAACAGCTCATTCAATTCCATGCTGGAGGCTTGCGACTGCGCCATGCGAGACGACAGCTTGGTCTGCTGATCGTTGAGCTGCACCGTCAGTGCACTCATCTGCTCGCGTGCCGCAGTCAGCTCGCCTTCTCTTTCCGTCAATGCGCGGTTCAATGCCGCGACTTTGGCTCCATCCCCTGCAGATTCTTTGGATTGTTTGGCCGCCGCCAACTGTTCTCGTAAATCCAGAGCAGCCGATTCGGACTTGGCCAGTTGCGAACGCGCCTTGAACATCGCGTTGGTGGTGTCGGAAAGTTGCGCTCGCTGTGCCTGCAGCTCCGAGTTCGAAGCATCGAGCTGCTCGCTGAGCGCAGCGACCTGCCGCTCACCTTCTGCTTCAGCCGCAGTGATCTTCCACGCGTAGTCTAATTCCTCACCCAGGCCGGCAGCTTTGCGCTGCAGATTCAGTGCGAGCACCGGATCCTTCTGTACACCCAAGCCTTGTTCATACAAATAGCCGAGTTCTTGAACGGCGGCGGAATAGTTCTGATCGGCGGCGCGCTTGTACCACTTGGCTGCGACCGAAGGATCGCTGGCCACACCGCCCATGCCATTCGCATAGATTCGCGCGACGTAGTACTGAGCTTCCGCTTCGCCGGATTCAGCCAGCGGCAACCAACGTTGAATGGACAGCGTGCCGCTGGAAAGATCGCCGATGGTGTATTCGCCACCGCGCGCTCGGCAGTCCACTGCGGAAATTCGTACCAAGCGGCCGGGAGTGAGATACGAGCGCATGCCGCCGAGCTTTTGCAGCTTGCCGGGCAGCTGACAGTCCACCACGATGGCATCTTCGAGATTCGCCGCAGCAACGCGACTGCGCTGCTCGATCTCTGAATTCGTCGAGCGTGCCAGCGGTGCTCCGCTGACCACCACCAAACTGCCGACACCGATAGCGAGGAACGAGCGCCGAACGCGCGCAGCGAATGTTGTCATCGCGGTACTCCCCATGAGCCATCGCAGCCTTCGCTCATGTGGGCGGGCTGCGGGACCGCAGCACATAAGAAACGACTGCAGATCAAAGCCACCGATCCGCAGTCGGATCGTTGGAGCATATACCCCTCGCTACAGCAACATTCAAGGCTATGAAACACGCGCGTCTCCCGCTCTCGTTGCACATTTATTCGCTGCAGCAAGCAGCGGCGCAATCGCACTCAAGGTCAGGTATCATTCATCGCATAGCACAATTTTTTTTGGACAAGCGTGAGTGTTCGCATCGCGCTGTAGATGTGTTGGAACGATGCAAACACCGACGAGCGCAGAAACTCATTCCGACGATATCGACTCTGCTTCGAAACTGACGCGCCTGGCGCGTGCGCTCGATCGCGTTCCCTGGCTCATTCCCACCATCAGTTTTATTTCCGGCGTCATCGGCTTCGTCATGGTGAAGCGCGGCGCCGACCTGGCGCGCGTCATTGCCGTCGTCGCACTGGCCGGCTGGTTGTGGCTATTGATCGAACCGCTGGTCCGGCGCTACTTGGAGCGGCGACGCTCCGGCATAGGTAAGTTCGTATCCAACTTTCTGACTCAATCGTTGCAGCAGGAAGTGTTGTTCTTTTCACTGCCATTTCTGTTCGGCGCGCTTCAACGCGACTTGGGACAGATCGCCTTCATCGCCTTGACGGCCTGCGCCGCGCTACTCACCGCACTGGATCCGCTGTACGAACGTTGGATTGCGGCACGAGCTGCAACGCGTTTGTTGTTTCACGCCTACTGCAGTTTGATTGCCGCCGTCGTGGTCGTGCCAATGGTCGTGCACCTGTCGCTCGAACAGGCGTTACCGCTTTCGCTTGGCGCGGTTGGCGTGTGGTTGTTGTTAACGGCACCGATGTCGCTGCGTTCGTTGCGCTCGGTTCGTCACAAGGTGATCTGGGTCGCTTGTTCGGTGCTCGCCCCGTTATTGATCTGGATGTTGCGAGCTCATGTGCCGCCCGCCGGACTGGCCGTGACCCAAGCCGTCATCACTCAAGCCATCACCGATCGCACGCCTGGACCGCCGGTGCGTACTTTGACAAGAGCAGAACTCAGCGCGGGCGTCGTGGCCTTTGCAGCCATTCGCGCACCGAGCGGCGTCGCGCAGTCCATCGTTTTCGAGTGGCGCCATCGCGACGAGTCGGAACGCATCGTTGCCGAAATCCATGGCGGCAACGGCAGCGGCTGGCGCACTTACTCGCGCAAAGAAATGTTTCCCGGCGATGCGCTTGGCCGCTGGACCGTCGACGTGAAAACGCCACAAGGCCAACTGCTCAAGCGCATGCAGTTCACCGTGCAGCCGTAACTACTTGCCGCCCGGCCTGGGAGCGCGTGCCTCGCGCCGATAGGTCAGCGCAGCGCCCCAGTAAGTCTCTTCGGTGTTGAACGATCGAGCGCCCACCGCGAGGCGCTGCCCGCTCCACGACAACGCCAGGGAATTCGCAAAGCCGCTGGCATTCGGCAAGGTCGGCGATTCAATGAGCGCGGACTGACGCCAACGATTGCGCTGCAGATCGAACGCGACTACGAACGGTTGCCCGTAAGCGCCATCGTCACGATCGGCGAAGGCGACCAGCGCCTGGCCATTCGCACTCAGTGTCAGCCGCGAGCCAAACGAGCGTCGGTCGGGTAATGCCGGCACCAGTACTTTCGCAGTCGGCAGCCAATGCTTGCCCGGACGGCGAAAAACTCTCGCGAGTCCTGTAGTCCCGTCCGGCGCTTCCGCATAGGGCGAACCGATGACTAGCACGCGACCGTCCACGTTCAAGTCGAAGCCTTCGCTCTGGCCTTCTGCTTCGTAACCGTTGCCGCCGAAGTGCGGTTCGGCGGCCGAACCTTCCCACCCCGCGGTCGAACTCCAGACACCGCTCTGTCTTTGAAACACATATATGACGTTGTCTCGACCCGGCCAGCCACCGAGATCCCAATCTTCGGTATCGGGATTTTGCTCGGCCGCCAACACCGCGACCGTTCTTCCGTCTTCGCTCAGGCGCACGCCCCAGCCGAACCAGTCGCTACGTTGCGGGCTGGGCGCAGTCAACGCTTGCTGCTCGACCCACACTCCGTCTCGTTTCGCGAAGATATAAGCGGCGCCCGCGGCCGGCTGTTCGGCACCCTCGTTATCGACCGACTCATACGGCGCGCCGACGGCGATCACATCGCCCAATGCACTGATCTCCACCGATCGGCCGAACAGCGCCACGTCCTGAGGACGGCTGGCGCGCAACATCGCTTCTTGCTTCCAGACCCCGTTGCGACGTTTGAATACGAACACCGAGCCCGGCCCTGCGTCCTGACTCGGAGCATCGTAGCCTTCGTTTTGCGCGCCGACCGCCAGTGTGTTGCCGGTCAAACTGAGCGCGACATCGGTGCCGAAAAAGTCATAACCACGCGCTGCCGGCGGTTCGAGCTTGGCCTCCAGCACCCAGCTGTTGTTGGTCCGGCGATAGACATACACCGCACCCGAGCCGTACCAGGGCCATTCGCTGCCGCCGAAATACCAGATATCCGCCACCGCCAACGTGCGACCGTCGCCGCTCAAGGCGAGCTGCATTCCATACTGTTGATTGCGGGATTGATTGGTCGGCTCGTGATATTCGTACTCGGAAGTCAGCACCTGCGCACTGGTCTCCCAAGGTTGCGGTCGCAACAGATGATCGAGCTGCGCGATCGAGCGCGCTGGTATGTGACGACTGATCGGCCCGGCCCACGTGTTCGCCGCAGCGAACATCGTCACTAGCAGGCTCGTAGCAAAAGAAACAACCCTGAATCGAAACTCAAAGCCAGACGCGATTCCCGCAGTTCTTGTGCGCACGCTCGCTCCCTTCCCCGTGGTCGATGTTGTTGCCGGCGCGGATGCTTCCAGCTAACGCAATGATCGACTCGGGTGATGGGTTCCGACGACAAAGGGGCGCGTTCCTTGCGCCCAATAACTTGGGCCGTCGAAATGCTCTGAGCTAGCGATCGTTCAATACTTGAAACGCGACCGGTGGCGTATTCGGATTCTTGTATTGCGCCGACGTTTGATCGGACACGTGCGTCACGCCCGGAATCTTGGCCCAGGCTTGTGCATCGGCGCGCGTATTGGCAACCACCAGCACGCGACGATGACCGAGATTACCGAAAGGCTTCTTCACGTAATTCACATGCCAGGGCGACAAGGGCTTGGGATGTTCGATCATCACGCCGTCGATATAACGCTCGCCTTCCAGCGCCTTGGTGGTGCCGGCTTCCCAAACGTTGTTCGCCACGATGATGAAGTCTGGATTGATGGCGCGACGACGCGCATCCAAGCGACGCACCAGATCGACGTTGCCGGCGGCGAACGCATTCTTTTCTGCGGTCGGCCAGGAATTCCATTCGGCGAGGCTGGCCCAAGGACGCACGCCTACTGCGTCCAGAAACACGCCGTCGACTTTGCCTTCACGCATCAGTCCTTCGACAAAGCTGACCACGTAGTTCGACCATTCCGAACCGGCGCGAATGTCGGTCATGCGCGTGTTCGGCCAGGGGCTGCGCTGCCCGTAGGTCGGATAGGGCCACAACGGCACCTGGCCAATATCGTTCATGTAGTACTTGGTGTCGAGCGCGCACACATAGTGGTCGGGACGCGCCACTGGATTGATATACGCAAGCACTTCGGCCCCCTTGGCCCGAGCAGCCTGAAACGCCGGGTCATAGCGGTTACAGCGCCCCGTGATCAGCATGCCGGTGGGTTTGGCGTACAGCGGCACGTTGGTGACGGTTTTAAAGGCGATGCCGAGAGGATTGGCAGCGTGCGCGCTATCTGCGGCGTACAGGAATAGCAGCGTTACGGCTGCAACGAGTGCATGCATCCGGATCATTGGTCGACACCCTGAGTAACTTGTTTGGACTTCGTTGTTCGCCGACGGACGGGCGACGCAAATCTTTAGGAATGTGCGCGTGTCCCGGGAGTCGTGCGGCCAGCGCGGGCGACCGTAAGTGCGATCGAGCGACAGCGCAAACTGTCGCCGTGAATACACGCTCGATTTTCTCTACACGTCGTAAAGACTCATCGCTCAACCGCCGTGCCCACCCGCCGGGACAGTCGCTAGCGGCGAGCCTTGGACGGCTTGGCGACGCCTCGTTGCAGGCAGCGGAGGTAACGATCCTCGACTCGATTGGCGAACCATTCGGTGGTGAGTTTGCGAGTGATCTTGGGGCTTTCCAAACGAATGTTCGGCACCAACGCCCGCGGCACCGGGCGTTTCAGTTCTTTGTCCGCCAGTGCCAACACACGCTTGAACAGTTTGCTGTCGCCGAACTCCTGTTCGTGCCCGAGTTCCAGATCGCGGCGAATCTCGCGTTCACTGAGATCGAGCTTGGTTGCCAGGCTGCGCACCGCAAGCTCGGTGTTGCTGGGTTCGCTGGTGCCGTGAATGATCAGATCGCCGTCCAACGCCAGCTTGGTCTTGGACAGCTTGCTGACGGCATTTTGAAACGCAGCGTTGCGGCTGGCGTAATGGCCGGCGTTGAAGTCGGCGAAGCGGAATATCATTTCGGGATACTCGACCGGATAGTCCAGCAGATGGGCGATGCCGAAATACATGCCGCCGCGTCGACTGAACACCTCGTCGCGAATGTCGCTGGGTATGGGATACGGATAACGCTGGGTGCGGACGTGTTCTTCTGCGTACTCGATGCTCACTTGCATCGGGCCGGCGGTGTGTACCGGATTGAGACTGCCGAACAGCTTTTTGCCCAACGGCACCATGCCGATGAAGTCGGCGAACAAGTCGCTCAACTCCTGCTCGGTCTTCACCTTCTCGAGGCGCTGGGCGTAGGTTTTACCGTCCGACGATTCGATACCCAGCGCGGTGTTGACCATGAACTGCGGCATCTTGAAGCGCGCTGCCCTCGCATCGATTTCGCGACGAGCGATGGCAGGTAAGCCCGGCACAGGCGGATTCACCTGAAACGTCGACTCCTGCTCCGTCACCGCAATCACGGCGCAGATGTTTTCGCTGGTTGGCCGGATCGACAGCGCTTCGAACGCCGCGAAAATGTCGATGGCCCAGTCCTCGCGATTCTTGGCCCAAGGTTGAATGCGTTTCGCGATCTCGGCGCGCGCCACATCCGGATCGATGCGCGGCTCTCCCACCGGCGGAGTGCTACAAGAAGAGATCCAGGCAAGAGACACGAACAGCCCCAGCCGGACGACCTTGATCGCCTGGTTGCGGGAAGCGCCAGGCCGGCGCTCGCCGAGCCCCGCTACGTTCGCAAAATCGCGGTCAACTCGCTGCAGTGGCAAGTATTTTCGGCGCCGGCCCCAGGGCCAGTGAGGCATTTAGCGACGCTCCGCCCGCTTGCTACGACTGACCTTGAAACGTTCGAGCAACTGTAGATAGGTCGCTTCCTCGGTCGGCCCGACGGCCAGCCATTCGAGCGCCAACGCCTCGGGACCATCGTCGGCCTTCACGCCCTGCCCCATGCTCTTCATCAAACGTTGCACTTGATACTCGCGACGTAGCGTTTGATCGCTGGCGGGCGTCGGCGAGTCAGTGAGAATTTCGGCTCGAATACACAACGTTCGCAATGCCGACTCGTTAGCAACCAGGTCGCCGTCGCCCGCGTTCGCGAACGCCTTTTTCAAAACATCCAAGCCACGCTTGGGCCCAGTGGTCAACGACGCTTCAGCTGCTTGCTTCAGCGTATCTAGTTCCGCGGCGTCAGCCTGTCGCACCACAGCCAAGCGATAAGCGCGCACTTGATTGGCCGCGTCGAGCAGACCGAGCCAGCCCTGCTCAGCATCTCGAGCATGCTGTTCGCTCACAGCTCTTTGACAACGATCGAACGCTCGCTCGAACCGACTGTGCAACTGACGCGCATCGGCTCTCGGCAATTCTTCGATGGCTTCAAAAGTATCGCGCAGCTCAGGCAACTGCTTGGCACCTTCGAGCAACTCGCGATCCACCAAACCGGCGATCTGCTCCACCTGTTCGCACAGGCCTACGGCCTGAGCCTTACTGGCCTGCAGTGCTTCGTTGTGACTGGAGAACTCCTGCTGACGTTTCTGGAACAAAGCGTCGCACTGCTGCCGGAATGCTTCCCACAGCTTGTTGTCGTCCTCGCGCGGCACCGGCCCGACGGTTTTCCATGTCTCTTGCAGCCGCTTCACCTCATCGATGGCCTGGCGCGTATCCGAAGACTCGGACAACTTACGCGCACGCTCGATGAGCATCTTTTTCTCTTTCACATTGCTCGAGTACTCAGCATCGAGCCGAGTCTGCAGAGATCCGGTCAGCTCATTGAACTTACCCTGCAACTCTTTGGCTGCGTCGACGTCGACCGGCGAATGTTCCCGCCACAGCTGTTTGGCCTCGCGCAGCGCCGTGATTACCGTGCGCCACTCGGGCTGCTCCCAATTCTGTCGCGACTCGAATGCAGCCAGCCGATCGAACAACGCGCTGCGCTGTTGCAAGTTCTCTTGCTTGATCCGATCTTGGCCCGCAAAGAATTCGCGGCACGGTAGATAAGCCTGTTCCGCCGCCGTGTGGAAACGTTGCCAGTCCGCTTCGACATCTTCGCCAGCGCCCTTGCTCAAGGTTCGCCACTGTTCCTGCAGACTCTTGATCTCGCCGGCCAGCGCCGTTGGATGCATGGTCGCGCCCACCAATGCTTCCATCCGCTCGATCAGATCGGCGCGCTTGGGCGCAACCGAAAAGCTCTTCCAATCCTTGAGCTCTTGCAGCTTTTCATCGAGCTGATGCAATTGTTTGGTGAGCTGTGCCGGCAATGGCGGAGCAACAGCCAGTTTTTCTTCGATCGCTCGGCGCAAACCGGACGCGCTTTTGCTGCTGCCCGAAGCCAGCGCAGCTTGCGCCTTTCGCAATAGCCCGCCGATCTGGCGCAGCGCATGGGCTTCAGCTTCGTGCTTATCCGCTTTCGCCTTGCGCTCGTCTTCCCGAACTTGAGCGCGCTCGGCAGCAGCCGTCGCAGCGGTCTGCTCATCCTGTTCGCGCTGCTTCTGAGCGACAGCAGCTGCATTGGACGCAGCCAACTCACGCGCCGCTTCGGCAGCGATGTGACGCAAATGCTGGGCGATGACTTCGCGCGCACGGTCAATCGACTCTTGAGTTTTACGAACCACATCCGGCGCTGCATGCGCCGCTACCGCCTGCCACCGACTCTCAAACTGTTCCAACGTCGGTGTGAACAGCGGATCGAACGCCCGGTGGCTGTGCTTTTCCAGCGCAGCCGCCGCCGCCGCGATCTCCGCCTGTTGTTGTTCGAGCTCGCGCTCGTGTGCCAACAGGACGTCGCGCTTGCGAGTCAGAATCTTGTAGACGCTGTTGTCCTTGCCGCCGCGCGCGATCCGAATCAGCTCGCGAATTTGCTCGGGATCTTCGACAGCCTCGGCCGCTTGCTGCCGAATTTTGGTCGACGAGCCTTCGATGACCAACCGCGCCACGGCGGCGTGATCGTTACCGGCAAGGGCGGCCTGCAAGGCCTGCTCCTCCTGCGCGGCAAGCAAGGCAGGATCCGGCCCAGTGGGCGTCGACGCTTTGGACATAGGGGGCATAGGCATCTCCGGGGGTTGTTCCGGAGCCGAGGCAGAGGGCGCCTTACGAAAGCGCGAGAACAAAGACATCTAGCGATCCTGAAGTTCGGCGGAGACTGAATGAGCGCTGCGGGCGCTACTTTAGCGCATCCGGTTGGTTATGCTCGGTGTTCGGATCGCACTGGACGCCATTCTCCGCCACTTTCGAGGGACCCGACAATGAAGTTTGTCCTGACGTGGATCGCTTTGCTGCCACTACTAGCCCCGGCCGCGCACGCCGCCGAGGACACCGACTGGCAACCCCTGTTCGACGGCAAGTCGCTCACCGGCTGGCGCTTGGTGAACGGCTCAGCCAGTTACGAGGTCAGCGACGGTGCCATCGTCGGCACCACCCAGGCCGGCAGCCCCAACAGCTTTCTGGCCACCGATCGGACTTATGGCGATTTCGTGCTGGAATTCGAAGCCAAACAGAGCGTCGGCCCGACCAACAGCGGCGTGCAATTTCGTAGCCAGAGCAAGGCCGAGGTCATGGACGGGCGCGTGCACGGCCCGCAAATGGACCTCGATCCGTCCGAACGCCAATGGACCGGCGGCCTGTACGACGAGGCCATGAGCGGCTGGTGGTACCCCGGCACCCTCAATCCCCAACCCGGCCTTTACCAGTTCAATGAGTGGAACCGGATTCGAATCGAGGCCATCGGCCCCTCGATGCGCACTTGGGTGAACGGCCAACTGTCGGCGTATGTGCTGGATGCGACCTACCGACAAGGCTTCATCGCGCTTCAGGTGCACTCCATCGATAAGCCGGAGGATGCCGGCCGCAAAATTCATTGGCGCAATTTACGGATCAAAGAACATCCGGCCGCCTCGCCCGCCGCAGCGAGCATTTTCATCCGTAACACCCTGCCCAACGATTTGAGTGAAGCCGAGCGCAAACAAGGGTGGCAATTGTTATGGGATGGGAAATCCAGCGCCGGTTGGCGCAGCGCCAAGGGCGACGCCTTTCCAACCCGCGGCTGGAAAATGAAAGACGGCGAGCTGACGGTCACAGGCAGTGGCGGCGGCGACATCGTCACTGAACAAACGTTTGGCGCGTTCGAATTGCAGCTGGATTTCAAACTCACGCCCGGCGCCAACAGCGGCATCAAATATTACGTTGGCGATTACGCTGGTGGCGACGCGCTCGGCCTGGAGTATCAGTTACTCGACGATGATCGACACGCCGATGCCAAGCTGGGCACGGACGGTAATCGCACCCTGGCATCGCTGTATGACCTGCAACCCCGCGCCAAGTTGATGACCAATGTCGGCATCGCGCCCAAGGTTGGCGAGTGGCAACACGCTCGCATCGTCGCGCGAGCGGACGGCAGCGTCGAACATTGGCTCAACGGTGTGCAGGTGCTGAGCTTCACCCGCGGCTCGGAAGATTTTCGCCGTCGCGTCGCTGCCAGTAAGTTCAAAGCCGTGGGCGCCAAATTCGGCGAGCTGGAACGAGGCCGGCTGTTGTTGCAGGATCATGGCGACGAAGTTCGTTTCCGCAGCATCAAACTCCGCTCGCTTTAGGAACCTGCCATGAACAACTCGGATCGTCGTTCTTTCCTGCAGTCCGCCGGCCTCGCCGGAATGATGTCGGCTGTCGCCCCGGCCGCGTTGGCGCAAGGCTCAGCAGTTCATGAGAAAGCGCGCACCACCGCGCCGGCTAGCAAACATTCCATCCGCTTCGCTGTGATCGGCCTGGACCACGCGCACATCTACAGCATGACGGCAGCGGTACAACGTGGCGGCGGCCAGCTGGTGGCCGTCTATGGCACGGACCCGAAGCAAATCGCTGAATTTCTAGCCAAATTCGGCGACGTGAAGCTGGCTCGCAGCGACGCCGAAATCCTGGATGACAAATCGATTCAACTGATCGTGGGCGCATCGATTCCCGATCTGCGCGCACCGCTCGGCGTTAGAGCCATGCAAGCCGGCAAGGACTACCTGGCCGACAAGCCAGGCATCGTCAGCTTGGAACAGCTCGCTGAAGTCAGGCGCACCGTGGCTGCTACCGGCCGCAAGTTCGCTGTCATGTATTCAGAACGGCTTGAAGTGCGCTCGGCTGTCTACGCAGGCGAATTAGTTCGCAGCGGCGCCATCGGCCGCGTGATTCAAACCATCAATCTGGGCCCGCATCGAGTGAATGCGCCATCGCGGCCGGATTGGTTCTGGGACAAAGCGCGCTTCGGCGGGATTCTTACCGACATCGGCTCGCACCAAGCCGATCAATTTTTGTACTACACCAACAGCAATCAAGCGCGCGTAGTCGCTTCGCAAACCGGCAATCTCGCGCATCCCCAATATCCACGTTTCGAAGATTTCGGCGACATGACTCTGGTCGGCAATGGCGGCACCGGATATGTGCGCGTGGATTGGTATACGCCCGACGGCCTGAGCACCTGGGGTGACGGCCGCCTGTTCATTCTCGGTACCGAGGGATATATCGAGCTGCGCAAATACATCAATGTAGCCTCCGATCTGGCCGGCGGCGATCACCTGTATATCGTCGATAAGAAACAAGCGCGTTACATCGATTGCAAGGACGTGGCCCTGCCCTTCGGCCCGCAATTCGTCACCGACATCGTCGAGCGCACCCAAACCGCCCAAGACCAGCAACAAGCGCTGCTCGCGGCCGAGCTGGTACTGACCGCCCAAGCGCACGCCACCCGGCCGGTGCTGGGGTGAATGGTCGGAGTAATTGGTCAGGCCATGTTAGCGATCTCAATACAGCATTGACAGGCTCCTCGCGCTGATCTAACAATCTACTGGTCAGGCCACTTTCCGACGTTGAAGGCGGCCTGTCAGGGGGCAAATCCAAGACTTCGAAAATGTTGCGTTCACGCGGCACGGCTGCGCTCGTCCTCAACAAATTCAAGCATTTCCTCCCTGGTCGATTCGGCCCTACATCGTGGAGACGAGAACGGAGGAGCTGAAATGGAACGAGCCATTTGTTCGACCGGCGCCGGCGTGTTGTCGCTGTGCTTGGGAACGGTCGCGATAGCGCAGGACACCGTGCCTGCCACCGAGAAGCTCGAAGAGGTCGTCGTCACCGGATTCCGCGAAAGCATCGAGGTATCGCTCGAAGCCAAGCGCGATTCGGTCAACTTCACCGACTCGATCTCCGCCGAGGATGTCGGCAAGCTGCCGGACAACAACCTCGCCGAAGCCTTGCAACGCGTGCCGGGCGTACAGATCTCACGCACCAACGGCGAAGGTCAGCAAATATCTCTTCGCGGCATGGGTCCAAGCTTCGCGCGCGTCTTGCTCGACGGCATGCCGGTTTCGGCAGCGTCCGAAGGCAGCGTCGATCAACAGGCGCGCAATCGTGAGTTCGATTTCGACCTGTTGCCCTCGGAAATTTTCAGCACCTTGCAAGTTTCCAAGACGCCGCGCGCCGGTACCGTCGAAGGCGGCTTGTCCGGCACGGTGGATCTGCGCACGCCCCGCCCGTTCGACTACAGCGGTTTCATCGCGAGCTATCAGCTACAGGGCGCGTATCAATCCACTTCCGAAGAAGTCGATCCGCGCGGCAGCTTCCTGATCAGTAACAATTGGAACGACAAGTTCGGCGTGTTGCTGAGCGTGTCCATGTCACAACGAACCTTCCGGACCGACGGTTGGAGTTCGCAAGGCTGGACCTCGGGCCGCGTACCCGGCAATCCACCGCCACAAGGCTATTCCGGCGGTTTCGACTGGAATTTGCCCAGTGTACTGTCGACGCCGGCCAATCAACGCCCCGACTTCGTCAATGAGTCCGGACTCACCAACGCGCAACTGGCCCTCGCTCAAGTACCGCGGCTCGGCCGACCGGAAGTGCAAGTTGGCGATCGAGATCGCGTCGGCGGCACGCTGTCGTTGCAATGGGCGCCTACCGATAACCTGGCGTTCAATCTCGATGCCATTTACGCCAAGCTGGACTCGGACTTCGATCGTTACACCAACAATCTGCTGGTACGAAACACTACGCCAGGCACCGCTGGGGCCACCGGCTTCGGTTACATCACGCCGCAGAATTTCTCAGTCGACGCCAACAACACGCTGACTCACGGCACGTTGCTCAACGCCAAGTTCTGGTCCGAAAACCGATTGTTCCAACAAGAATCGGACTTCCGGCATCTGGGCTTGGGCGCGAAATGGCAGATTAGGGACAACATCGGGCTGGACGTGAAAGCGTCCAAGGCCGAGTCCGATTTCCGCTGGCGCATGACGACGTACTTGTTCCTGTCGCAGCCCGGCACGGTCGATATCGACGTCGGTGGCGGCATTCCGGTCATCACGCCGCGGCTCGATCTGGCCAATGTGAGCAACTGGCAGTTCGACACCGTTCGTGTGCAACCTCGCACTCGCGATGAGGAGAATGAAAACCTCGCGCTCGATCTCACGTTCGGCGATGAGGAACGAAACATTCGCGTTGGTGCACTGGCCAACACGTACTCGCGCGAACGGCTGGCGTACTCGTCATCGGTGGGCGTGACTCAAGGCACTGCCCTCACTCCGTTCGGTTACACGGGCGGCGCCAACCTCAACGAGTTCAACATCGCCAACTTCGCCAGAGTGGTGCCGGTGAACTACGGCGAGCACTTCGACAGCCGCGTCGGTTACAACCGCTGGATCGTCTCCGACTTGGGCGCGTTCAGCTCGCTGCTGAATCCGGACGCGCTGGATGCCGCCGCGAACCTGGATTTCCAGAACTCCGGCAGCTTCGAAGAAGACAATCGTTCAGCTTATGTCGAAGCGAACGCGGCCTTGCCGCTGTGGGGCCGCACGTTGCGAGTCAACGCCGGCGTGCGCTACGTCAAGACCGAACACGAGATGCAAGGCTTCATCCGCGTCCCGTCGACGCCACCCGCTGCGGGCAACTTGTTCGGTCTGCGCGCGGAAGATTACGGCCGCAACACCATCGACGGCGAATATTCCGAAACCTTGCCGTCGCTCAACTTGGCGTATGACCTGACTGACAGCGTGAT
>NZ_JAEUPY010000397.1 GCF_016790065.1 Steroidobacter sp.
CCATACCAGGTCGAGTGGGATTCTGAGTTGCGGATGCTCCGGAGTGTTGGCCCGCATCCGCGGACTGCCTCGCATCGCCAGGATTCGTTGACCATCGGCGGAGAACGCGAGGTCAGTGTAGAACGCAGGATGAATCGTCAACTGTTGGGCGCCTCGCCCATCGGCACGCACCTTCCAGATGTGGCCGCCTTCGCGCGTCCAGACGATGTAAGCCAGCCATTGACCATCCGCCGACCAGACCGGCTGATACTCCAACGCATCGCCTCGCGTCACGCGTTCGGGCAGTGCGCCGGCACGTGCCGGCATGACATACAGCTTGGTGAGTGCAGATGTGACGATGCGACGCCCGTCGGGCGAAAAGCTCGGCCACTGAGCGATTCGCGCGGTCAGCGGTCCTTGCTCCACTCGATAGGGCTTGTGCAACCGAGGGCCGACTTCCAAAGAAACATCGGCGCGCAATGGAATCTCGGTGGCAACACCGTCGCGCACTCGAACGCGACGAATCTTTCCTCCCGAACTGAGCAATACGGACTGGCCGTCGCTCATCAGAACGTAGCCCGGCAAGTGATCGCCCCGCAAAGCTCGTCCGTAATCCTGCCGGTCCTGCTGCGCCGATCGTGTCAGTAGCTGGTCGCTTCCCGATTCCAGGTCGCGCTTGCGCAGTACGGTCCTGCCAGCATCGCGCGTTGCATAGATCAGCAACTTGCCATCGGCAGAAATGACGGGGCGCGTGCCACCCCCTGCGCCGTTGGTCAGCGACTCCACGATGCCATTGGTGAGATCGAGCCGCCGAATCTGTGCGATGGGCATGCCGTAGATGGCATCGTCCACCGGGTTGCGCTGAGCGAAGTAAAGATAGCGCCCGTCCTTGGCAACAACCCCACCCGAACCCGTCACCGGCTTGCCGTCCTGGTCGAGGACATCGGTCACGGCTCCGGACAGCGAATACAGACGGAACTTCGCTTCCGGCGAACCCAGTTGCGTCGACACCTGCGTGGTCGCCTCGGCCACCAACACCTGCTGGCTATCCGCGGTCCACGACGGCGCAATCGCGATGCCCTGACGATTGCTGGACAACTGCCGTAACGAACCGTCGGCTCGACGCATCACCCACAGATCGTCATCGCCTTCACGATCGCTGACGAAGGCCAGCCACTGTCCATCTGGAGAGATTCGCGGCTGACTGTCGTACGGCACGCCGCGCGTCAAAGCGACGGCCGTGCCACCAGTGACCGGCATCGTGTACAGATCGCCCAGCAGATCGAATACCACCTGCTGGCCGTCAGGCGTCACATCGACGGACATCCATGTCCCTTCCTCGACCGTAAAATTCAACGGCCGCGTGCGTCCCTGCAGCGGTAGCACGTCGCCGACAGCCACGTTGGCGGATGACGCGATGGTCAGCGCGGTGAGCAACACCGCAATCGATGTTCGCATGGCCCGAAGCTCAAAACTTCTTGGTCAGCGTCAGATAGTAATTACGCAAGCGCCAGTCGCCGAACGGGCTGTAGTAGTTGCTGCGCAGGTAGTACGCATCGAACGGCGGCGTCTTGTCGAACAGATTCTTGATGCCCACTTGGACGGCGACATCCGACAGCAAGCCCGCCGCCATGCCGCCGCCAGACGCTGTCTCGAACTCATAGCTCGCGAACACATCGTGGTAGAGCTGGCTCGGAATGGAGTTGGCGCCTTGCGCAGCCGTGTAGTGAGTGGCGCCGCCGATGCTGTATTGAGGATAGGAACCGTAATAGTTGGTCAGCCAGCCCAGATTCCATTGACGCATGCTCCAGCCGAGCGAGGCATTGGCACGAGTCTGCAACGGACCGTCGAACGCCACCTGGTTGACGATGTCGGTCAGCGGTGCATCGAACGCAGCCTGAATTTTATAAGACAGCACCTTGGTGCCCGCCAGGCCGACGTTGAACGTGCCGAAGCGATCGGTCTGCCAGCGATAACTCATGCTCAAGTCGATGCCTTCGGTCTCACCGCGGTTGGCATTGAACAAGCTGAAGTCGACAAAGGTCAGCACACCCACGCCGTACGGATCGCCGGGAGCCACCGGCGCGCGCACGATGCGATCGGCGAAGCGCGCCTCGTTGGCGAGAATCAAAGTGTCGTTGGTGGAGTTGACGATGATGTTTTCCTGCTTGAGGCGGTACCACTCCACGTTGAGTCGCAACGCCGGCAGGAAGGTGGGTTCGAAAATCAACCCGACGTTCAGATTGTCGGATTTCTGCGGTTGCAAATCGGGATTGCCGCCGGAGGAGAATTCGACGGTGGTCAATTCGTTGCCGCGGCGTGGATCGATGACCTGAGTGGTCCGCGGCACGCCCGCCGATAGCACCAACGACACGTTACCTGGCACCAGCTGGCTATAGGTCGGCGGCAGGAACGCCTTGCCGTAGCTGGCGCGCAGCGTCAGGCTGTCGACCGGCTGCCAGCGCAGGCCGATGGTGGGATTGGTGGATTGCAGCTCGGTATTGAAATGCACGCGCTCCGGATTCTGCGCGATGAACGCCGGCGCCGAACCCGCGACATATTGGAACGCTGTGCCGGAACCAATCGAATAGTCCTCGGTGCGCACCGACAACTGCGCATCCAGCAGCCGCACGCCCGGCACGTCGTTGGCTCTGCCGATCAAAGGAATATTGGCCTCGGCATAGGCGCTCTTGATGGTTTGCGACTGACTGAAATACTTCCGGTACTGCGTATCGTCCGGATAGTTGGGCTTTTGATTGTGGAAGCTGCCGTCGCTCAGGCTCTCTTTGCGATAGCCGAGACCGACAGTCAACGTCGCAGGACCCGCGGGTAGATCGAACAGCGGGCCGGCCACGCGCAGGTTAACGTCGCTCAACACGCCGTTCTGCGAACTGCCGAAGGTGCCGCGATACCGGGACAGGTCGATGGGATTGGCAATCGTATCGACGAACGGATTCAACACGCCGCTCTCGATATCGTCGCTGATGCCGCCGAAGCTGTAGATGGAGCCGCCGTACTTCATTCGGCTTTCGCTCCAGGTGTAATCGCTCGACAACATCCAGGAACGAGGCAGCTTGAACGTGAAGCCCACGGTGGCGCGACGATCCATGCTCTTCGCCTGGTAGTCGGTACCAAAGGGATCGGGCATGGAGACGAACACGTCTTGCTGGAACGGATTGACGGGCGAGGCAGCCGATACCTGCAACACGCTGTCGTACTCGCTGTAGTCACCGGTCTTGGCGGTGTTGCTGCTCCAGAAGACGTCCGCGAACACGTTCAATGAATCGGTCATCTCCCGCTGCAAGCTCGCCATCACCGTGCCGAGTTCCGGTGCCGAACCCACCGCGCGTCGCCGGCCTGTGGTCGGATGAGCGGTGCGTGGCAGATCAGTGTTGTATCTGCCAGCACTGGCCAACAACAGCGCCGGATCCGAAGCAGCCGTGAAGCCCACCGGCACGGAAGTGATCGCCGACCCGAGCGGCGTTCCGTCGCGCAACGTGAGATTGGTGTTGGCGGCCACCGCGCCGATGTTGGTGGTCGCGCCGAAAAATGGGTTGGTTCTGGAGTACAGCAACTCGGGATTGTTACGCAGGATGGTGTTGACGCCCCGCTGCAACAATTCCGGCCGATCCGCGTTGGTCAGCGTTTCGGTTTCCGAGTACAGCGCGCTCATCGAGATATGAGTGCGCCCCTCCTCCAAGCTCAGACCATACGTGCCACCGACGCTGCGAGTTGGCGCATCGCCGTCCATCACATTCGCATAGCTCACGCGCGCATCGCCGCCAGTGAAGCCTCGCTTCAGCACTACGTTAACCACACCGCCGACGGCGCTACCACCGTAGATAGCGGCGGAAGAAGATGGCAACACTTCGATACGTTCGATGGCGCTGGGCGGAATGCTGTTGAGATTCGGTTGATAGGTGCGACCGAACAACCCAGGACTCGCCGTGCGCCGACCGTTGATCAACACGAGCGTTTGATTGTCACCCAGCCCCCGCAGATTGATGCTGCTCTGGCTGCCACGGAAGTTTGCTGCAACCTGCGAAGAGGACAACGCCGCGGTGTTCATCGACAAGCCGCGCTTCAGAAAATCTTCGACGTTGACCGCACCGGATTGCTCGATGACGCCGGAGTCGAAAATGTAGTAAGCCTGCGCATCGTCTTCCGTGCGAACGATATCCATGTTCGCGGAGCGCGCGCCTGTCACCAGGATTTCCGGAATACCACGAAGGGCCGGATTGCTCGATTCAGTGTCCGATGCATCGCTGCCGGCAGCGTTCGACTCGCCATTCGACGTCGTCGGCTCTGCTGCCTTGACCAGCGCGATCGAACGCTCGCCCACGTACTTGGCTTGCAGACCACTGCGCGCCAACAGAATCTTCAGGCCTTCCTCGGTCGACAGCTGGCCGCTGACCGGATTCAACTTTGCTTGTTGGACATTCTCGCCGTCGGCAAGGATCTGTACCTTCGCCTGAGCCGCGAACTTGCGAATCGCTGCGCGCGCCTCGGTTGCCGGCACATCGAAGCGATGCTCTTCGGTGGCGAAAGCAGGAGTAACACTCGCCGAAGCCAGACTCGCAGTCAGCAGTACGGCGATCACGTGCGACCGAACCCGATTGGAAACTTGCACTGAGGTAATCCCCAAATCGCGCATCGAGATGTGCGCGTTCGATATGGGGATGAACGAGTGTCGGCTTTCACCCAGTGCTCCAGACAATCGTTACTTGATATGAATCGCGTCCGCCGCAGAAACGCTGCGCACTTGCAGGGCCACCGCAATGGTCGCGGCGAAATTTTCCGGATCGCTGGCACGAAACAAACCCACCACCGGCCGCGACGCCAACGCCGGGTTGTCGATCACGATCTGTCGATGGTTGTAGCGATTGATTTCGGTCACGGCGTAGTGCAGCGTCTCGCCATCGAACTCCACCAGACCGTCGCGCCAGACCAGTCGTCGCTCGGCTTGCTCTCGCGTCACGGGCGTCACTTCAGGCTGCCGAGTCGGTGTGACAGTGACCTGCTCGTTCGCAGCGATACGCCGTGGTGCATCGCTGTTGCGACTGTCATCGCTCAGCTCGACCACGCCCTCGGTGACGACGACACTGACCTGCTCGTTGACCGAGCGCACCGAAAACACCGTCCCGACCGCGCGCACCGAGACTGCTCCAGCACGTACGATGAACGGTCGCGCCGGGTCCTTCGCAACCTCGAAAACACCCTCGCCTTCGCCCAGTTTGATCTCCCGGAGCGATTCGTCAATGTGCACAGTGGCGCGTGTGGCCGTGTTGAGCACCATGCTCGATCCGTCCTTGAGTCGCACACGGCGGACCTCGCCGACATCGCTGATATAAACGTCGGGCCGATAAACCTGCGCCCACCAAACGATTGCGCCGACCGACAGCGCCACGACTGCAGCCGCAACTCTCAACAGCTGAGCATTGCTGTACCAGGGTTTACTGCGGATCTCAGCCACCTCTCGGCCGGCAGCCAACGCTCCCACTCGCTCCAAGTCCAGCCAGATGGCCTGCGCTCGTAGCAAAGCCCCGGGATGACGCGAGTCGGCCGCCAGCCATTCATCGAGCACACTCTGCTCTTCAGCAGCCACCGAACCCTGCTGTAAGCGTACCGCCCAATGCGCGGCCTGCTCATCAATCCGTTGACTGGATGTCATACTCACTCGCTCCTGTGGCTGGCTGGAATCCGGCACCTTCCTCCTTCATGGCACGAATCACCTTGGCCAGGGCCACGGCCAGGTGCTTCTCGACGGTCTTCTCGCTGATGCCCATGGCCGCCGCGATGTCACGCACGCTCAGGCCCCGAAACTTCTGCATTTCGAAAGCGCGCCGGCATTGCTCCGGCAAGGTGCGCACGATCCGTTCGAGCCGCTCGAGTTCCTGGCGCGCGCCCACCTTGCGCTCGATCCCGGGTTCCTCGCTGGGAATCCGCAGCGCCTCGATTTCCCCCAGGCGCTCCATGGGCACGATGCGGGCATGGCGGGTCTGCTCGTTCAAAAGATTGCGCACGACCGTGAAAAGGTAGCTGCGCCCCCCGGCGATTTGGCCCAGATCCACGTAGTAGAGACGGCTGTAAGCCTCTTGGATCAGATCATCCAGGTCAGCGGGGGACAGGCTGCGCACATAGCGACGCAGCCAGCCACGCACCTCCGCCTCATGCGGAAGAATGTTGGCAATGACCCACTGTTGTCGCGCGCGATGATCCAACGGCTGCTCGAATTCGATTGACCTCCAGAGAGGGGATGAACGAGGCGCTCAAAACCCTACCTGCGCGGTCGCCGAAATCAGGAATGGGTAAAGTACCACCGAGCCGCGTTACCATGGGGCGGTGTGAATAAGGCGCCACCCTCCCGCTCGCTACGCAACGTCCTACCTGCGGTCGCCGGTAACGCGTTCGAGTTCTACGACTTCACGCTGTATGCCATTTTCGCGGGCGTGATCGGGCGGCAGTTCTTTCCCGCGCCGACGGCGCTCGAATCCCTGCTGATTTCGTTGGGCGTTTACGCCGCCGGCTTCGTGGCACGCCCCATTGGAGCGCTGTTGATCGGTGGCTATGCCGACCGGAAAGGTCGCAAGGCGGCTCTCACACTGACGATTGTGTTGATGGCGGTGGGCACCGGGTTGATCGCGTTCACGCCACCGTTTGCCTCGATCGGGGTCGCAGCGACAGTGCTGGTGTTGCTAGGTCGCCTGCTCCAAGGACTCTCGGCGGGTGCGGAGATCGGTGTGGCCTCTGCCCTGCTGTTTGAATCAGCGGCGCCCAACCAACGCTGTTTCATCGTGAGCTGGCAGGTTGCCAGCCAGGGCGCGGCGGCGCTGACGGGCGCGGTGGCGGCCATGCTGGTTTATGGATGCTTGTCGGAAGCGGACGTCGAGAGCTGGGGTTGGCGCGTGCCGTTCATTGCCGGCCTGCTGATCGCACCGCTGGGCTTGGCCATCCGGCGCCGGATGCTGGAGTCGTTGCCGGAGCAAACCCAGCCAAGTCACCCGGCCCGAGAGTTGCTCGTCGAGCATCGCCTGCGCCTGATGCACGGGGTCGCGGTCCTATTGGGTCCGACGGTGTTCATGCAAGTGCTCACTTATTATCTGCCCATCCACCTGCAACGCACGTTGCACTATCCGCCGGCGTGGTCATTCGTACTGGCGTTCACCATTGGCAGTTCCCTGCTGATTACGGCACCATTGGTCGGTCGCTACGCTGACAGTCTGCAGCGACGCAAGCGACTGCTTTATGTGGCGCTCGCGCTGTCGACCGTCGCCATCTTTCCCGCGTTCGCTTTGCTCAACACCACAGCGAGTCTGTCGTGGTCAGTGGTGCTGATCACGGCACTCGCGATCCTCCACTACTCCAGCGGCGGCGCCGGGTTCGTGTTGTTGATGCAGGCATTTCCGTCGCACTTGCGGGCCAGCAGTATTTCGTTGATCTACAGTCTGTGCGTGGTGCTGTTCGGTGGCACGACGTTGCTGGTCGTCACGTGGCTGGTGGAACACAGCGGCAATGCGATGGCGCCTGCGTGGTATGCAGGCGCTGCGTGCTTGTTGAGCTTGATTGCGCTGTGGCGCTTTCCCGAAGCGCCGTTTGATCGAGCGGATCAGCGCGGCCGATAATTCTTCGGATCGTTCCAGTCGCCCCGGCCGATGTAACTCGCTTGCGAGGGATAGGGATACACGGGCCGCGTGCGCTCGATCTTGCCGTCCAGATCGTCGTCGCGTGTGGCGATCAACACATCGGGGGCGCGTTGCTGCTCTCGCCACTGCTCTAACGCCGCGAGCGCGTCGATCAGGCCGGCGCCATTACCGCCACGACAATGATGCACGCCCGGCAATAGAAACAATCTCGCGAACGCGTGCGTCGCCCGGTCGCCGCCCATGAACTTCAGCAGCGCGTCGTAGTACTCGATGGTCATCAACGGAGAAATCGCCGCGTCACCCCAACCGTGCCACAGAATGATTTTCCCACCCCGATCACGAAACGCGCGCATGTCGGTGGAGAGCGCATCGAACACAGCGGACTGCGCCTGCAACTGACCGAGCTGAGTATCGAAGTCGAAGCTGCGAAAGTCATAGCTCGGTCCGGGATCGCGCTCGAAGGCGAGGTAACGCAAGTACTCCTCCGCGCCACGCCGGGAAAACGTCACCGTCGCAGGCGGCGCCGGCAACACCCAGTTGGGCCAGTTGCCTTCCGAGCCGATAACGGTGCCGACCGGATAGACAATCTCACCTCGGCTGTTACGAGGCGCGGCATACACTTTGCGAACAGCTTCGATCTGCTTATCAGTCAGACAGGTCGCGCTCGACTGACCCGCCGGACAGCGCATCGATGCAGGGTCGAACTTGCAACGACGCGGATCGTCGATGACACCGTCGGCCTGGCCATCGATGGCATCGCAAGCACCGAGTACGGCTGCTTCGATGGCCGGCAACTGTTCCGGTGACAACAGGAACGAGTCGTCATCAGACTGCATGGCCTTCGCTACCCACGGAAAGTGAATGGCGTTCTTGCGTTGATAATCCAGCACCGGCGCGCCGGCGATGATGCCGTCGAAATCCGCTGGATAACGCGTGGCTGCCATCACACCGGCAGAACCGCCCTTGGAGCAGCCAGTGAGATACGAGTAGCGCGGCGGTTCGCCATAGAACTTCGCGAGAATGGCCTTGGCGGCGACCGCGACCACGTGATTCGCTCGATAGCCGAAGTCGATCTCGGCCTGACGATTGTTGTATCCCCACGCCCCGTCGAAGTTGCGCGTGGCCGTGTGGCCGCCGTCGCTGGTCACGGTTGCGTAGTCACGCATCAAGCCAGGGACGCAAGCCTCGCTGAAAACGAAACCGCAGAAACCATCGCACGCGACCATCAGCATGCGACGATTCCATTCCTGCGCCGGCAACCGCAATTCAAACCGAATGTTCGGCGTGGCGTAGCCCGAGACCAAACAATGCGCCGGCAGCGACTCGACAGCCTGCGTCGGCACGCCCTGCACTTTGCCGCGCGTTGCGTAGATCTGCATTTGCTCGGCAGTGGGCTTGCCGCCGCCGGCCGCGACGATCTTGGCTTCTGTGACTTTCGCGACGCCGTCGTCGGCCGGATAGGTCGGCCCGACCAACGCCGCACACGCCTGCTCCCAGTTCCCCGTTGGCACGTCGGCCCGCGCGGACGGCGAACTCCACGGCGACGCCGCCGCTGCGATCACAAACATCAAGGCCGCGAGCGGCTGCGTCGCTTTCATCATGACTGGGTCCTCGTCAATCCAACACAGTGACGGTGCCGTTGCGCCGATCTTCTCGGGTCTTCTCCCGATGCAACATCTCACCCTGTTCCGGCGTCATCTTGTTATGAATGAGGTCGTACATGCGCTTGTTGTAGGCAGCACGTTCTTCGCGGGACATCAGACGCACGTCGATACGGATCTGCGTTCGCTGAGCTGGCGTCAGCGCCAGATACACTGCGGGGTCGGTGAACACCGGTGCCTTGGTATCCTCTGGCGCAGCCGCCTTGTAGAACTCCTTCTCAGCAGCCGTCGGCGTGTACGCGAACTTCAACAACTCAGTGAAGGCCGGCATCGGCACGCCGATGTGATCTTCGTTCGGAACCTTCAGAAACTTCATCCGCAGCCCCTTCTGCACCAACGGCTGCAAGTCTGCCGCCAGCGCTTCGGGATCGTTCACCATGTGCGGCGACTCATCCGCACCGACGATCATCAGCAACGATGGACGCACCGGAGCCGCCGCCCATTTCGCGTCGAACGTCTTGCGCTCTTCCAGCACGTACTTGGCGTTCCACCACACTGACGGACTGATG
>NZ_JAEUPY010000400.1 GCF_016790065.1 Steroidobacter sp.
CGACGACTACATTTGCAAACCGTTCAGTCCGCGCGAAGTGGTAGCGCGAGTCAAGGCGATTCTGCGTCGAGCACCGCAGGCGCAAGCGGTGGCGCAGATCGATTCCCGTCTGAGCATCGACGAGACCCAGTTCCTGGCCACACTCAACGGCCAGACGCTGGATCTGACGCCGGTGGAGTTTCGGTTGCTCAAGGCGCTGTCAGCCTCGCCGGGGCGCGTGTTCTCGCGCCAGCAACTATTGAACACGCTGTATGAAGATCATCGCGTGGTCACCGACCGCACCGTCGACAGCCACGTGAAAAACCTGCGCCGTAAATTACAGCTGGCGCATCCGGGCGATGAATTGATCGAATCGATCTACGGCGTGGGCTATCGCTTCACGCTGTGAAGCTCAGTGCTCTTGCCTGACGGGCGGCGGCATCCGCAATTCATGCTTACGCACGGAACTGAGATAGCGATGCACAGAGTCGGCGTCGGCCGTGGCAAGTAAATCGATGGGCCGCCCGCCGAGCGTTTCATTCGAGGTGCTCAACCAGAGCTTGGCGCGCTCCACTGAGCCGAGCACTTCCACGATGGTGCGAAACATGCCGACGAGCTTCAGCGCCCCGCTCCACTCGGGTCGTTGTGGATCGAGCACGCGCGCCCCCGATTGCAACTCAGCGACGTCTGCAGGCGCAGCGCCCAACAACTTGGGTAGGTCAGCAGCCAAGCCCAAGTGCTCGACCGCGCGAAACAGCGCCTTGGTCAATAAACCAGGGGACAACTCAGACGGTGAATTCGGGGACATCGACAACTCACGAGCAACAACTTAGAACGACACACTCTGCAGCCAGGCCCGTGCTTCGTCCAGAGTGTCGAACGAACGCAATGCTATTTCCGGCGGTGCGCCCGATTGCACATTGGCCACCGACTGCTTGCCGAAAAATGCTTGGGGACTCTTACTGGCGGCGGCCTTGAGCCCAGCAACGGCGGCGCGCGGCATCCAGTCTTCGCAAAGCCAGGCCTGATCGTCGACCGGAATCACGGCGAGCGCACTGTCATCGCCCAAGATCTTGCCGAGCCCTTCACGCTTCAACAGTTCGAGCACGCACTCGTGCACGAAGCGCAATTGCGCGCTCGTGGCATAGCGCCCCCACGTCAGCGAGATGCACGGCACCGCCTGATCCAGCGTCACCCGGCAAATGGGATTGTTCTTGAGATCCGAGACCAGCCTGGCGCCGTCGCTGGATTCCGTTCGCACCGTTTCCGTGAGCTGTCGCAGGTAATCCGTCACCTGCCCAATCGCCGCACCACTCATCATCGACCGACCGCCATTCGACACCGAAGGCGGGATGATAGAGCGAACGCTGCTTCGCGGCGACCCTGGCTATTTTACGCGGCGGGCGCCTGGCAAGTGGGCAGCACGAAATAGAACGTGGCACCGGCACCGGGTTGGGATTCGGCCCAGACGCGGCCGCCGTGCTTTTCGATCACCGATTTAACAATGGTCAAGCCCAAGCCCGTGCCTTCGAACTCGCGTTCCGAATGCAGCCGCTGGAAAGCGCCAAACAAGCGAGGCGCGTAGCGAGGATCGAAGCCCACGCCATTGTCCCGCACGAAATACACCGGGCCACTATCGTTGTCGCTGGTGCCAACCCAGATCTCCGGCGACGGCCGGGTGTGCGAGAACTTGACCGCGTTGGAAATCAGATTGCGCAGAGCCAGGGTCAGCAAGCCCGCATCTGCTCGCACACAAGCCGATTGCAACGAGACATGCACTCGCACCGGCGGCTGAGGATTCACCTCCGCCACGACTTGCCGCATCAAGTCGCCCAACTCCAACTCTTGAGTCTGCAGCTCGCGTTGCGTGACCGACGCGAGCTTCAGCAAATTGTCGATGATCGCGTCCATGCGCTTGGTGGTGCTGACGATCGATTCGATGTCACGCTGGATCTGCGGCGAGCCCAGCGAGCTGACGTTCTCGGCCAGCAGTGCGGCATGACCTTTGATCGCTCGCAACGGCGCACGCAGATCGTGCGAGACGCTGCGAGTGAACGCTTCAAGATCTCGGTATGCCGCTTCGAGACGTCGATTGGCGGTTTCCAGCTCCTGCGTTCGCTCACTCACACGGTGTTCCAACGTGGTGTTGAGACGTCGGACTTCGTCTTGCTGTTGGGCGCGTGCGGTGATGTCACGACACGACGCGAAGAACACCGTCTTGCCACGCCTCAAGGCTGAGGCAATCGAAATGGCGATGATGATCTCCGTGCCATCGCGCCGGAGCGCAGGTATTTCGATGAGCTTGCCCAGCACCGTATGCTGCCGCGTATGAAAGGTCGTGACCGCTTTCATATGCGCGTCACGCAAGCGCGCGGGCACGATGATATCGGCCAGCTCACGGCCCAGCACCTCCGCCTTGGTCCAGCCGAAGGTTTGCACCGCCTGTTTGTTCCATTCCAGCACGCGGTCCTGCTCGTCGATCACGATGAACACTTCCAGCGAGTTTTCCAGAATGGTGGCGGCGTCGCGCTGCTGTTCCAACAAGCGCTCATCGGCCAACAGGCGCTCGCGTAACACTTGCCTGCTGCGGGTCATCGCCAACGCCAAGCCGCTGAGCAACAGCGTGCCGAACGCGCCGACGATCCAGACCACCCACAACGGCACCAGCTGATTTTTTTCGATCATCGAAGGCGTCGCGACTACACGCAGCGTCCACTCGTGACCGCCCACCACGACGCGACGTTCGACAGCCATGGGCTGCGACACAGCGCCCTCGCCTGCGGCTCGTCGATACATCAACGTGGCCGCCTGCATTTGCGGATCGTCGTAGAGTTCGATCTCGACATCACGCGGATCGGCGTCGAACACACGTTCCATGAAATCACCGGCTCGGAACGGGCTGTAGACATAGCCGATCAACGCTGCACGCCGTTCGGCGATTGTGGTCGTGGGCAAGTCGCGCTGATATACCGGCACATACATTAGAAAGCCGGGTTGTGCGCTCGACTCGATCTCTTGCACCAGAGTCACTCGGGCGGAGACGGCGGCGGTGCCTTCGTCGCGTGCGCGCTCCATGGCAGCTCGGCGGATTGCTTCGCTGGCCATGTCGAAGCCTAGCGCGTGCCGATTACGCACGTCTTGCGGCTCCAGAAACAGGATGGCGGTTTGCGGATGATCGGCACGACCGGCCGGATTGCTCCACAAGCCCGACGGCAGCGCCTTCAGTTGCCAGGGCAGCAGCTTGTCGACCACCGCAGTGAAGCCGAAGCCCTGCACGCCGGTGAGCACTTCGGTCAAGTTCAGCGGGCGCACGAAACGCTGCCATTGCTGTTCGCTCAACGGCCAGGCGTTGTCGATGAAGCCGGCGCCGGCACGCAGCACGGCTTCGCAACCCATCAAACGTTCTTCGATGGCGTATTCGCTACGCGAGGCGCGTTCTTCGAGGGTGCTGCGAGTGAGGGTGAGCGCTGCTTCCTGCATGGATAGCGCGAACGACGCAGTCACCGCTGCGCCCAACACCAGAATGATCAGTGCGACGATTCCTGGAAACAGCCACCCACTGTGCCGGTGTTGTTGTGAATCGTCGTCACTTCCCGGCACGACTTGCCAATCCTGTGCGCTCATCGGCTGTTTTGACCGTCCCCCGACGGCCGACACTATCGCCGGGCAACACCCCGCGCATGGGTAGAAATACGGTTGTCACGCCTCGGCGCCCCGCAAAATAGGCAACTCTGCCCTATAAGCCGGCCGGCACGACCCCCTATCGTCGCTGCCGCTGCAACTCATAGGAGAACCGAAGTGAATACTGCTTTACGTCCATTGCTGGGAACGCTGCTGCTGAGCCTGCCGCTGCTGGCCATGTCGGGCGACAAGACCGAGCAACCTCAGCAGGCCTACACCAGCAAGGGCTCCGCGCCGCTGGTCGAAAAAGTGCGCCGTGCCACCTCGCGTTACAAAGACATCGGCGTGGCCATCGCCGAAAGCTGGGTGCCTGCGACGCCCTGCGTCAGCGGCCCGAACGCCGGTGCGATGGGCGTGCACTTCGTCCTGCCCAGCCGCGTCGGCGATGGCGCCATCGATGGCGACGAACCCGAAGCATTGATCTACGAACCGTTGTCGAGCGGCGCGATGCGCCTGGTCGGCGTGGAATTCATCGTGATTGCCGGCGACTGGGCCAGCAAACATCCGGAAGGCGGCGCGCCGTCGGTGGACGGCCATCTGATGCACTATGTGAGCGAGCCCAATCGGTATGGCTTGCCGGCCTTCTATGAATTGCATGTGTGGGCGTGGGAACAGAACCCCGACGGCCACTTCTCCGATTGGAACAAGCTGGTGACCTGTAACAAACAGCGCGCCCAATGATGTGACCAGAAACGGTGACGTCGTTGGTTCTATTGGCTGGCGCTGCAACGCCGTCCACGGAACCAACGACGTTCCGACCCGCTCAGGCGAACACAGCGTCCAGGAACATCATCACCGCGAAGCCGCCCATCAACGAAAACGTTGCGACGTCTTCAAACCCGTTGCGATGAGTCTCGGGAATGATCTCGTCGCTGATGATGAACAACATGGCGCCAGCCGCGAGCCCGAGCACCACAGGCATCGCCGGCCCAGTGAACCATACCGCGGACGCACCGATGGCACCGCCCAACGGCTCGACTAGCCCCGTCAACGACGCCACCATGAACGCTTGTGACTTCGGATAGTTGATGGCCAGCATGGCCGCCGCGACTGCCAACCCTTCCGGAATGTTCTGCAAGCCGATGCCGATCGCCAGCGGCATGGCCTTGCCCAGGTCGCCGCTGGCGAAGCCGACGCCCACCGCCATGCCTTCCGGAAAGTTGTGGAGCGTGATGGCGATGATGAACAGCCACAGCCGTTGCATGCGCAAGCTGTCCGGCCCTTCTCGGCCCATCACGAAGTGTTCGTGCGGTACGCGCTTGTGAATCCAA
>NZ_JAEUPY010000403.1 GCF_016790065.1 Steroidobacter sp.
GCTGAGCTTCGAAGTGAAACGCCACCAGCTCGCTGAACAGCTTGAACATGCCGATGACTTCATCGTTATTGAGCTTGCTGGGCAGCGGATCGAGCGCGCATAGCGTGCCGAAAAAACTGCCGTCGGGCAGCACGATAGGCAACGAAATATAGCTCTGGAAACCATAGCGGGCCGGCACTGGATGGCCGCAGAACGCCTCACTCGCGGCCACATGATCGATCACCACCGGGCGGCCGTGCTGGCGGATCTGGTTGCAAATGGTGGTTTCGATCTGGAGTTCACCGCCGGGCTTCAGGCCAAAATCCAGCTCATCGCGCACCTGGCAGGCAATCCACCGATCCTCGGTGACCCGGGCGACCGCCGCGAATCGCAGTTTGGTCATCCGACACACCACGTTGAGCAGCGTCGGGATGGCCTCGATCCGACCGATGGTCAGCACATCGGCCTGCAGTTCGGCTTCGGTGGGCGCGGGTTTGGAAGATTTTTCCGGGTTGACTGGCATCGGCGGGTCATAACATGGATGCCCGGTGGAGTCATGAATTTTTTTTCGGCCGCGCGCATTGCCGAGCCCGGCCGGGCCAGTGAAACTACGCGCCCTTTTTTTGTCCAGTACAGCTAGAGAACGTCATGAGCAGCAGCAAGATCGAGCGTTACGAAGTCGGCCCGCGGATGAGCGCCGTCGTGGTCCATGCCGGCACCGTCTATCTGTCGGGCTACGTCGCCGAAGAAGCGGCCGGTCAGTCAGTGGCCGCGCAAACCGCCGACATCCTGAAGCAGATCGACGAGTCGCTGGCCTCGGTCGGCACCGACAAAACCCGTCTGTTGGAAGCCACCATCTGGCTGGCCGACATCAGCACCTTCGCCGAAATGAATTCGGAGTGGGACAAGTGGGTCAGCCCCGGCAACACGCCGACGCGCGCCACCGTGGAAGCCAAGTTGGCTCACCCCAAGTACACGGTGGAAATCCGCGTCATCGCTGCTCAGTAAGCAGCACGCCGAGCAGCTTGGCCCGCAACTCACCCAGGCCGCCTTGGGTGTTGCTGAGAATGACCAAGGTGCGCTTGCGTTCGACCAGATAAGCAAGGCTGGCCTCGAAGCCATCGATGCCGCCGTTGTGACTGAACAACGCATGCCCCTGCTCGGGCGCGAGCCACAGCCCGAGGCCGTAATTCACCGGGTCCTTACCGGTAATGCGAGGTGCCGTCGTCATCTCTTTATATGACGCGGCACCGAGCACCCGGCCTTCGTGCAAGGCCGATGTCCATTTGATCAAATCTTCCGCCGTCGACCGTATCGCGCCCGCCGCGTGCGGCACGCTCATATGCGAGTAGACGGCGTTGACGAATTCACCTTGCTTGGCTTTATCACGTTCGTAGCCGGACGCCCGCTGCGGCACCACCTCTTCATTCAAGTCGACCGCGGTGTGGGTCAAGCCCAGCGGCTGGAACAAGCGTTGGTTGGCAAAGTCACGGAAGCTCTGCCCGCTGACCTTTTCTATGACGGCGCCGAGCAGGAAATAACCGGAATTGCTGTACGCCCAATCCTTGCCCGGATCGAAGTCGTACCCCAGCGTGCCCAGGTGCTGCACCATGTCCGGCACCGAAATGCCGGCACGCGCGATTGTTTCCTCGCTACGCCCGGGATAACTGTGGATGCCGGACGTGTGATTCATGAGCTGGCGCAGGCTCACCTCGTTGCCGCGAGGAAAGTCCGGGAAATATTTGGCGAGCTTGTCGTCCAGCGACAGCTTCTTCTGTTCGGCCAATAGCAGCACGCAGGCCGAGGCAAATTGTTTGGTGATGGACCCGATCCGGAATACGGTGTTGGGCGTGGCCAGGGCGTCCCATTCCACATTGGCATAGCCGTAGCCGCGGACGAACACCGGCTTGCCCTGCTCGGCCACCGCGACCACCAGACCGGCCGTTTGTCCCTGGATGACTGCCTGTTTGGCCAAGGTATCGATGGCTGTGACATCAGCCGAGGCCAGTTCGGCCGACGCCGGTACCATCGGACCAAGCACCACGAACAACAACAGCGCTCGCAACCAGTTCGCCGAGCTGACCATCATGGAAGGCTCCGGGGGCGGGAATTTCGTCGCATCTTACCCGACTCCTCGGGCCGCGCTCGCGGTAGTTCACGACTGCTGCCCGCTCGCCGGCCCTTGTACGATGGCGCTCCATGACCGACGAGGCCACCGCCTACCAGTTCAAGCCGCACGAACGGCCGATGATGCCGGGCTCACCCGCGTCCCCGGACCATCCCACGGCTCGCCGCTTCGGCTACTTCGCCATCGGCGTGCTCGTCGCCATCACCGGCGCCATGGGCAACGCGCTGGTCTCGGCCAACCTCCAGAACATCCAAGGCGCGCTCGGCTTGTACAGCGATCAAGCCGCCTGGATGTCGACCGTGTATGTGATGACCAACGTATCCATGAGCCTGCTGCTGGTGAAATTTCGCCAGCAGTTCGGGCTGGTGCCGTTCGTGCGCATCTTTCTGGCCGCGTACATCCTGCTGACGGCGTCACATCTGTTCGTGCACGAATATTCGACGTCGCTGATCGTGCGTGGGGCGAGCGGTATCGCAGCAAGCGCGCTGTCCACTTTGGGCTTGCTGTACATCATCCAATCCATGCCGGCCGCACATCGGCTCAAAGGCATCGTGCTGGGCATCGGCATCCCGCAACTGGCCACGCCGCTGGCGCGTTTGTTTTCATCCGATCTGCTCGAGCTCGGCCAGTGGCGGGCGTTGTATATATTTGAGTTGGGATTGTCGTTGCTGTGTTTGGCGGCGGTCGTGCTGTTGCGACTACCACCCAGCGAGCGCATGAAGGCGTTCGAGAAGCTCGACTTCGTCACCTTCGCTCTGTATGCGCCTGGTGTCGCCCTGCTCTGCGCGTTTCTTGGGCTCGGTCGCGTGCTGTGGTGGACTGAGGCGCCGTGGTTGGGCTACGCGCTTTGTGGCGCCATCGTGCTGATCGCCGCCGCGCTGCTGATCGAGCACAACCGGGCCAACCCGCTGTTGAATACTCGGTGGATGGGTAGCGGGCTGATCCTTCGCTTCGCTTTCGTCGCCACCGCTGTTCGGGTGCTGCTGTCGGAACAGACCTATGGCGCCGTCGGCCTGTTGACTGCGCTCGGCATGAACAACGATCAATTGCTCAGTCTGTTCGTGGTGGTATCGGTGATGACCGTCATCGGCATCGTCACCAGCGCGTTGACCGTGAATCCCGCCAATCTCGGGCGACCTATCTTCATTTCCGTGTTGCTGATTGCCATAGGCGCCTTCATCGACGCGCACGCCACCAATCTGACCCGGCCAGCCAACATGTACGTCAGCCAGGCCCTGATCGCCTTCGCCGCCGTGTACTTCATGGGCCCCACGTTGCTGATCGGTATTCTGCAGGCACTGGCCAAAGGCCCGAATCACATCGTCAGCTTTTCGGCGCTGTTCAGCATCACTCAGTCGCTCGGCGGCTTGGCCGGCTCGGCCTTGCTCGGCAGCGTGCAGATCATGCGAGAGAAATTCCACTCGCATTCCATCGTTCAATCCCTGACGCTGACTGATCCGCAAGTCGCGGGCCGCTTACAAACATTAGGCGGCGCATATGGCGGCGTAGTCAGCGACCCAACGCTGCGTTCGGCGCAGGGAGCCGCGACGTTATCTCAACAAGTCACGCGTGAAGCCAATGTGCTGGCCTTCAACGACGTGTTCTTCATCATCTTCGTGCTCGCCTGCTTGACGCTGCTATGGATCGGCGCGCGCCAGCTGCGCATGTACATCACCGGCGTGAACCCCATGGCCGGGGCGCTGGCCGCCATGGCGAAGATGCGAGCCCCACAACAATGAGTCGTCACCGTTGAACGCACCTCCCGAAGAACCGCGAGTCATCGACCCCATCGAAACACCGGTGCAGAAATCTGCACCGACGGGTTGGGCGCCGCCAAAGCACACGCTGCTGACGACGAGCATCGTCATCGTCGCGGCATTGGCCGGCATATTGATCGTGTTGTACGCGTGGGAGCTGTGGCCATTCGCACGCACCATTCAATCGACCGACAATGCCTATGTTCGCGGCCAGACGACTTTGATCAGCCCGCAAGTGAGTGGCTACGTCGTTGCAGTTCCGGTGCAGGACTACGAAGCTATCAAAGCTGGCGAAGTGCTCGCGCAGATCGACGATCGCATCTATCGTCAACGCGTCGATCAGGCGCGGGCCAACCTCGCCGCCGCCATGGCGAATCGCGACAACTCGGCACAGACGTTGCGATCTAAGCATGCAACTGCCGCTGCGCAAGCTGCTGCATTGGAGAGCGCACGAGCACAGCTGCTCAGAGCGCAGGCCGATACCAAGCGCGTCGACGAGTTGATCGCTGACGGTTCGGTGTCGTTGCGCGAACGGGATCAGACGCTGGCAGCCTTGCGAGCCGCTGAAGCCACCGTCAATCAATCGCTCGCAGCGGGTGAAATTGCCAAGCAAGATATCGTGGCCGTCGAGGTCAGCCGAGGCGGACTCGACGCCGCCGTCGAATCTGCGCAGGCCACATTGAAGCTCGCGGAAATCGATCTCGCCAACACCACGATTCGCTCGCCCGTCGACGGCCAACTCGGCGATGTCGGCGTGCGGGTCGGTCAGTATGTGACCGCCGGAACACAACTGATGTTCGTCGTGCCGCCTCGCCTGTGGGTGACTGCGAATTTCAAAGAAGCGCAGACTGCGCATATGGCACCGGGACAACCGGCTGTGTTCTATGTCGATGCGCTCGCTGGCGCGAAGCTCACTGGCCAGGTGGAACGACTCGCCCCCGCCACCGGTTCGGAGTTCGCCGTGCTGAAGGCGGACAACACCACAGGCAACTTCGTGAAGGTTGCCCAGCGCATGTCTGTGCGAATCGCTGTGGATCCGGATCAGTCGCTGGCCACTCGGCTGCGCCCCGGCATGTCGGTTGAAGTGGAAGTCGACACGAGTCATCGCGCACAACCTCAAGGTGCGCCGTGATGCTTGCGTGCCGGCGAATTCTCGCAGCAATGCTTGCCTTTGTGCTCTCCGGCTGCATGCTCGCCAATCGACCGGCACCGCCGGAAGCATCCATCGCCCCGCCCGAACAGTGGCGAGTGTCTGTCGGCCCGACTGTAGAGATTGAGCGAGACTGGTGGCGTGGCTACGGCGACCCGGCGCTGGTCGACTTAGTCGATCAAGCGTTGGCTCGCAATGCCAATGTCGCAATCGCCGCGGCTCGCGTTCGAGAAGCGCAGGCTCAGGAGCGCCAGGCACGCTCGCGTTTGTTTCCTGCAGTCGATGCCGTCGTCGGCGGCGCTCATGCTCGAACCTTGAATGCATTCGGCACGCCGTCGGTCGGGCAGTCTGTCGAGCCACAACTGCAGGCAGCTTGGGAAGTGGATCTGTTCGGTCGCGTTCGCGATCTGGTTGGCGCCACTCGTCAACAATATCTCGCGAGCCAAGCGGCTCACGATGCAATCGTTTTGTCGGTGGCGTCCGCGACTGCCAGCGCTTACATCACACTGTGTTCGCTGGATGCTCGCTTGAAGGTCGCTCGGGAAACGTTGGTCGCTCGCACCGATGCGTTGCATATTGCTGAGTCCCGAGCGCGCGTCGGTTACGCATCGCGCCTGGAGCTCGCGCAGGCACAAGCGGAGTACGAAGCCACAGCGCAAATCATCCCGCAGGTCGAGCTTGCGATCGCTCAACAAGAGAACTCGCTGAGTGCTTTGGTTGGCGATACGCCCAGGGCCATCGCTCGCAGTGTGGCGCTGGGTGAGCTACACATTCCACCGATCCCGGCAGGCTTGCCCGCCGACATGCTGCGACGTCGCCCCGACATTGCTCAAGCGGAATACCAACTCGCGGCCACCGATTTGAGTCTGGCAGCGTCGCGCAAAGCCTTCCTTCCGAACGTACAACTGACCGGCTCCACCGGCATGCTGTACGCCAGTGGCTTGCGAGACGATCCCATTAGTTTATTTTCTGTCGGCGCCAGCATCCTGGCGCCGCTGTTCGATGGCGGGCTGGCTACCGCCGAACGCGACGAGGCCGCGGCAGTTCGAGATCAAGCAGCGTTCAACTATCGTTCGGTGGTGCTGGCCGCGTTCAGCGAAGTGGACAGCAGCCTGGTCGCTCTACAACGACTCGCCGAACAAGCCAAACATCTACAAGCCCAACGCGACGCCCTCGCCGACGCTCTTCGTCATGCCACCAATCGTTATCGCGCCGGGTATTCCCCGTATTTAGATCAGCTGGATGCACAACGTGGCCTCCTGGCAGCGGAACTTTCGTTGGTGCAAGTTCAAGCCGATGGACTCGCCGCCAGCGTCAACTTATATAAAGCCATGGGCGGCGGCTGGCAGCGCACTGGCAAAAACTAATATCCGACTTGGGGAACCCGCCCCTCTCTTCCCTGCACACAAACCTACGAGAAATTCGGCGCCATAACCCCATGACGCGGTTTCAAGCTAGTACACAATCTAGCCAAAGTGAAGGGGCTGAGGCTGGACCAGGTCCGGTCCATTAGACGTCCGCCAAACGCGGGGGGCTCCCGCGCCAGCGACAAAAGTTTGTAGCTGATTGTCAGATTAGTACAACTCAAGGGTGCCCGAACGACGCGGCGACGCGCACTGTGCAGACCAAAACTGCCCTGGCGCCGCTGCGCATGCGCGGCACATCTAAATGAAACCTTTCGCTCGCCCACGCTCAAGGAGGAGGCCGATCCAAAGGGTCATCAAGTACCCCGCGTTAGCCGTGGTGCTGCTCGCACTGTTGTTGACACCTCATGCCATCGATCCAACCACCATCACCACAGGCCCGGGCCAAACAGAGCCGGTGAAGTTGAAGGACGGCAGTGGCTTGTTCGTCGGTGCCGATACCAAAGTCATCATTCATGACGAAGTTCATGAACGTCGCATCGAACTGCCCTACGGCCAGGTCATCAGTACGGTACAGCACGACTCGACCCGACCTTTCTATGTACATACGCCACTCGCGACAGTACGCGCGGTCGGGACGAAATTTGCCGTCGATCATCGCGACGGCCGCACCGAAGTCACGACCAGCGACGGCCAAGTGCTGATCCAACGCAATACGCATTGGGGTTTCGGGCTGAGCGAGTCGGCGCAAGCCGCGCGAGATCAGCAAGTCATCGTCAAACCGGGCGAGCCCATGATCCCACGCGCCATCGACGCCGATGCGTGGTTGGCGTGGGAACGCGGCCTTGTGGTAGTGCGCCAAGCCTCGGTGCAAAGCGCGATCGCCCGCTTCAACCGTCACAGCGCCTTCGCGCTGAAAGTGCCACGCGATTCCGAAATCCCGTTGATCACCGTCACCGGTACTTTCGACGTCCACCGCCCCGATCTGCTGGAGCGCTTTCTCGACGAACAGCTTCGCAAGCGAAAAGAACTCAAGAGTCAGGCGCAGAAACAACCAAAAAGCATCCCACGGACGGACCCCTGAGGTTCCCGGGTAGCTGCCGCCAGCCCGCGCATAAATCCAACTCTCGTTATGGGAGGAATGATCGTGGCTACCGCAACTTCGCTCAGCCCAGAGCGCGGCTTCATCACCGCCGGCCGCGCGCTGGCGCTATTGTTCTTCACATTGCTGTTATCGGCGCAGCCGCTGGATCGAGTGGTCGAAACCGGCCCCGGCCAATGGCGCACCAAGAAACTCAACGATGGCAGCGTGGTTCGCATCGGACCGCGCACGCGACTGGAAATCGAGTTCGACGACGGCAATCGCCTGGTTCATTTACAAACCGGCGAAGCGATTTTCAGCGTCGCCAAGGATGTCACTCGCCCTTTCATCGTCGACACCGATGTGCTCGCCGCTCGTGCCGTCGGTACTAAGTTCAGCGTCACGCGCTTGGAGCATCGCTCCGAAGTCGTGGTCGCTCACGGCCTGGTCGCCGTCTCCACCCTCGGCGGCACCTCCGACGACCGCGAGCCGCAAGCCGTGCACGCCTCCGGCGGCCTGCAAATCACCGTCGACAAGAAGTCACAACTGGAATCGCGCCAAGTCGACATCGACGACGCACTCGCCTGGGGCGACGGCTACGTCGTCTTCCAACGCGTGCCCATTGCCGACGCCATCGCGCAATTCAATCGCCGCAATAGAATCCAGATCCAGATGCCCAGCCATCCCCAGGCCGCGAGCTATCGCATCACCGGCCGTTTTCGGATCGCCGACCCGCTACGCTTTGCTCGCTATCTGGATGAATGCATCCGCGCCCGACAGAGAGGGGCTCGGCGGAAGGGAATTGAAGATTGAACTCGCGCTCCGTGCGTCTGGGCTGGTCGGCCGGGTTGAGGGGTCCGTCAACGGGATAACGCCGACACAGGCACCGGATAGTGCCGTCAGCGCGCCCGACATTCGCCAATCCAATATCCGGACGTATTTCCTTATAAAACAGGGCCATGTATCAAGCCCGATACGGAAAACTACTGTGCCCTGAGTACCGACCTGACTACCCACCATTGACGAGTCGGTCAACGCATATCAAAATTGGTATGCGCTGGTGACACAACCATCGTATTCCTTGGTCGTGCACGACAACGCGACCGCATCCCTGCGAAATGTGATTCGCCCAGAAAGTCCCGCCGATTTTCTGAAGCTGTTGGAGTTTCTGCGCGAGCTTCGAGCCGATGCATACCTGCTCGCCAATATGCTCACGAACGATTTCGATGTTGACGAGCACGGCCGCTCATCTATCCGAAGATGGCACAGCATATATCGCATCGAGAAATTACCGATATGGAGACTGAGATCTCTCGAACTCGAAGCTGTCGGTGTGAACTACCGGATTATTTATCTGTATTACTGGAGAGAGCGGACCTACTACGTAATCGACATTGTTCACAAGTCCAAACTCACGAGCAGTGACTACGATGACCCACAAAACCCAATCCGAAAACGTTTGGTCAGTATCGTCAGGAACGAATTCCCCGACGCTTAGCCCACCGCTCGATACTCCTTCGGGCAATGCGCACCAAGCCAACCTGTCGCAACCGATTCTTTTTCCGCTTGTAACACCGCGCGCCCAACCGCATTCGCAGTTCGACAATTTGCTTGCGGAGGTCGACGGCGATGCTTCTTTGCATGAGCAAACCAAGCAGGCTCGACAATGGGTGTCTGAGTCGTTCTACGACGCGCCTACGCTCAGTTCTCTGCGACTGAAAGCCGGTCTGTCTCAGAAGGACCTTGGAACGCAGTGTGACTTGCGACAGGAGCACATTTCTCGCTATGAGTCCGGTCGAACCGAGCCTGGTCTCAGCGTGGCTAACAAACTCGCCACTGCTCTCGGCGTCAGCCTCGATGAGTTTGCGCACGCTTGGAACAACACGCGAGCAAGAGCTGACAGCATGGTCAACTCAACGATCAAATGAACGCACGCACACTTTCAGTCACATGGTGTGACGATATTCGACACGAGGTCGGCAACAAGCTTTCGTTCATGGGCGTATACACCGGCGGGCTGGTCGTACCCACTCTGCCGACCACGCTGCCTAGACTGTGCGCTTGGTTCACGGCAACGGCACCGGTGTCTGAGCCATTCAACCGCATCGCTGCGAAGATTATTCGCGATGACGGTTTTATCCTTGGCCACACTCCAGAGGTTAAAGTGCAGCCCCTGCCATCTAACCTTCCCGACGGCCGAAATATTCAATCTCTCAACGGCGGCTTGTTCATTAGCCCGCTGGACCTGGTGGAGAAATGCAGATACGTGCAGCTCATCGTCACGACCGAATCGGACGAACTGACTAGCGCCAAGCTCTGGATTGAAGCAAACCCGGAGTTGCTGAAGCAGTCGGGTGTCCAGTTGGTTAACTGGTAGTCGCCATGATTTCTTAAGTGGCCACCAGCTTGGCCACAACGCTCCGAGCGAACGCTCGTAAATGATTGGTCGGGACGGCGAGATTCGAACTCGCGACCCCTTGCACCCCATGCAAGTGCGCTACCAGGCTGCGCCACGTCCCGACTCAAGGTCGCGAATGCTACACATCGCGACATGATGCGACAACTTGCGACAGTAACTCCTTGTTCCGTCGCCGATTTCTGAAGCTGTAAACGCCTGTTGGGGAAGCCCGGGCGCTCGTAGTTCGTTGTCGACCGATGCACCCAGAGGCGCATCGGGGCGCGCATGGTAGCAGCGCGAGCGAGCGACGTCGAATCCAGGGATTCGGCGTCGCCCGCACCAAGGCGATGACTACTCTTTGCCGCTCTGGGCGTCGAAGACCACCTTGCCTTCGAAGACGGTCTTACGAACCTGCGTGGCGCCGACATCTTCGACTGGAATCTTGAACAAGTGACGATCCAGCACGATCAGGTCGGCCGACTTGCCCACGGCAATCGAACCGGTCTGCTGCTCCAGTCGCAGCGCCTCCGCACCGTTCACCGTGTAGAGCCGCAACGCTTCCTCGAGCGTGATCGCCTCCTCCTTCCACAGCTCGCCCGGCGCTACGCCTAGCGGGTCGCGACGAGTGACCAGCGCCTCGATGCCGCCCCAAGGGTTCTGATCCGGCACAGCGGCCGGCCAGTCCGAACCGGTGGAGATGCGCGCCTTGTTGTCGAGTAGCGTGCGAGTCGGCCAGTAGTGACGGCCGCGTTCTTCGCCTACCGCACTGATGACGGCCTCGATGATGGGCGACGGATACCAAAGAATCGGACAGAACTCAGCGACCGCATCGAGCTTGGCGAAGCGAGGAATGTCCGCCGGATCGATATAGCCTGCGTGTGCAAGCTCGTGCCGCAGGCCGCTGTTGCCGTTGGCCTTGCGAGCTGCGTCGATTGCATCTAATGCAGCCCGTACCGAACGATCGCCGGCCGTATGCATCTTCACCGTGATGCCACGCTTGTCGAGTTCCGTCACGTCGGCAGCGAGCTGTTGCGCGTCGATGTGCATGTCACCACCGGTGAAATGATCGCCGTGCGCTTTGTCAGCCAGATAAGGATGAATCATCGCAGCGGTGCGCGCAGGCGTCGGCACGCCGTCGACAAACAACTTCACATAGTCGGTCTGCACGTGCTTGGACCGATAGGCCTTACGCTCCGCTTCGATAGCGTCGAAATCGAGCGGCCCGGTTCTGCGGCCGTAAGGAGTGCGGATACAAGCCGCGACATGCAGCGTCAGATCTCCCGTCTGATCCAACGAATGAAACGCCTTGGTGGCCAGATCGAACGCACCAGCATCCTTGATGCCGGTGATGCCGTAGGAGTTGGCGATCCGGGTCGCCTCGCGCGCCGCCTTGACGTACTGCTCATCCGTCCACGAAGGGATGACAGTGTCGAACAAGCGCGCTGCCGTCTCCAACAACACTCCGTTGGGCTCCTTGTCAGCGCCTTTCACGATGGTGCCGCCTTCGGGGTTGGCGGTCTTACCATTGATGCCGGCGATGCGCAGCGCTTCGCTGTTGACCCAGCCGTTGTGGCCCGAATCATCATTCAGAAAGATGGGATGACGGGTCGTGATCCGATCCAGAAAGCCGCGCGGCGAATCGAGTTTGTTTTGCTCGAAGAAACTGCTGCCCCACTGGCCGCCCTTTATCCACGTCCCTTCCGGCGTCTTCTCGGCACAGGCTTGCAGCGCCGCCGCTACTTGCTCAGGTGTGGCGGTGAACGCGAAGTTACATTCGTACAAGGCCTTGATGCCGCCCATCAAGGGATGCACGTGAGCGTCGACCAACCCCGGCATGACCATGGCGTCGCCCGCTTCGATCTGCTGGGTTTTCGGCCCGACGAACGCCTGAGCTTCGGCGCGGCTGCCGACGAACACGTAGCGACCGTCGGCGATGGCGACAGCTTCGACCCACGGCTTGGCCGCATCGAGCGTGTAGATCGCACCGTTGGCGGTGACGACAAGATCGGCCGGCGCCACCGCTTCCTTGCGCTTGGCGCACGACGCGAGTGCCAGCGTCATCGCCAAACCGACCAGCAACGTGAGTTTCGACTTGGAATTGTTTGTCTGCATGTTCGATATCCAGCGAAGTTACAGGCTGTACTCGAAGGTCACGCCCCAAGTGCGAGGCATGCCGTTGATGCGCGTATACGTGAAGTTACCGCCGGTTTGGCCGCTCACGTAATACTGCTCGTCGAACAAGTTACGCACCCACAGCTGCGTGCGCCAGTTGCCTTCGCCCGCGAGCGACAGCCGAAGGTTGCTGAGAGTGTACTCATCCCGAAAATTTTCAGGAGTGATGTCGCCACTGGTCGAGCTGCGATGAACCAGATCGAAGGCCGGCGTCAACTCGAAACGGCCGACCGGGATCCGATACGACAGCAACAGATTACCGGAGAACTTCGGCGCATTGGGCAGTTCCGCACCCGAGGCGTCGAAGCGCACCACCGTCGGATACTGGCTCGCGAGCGGATCCACCGGGCGCCACTCGACCACCTTGGTGTCCAGCACGCTCACGCCGAGATTCACCGTCCAGTCCTGGGTCGGCCGCCAGGCGAGTTCGACCTCCGCGCCCAGGATCTCCGATTTAGGAATGTTGGAGATGCCGGAGATATTGCCGACTGGCGTCACCGCCGCTTCACGCTCCTGCTTGTCCCGATAATCGTAGAAAAACACCGAGCCGTTCAACTGGACGGTGCGGTCGGCAAAGCTCGCCTTCGCGCCCACCTCATATGCCAGTAGCTTTTCGATCTCATACGGCAGCAGCTGACTATGGGTATTGGAGTTGGCACCGTTGAAGCCGCCCGACTTGAAGCCCTGCGAGATCGTGCCGAACAACAGCACGTCATCGACCGGCCGGAAGTTCAGGCCGACCTTCCACATCGGCTCGTCGACCGAGATCTTGCGCGAGAACACGCCGAACTGTCCGGCTCCTGGTGTGCCCGGAATATCGTTGAACGTGCCGCACGCACCTGGCGCCAACGGATTGACCGCCGGCAAGCCGTTCGGAAAGTTGAAGCCGTCGTTGAGCAACCCGTTGGGCGTAATCACCCCTGGACCATTGATGATGTTGTTGAGGAACACGTTCAACGGCAAGCCCGCTACGGCGAGGTCTGGAGGTGTCGCGTCGTAGCTGCAACCGGTCCACTCTCGGTCTTCGCTCGTATAACGCACGCCCAGCACTGCTTCGGTGCGCGCGGTCAGTTTGTATTCGACATGCGCAAATGCGGCGATGGCATCGGTCTTCTGCACGTACTCGGTGCTGAGCTGGTTGATGCCGAAGCGCCCCTCGCCCATGAAGTAGTTGTAGTCCTCGTTCATTTCGTCGGTCGAGTAGTACGCGCCGACGGTCCAGTTGAGCCGATCACCGTCGCCGGCCAACCGCAATTCCTGCGAGAACGAATCCACGTCCGTGATGTTGATGTTGCTCGAATCCAGCAACGCGGTGCCGTCCCAGTCGTTGGCTTCGGTACGTTCGAATTCGTCGTAACCGGTCACCGAGATCAGCTCGACACCGCCGAGGTCCACTTTCAAGCGCGCCGATGCGCTACGCAGTTGATTGTCGCGGCGAGGCCGAAGCGCATTGTTTGGGCCGTTGGTCCAATCCGCCAGCTCGTTGTTGCCGGTAGAAAACACCACTGCGGATTCCAGCTCGCCGGCGGCATTGAAGGGTGCGCCATGCAGAGTGCGATCGGGCAACCCGACCAAACGACCGTCGAATGCAGTTGGCGCGATGTTATCGGACTTATCGTTGTTGACCTGCAGCTTCAACAACAGATCGGTTCGATCGTTCAGTGTCCAGTCGAGCATGCCGCGGACGGCCACTCGGTCGATCTCGCCAAGCTTGTCATTAGGCCGAGTGGCACTACGTTGCCAGCCTTCGCCGGACTGCGTGGTGGCCACCGCCAACCGGGCGCGCAATGAGTCAGTGATTGGGCCGCTTAGATAGCCTTCGAAGTCGACGGTCTCATAGCGCGCAAAGCCTAGCGACGCGCCAGCCTCGAACGTCGGCGTCGGGGTGCGGCTCAAAATACTGACCTGGCCGGCAGTAGTGTTCCGGCCGAACAAGTCACCCTGCGGCCCTTTGATGACTTCGATGTGATCCACATCGAAGAACGTGCCGGTGGACATCACCGGATAGGGAATGGCGACCTCATCGACGTAGATACCCACAGTCGAAGACGCCGCGGTGGAGTAGTCGCTGAAGCCGACGCCGCGAATGGTCCATACCTTGGTGCCCACGCCGCCGCTGTTGCTGACCTCCAGGCCCGGCGTGAGCTTTTGCAACTCCTCCGCCGAAGT
>NZ_JAEUPY010000459.1 GCF_016790065.1 Steroidobacter sp.
ACTCCCGGCGAAGGGTTCCCAGAACGCGTTCGCAGAGGGCATTCGCTTTTGGACTTCTCGGTGGGCTCTTCAATACGCGCAGCCCCAACCGCCGGATGGACTCATCCACCTCGGCCGAGAAGATGCTGTCGCGATCGTGCAGCAGGTATTCGTATCCCTCCTCGTATCCCACTGCTTCTCGCAGCTGCTGCCGCGTCCATTGCGCGGTCGGATGCGCTGTCACGTTAAAATGAATCAGTCGACGGCTATGATGTTCGATGACGACGAGCACGTACAGGACTCGGAACGTGCTGGTCACCGCGACACAGAAATCACAAGCGATAATGGCTCGCGCGTGATTGCGAAGGAAGGTCGACCATCGTTGATCTCCGCGCGGCCGGCCTGGCGCGGGTCGCGGCATGTACTTGGCCACCGTGCGCGGTGACACTTGAAGCCCAAGTTTCAATAGTAACTCGTTCGCGATGCGCTCTTGACCCCACCCAAGGTTCTCTCGCGCCATCCGACGGATCAGCTCGCGAAGTTCCTTCGGAATAGGTGGCCGCCCTGGTCGCGACTTCCATCGCCACCACAGCCGAAAGCCCGCTCGATGCCAGCGAATCAGCGTTTCAGGCTGAACGACCACCAACGCAGATCGCCAGTCGAAGCACCGCGATAGAAGCGTCAGCATCACTCGGGTCGCCGCATCCACCCGCCTCGGCTTCACGCCGCGCTCCCGATACAGCGCCAGCTGGCGGCGTAGAAATAGAATCTCCGCTTCCAACGACTCGCGCGGCCGAAATAGGAGCCCGCACCACTGGATCACGTCCCAGGCAAGTCGAACCATAGTGGAGAACGCACTCAGCACGCCAAGATCATGCCACAGTTACACAAGCTGGCCAGCCCCGACGCCACAATCCAATTTTTGCGGACCACAGCTGACAACGGTGACACCGATTCAGCGTGCTGGCATCGACTGCAGCGTCGCCGCGGCGGGCCAAGGAGATCCGCAAGCATCACTGCCTCACAACCACCGCTGCATCGTGCAAGTGACACGGCAACGGCCTCATCCAGACCTCGTGAAAGCAGCAGCAGATGATCCAGTTCGAGCGTGCCTCCACGAAAGCAGGCGAGATGCGCCTCGAACACGTCGCAGAAGCATTCGCCGATCTCTACACGACCGGGAGCGCGGGCCGGAGAACTGGAGGGCGCGACACTCGAAAACAGCCGCCACAACAAGGCGAGCACGGCCGCTTCATCACGCGTACGCTGCGTGGAGAAAAACGCTGCGAAGGACTTCGGCAGCGGACCGCGGCGGCGCATCTCGGTAGTCACCTGCCAACGCCGCCTCATTGTGGCCTGCTGGTGGCGTGACAATCCGGTCAGACGGAATACGGTGTGGGTGCGGGCCTGATGCGCCACCAAGCGCTGGGCGAGGTGTCGCCGTCGCAGCTCTTGGTCGATTGACTCCCTTGCGAAGTTCGCGTCCATGAACATCTCCCGTTCGCCGCGCTTACCCTGCAACGTAGGACAGCGGCAGAAATACCCAGAGAACTCGACCGACACAATGCCCTGATCAGGCCAGTTGACATGTGCATCGGCAACTCATCCGGCGCAATCTGGGTAGCTACCCTCCTGATGACATACCAACCGCAGATAGTGCAACCCACCTGAACGTCAGACGAACTGACGACTCCTATCAGCTCAGGTCGCTCAATGGGTCATGGGTCGTCGAGTGCGCACGATGTGCGAGAGTTGCACCACATCGCCGAAACAAATCTCGCGATGCTGAACAGCCCAAACCACAGCCTGGATGCGGGTCGAGACACCTAACCGACGCTTCGCCGATTCGATGTGCTTGTGTACGGTGTTCTCGCTGATGCCCAGCAACTGGCTGATATCCCAATCGGTCTTGCCCTGCGCCGCCAGCTCTAGACACTGACGTTCACGCACACTGAGCACGGGAGTCGCCTGAAGCGAGTTTTCTCGCGCAGCTCTCAAACTTTGGTGATAGCCCACAGCGGCGTAAAGATAAGTCGCCATAACCTGGACGGCACGGTACGCCCGCTCGTCAATCGAATCCGAATCCGGGATCACCGAGCATGAGGCTCGTATCGCGCCCGCGGTCCACGGCAGGTGGATCGGCACGGTGTAACCGTGCGCGATGCCAACGCTTGCCGCTTCTTGAAGAATGCGCTTCTGAGGCAGCGTGAGTAGAGCGTTGAACTCCGGCGTGTTCCACCGAAACGGCAAAAGGCTGCGCTCGGCGCGCTGAAACACCGGATCACACTGGTACAGTTTTCGCTCCGCGAAGGTGCCCGCCCAAGCGTCTGGATAGTTATGCAGCACGACAGCACTCTGCGGAGGATTGTTGGGATCAACATGGGAACAGCAAGCGAAATGCCGGAACCCCATATGTTCCAACGCTTGCTGGAAGGTGGCCGTCAATGCCGGCGCGGGCAGCGAGTGCTCGCAGCGCTCGATGAAGAGCTGCGTCCAATCGAACGGGTCCATGTCATTCAGCGTCGGCCCTCGCCCGGTATCGCGTTGTGACTGCGCTTATTCATGCGCAACCATTCCACCGCAGGCGCCGGCCCCTCATTGCTGGTTCGCGTTAATTAAGACATAGCCGGCCGATTGGCGTGCCTGTGGGAGATACGCATGGAGCTGCGAAACAACGGCAATATCCGCTGATTCAAAAGCCACTCGTGACAGAGCACGGCGCTCGCTGAACGCCGAATAGAGGCTCGTTGAATCGACAACCTGAACGACGATTCAACATTGATCGCTACCGTGACAGCAGGAACAGTATGCCCTGATAGATCGACATCAATATTAAACATCCCAGCGCCACACATAGCGTGACCCAGAAAGGAATCGGCGGCGGCACGCTCGACCCCAGGTACACCAAACCCGCCAGCACACTCAACACGGCAATCGCCGATAGCAGCAGTCGGACGAACGGCTCGAGGAAGGCCAACACAATCAGGATGAGCCAACGGATCAAGTTCAACGTGAACCAGAATGCTGCAAGAAGCAGGTTCACAATGACACCGCTCTCCTCCGGCGCCGACTGGCGGCCAAACTCCGTGCTCATCATGCTTCTCCATGCACAGTGCGCACCGAGCAGCGGCCCGGCGCGCGGTTGACTTATCATGCGCAACTGCGCCCCAAAGTCCATACGGTGAATTCGACGACGCTCTGCCGATAGCCTGAAACAGCCGCAGGTCGGCTGTTTCGACTCATGGAATTGGACTGCCCATCCGGCATTTTGAAGAAACGCGTTCTTATGGCATAATATGCCAATCTCACTAATGAGGCGCCTTACCCATGGCAACTCGCAACGTTGTTCTGACCGACCATCAGGAAAAGCTCATCGAGGGGCTGGTCTCCTCTGGACAGTATCAGAACGCGAGCGAAGTTCTGCGCGAAGGCCTGCGGCTTATTGAAAGACGCGATGCCGAAGACAAAGCTCGCATTAAGAATCTGCGCGAGGCTGCTCGACTTGGTATCGCGGATATGGACGCCGGTCGGTTTCGCGAGTTCACCTCCAGTGCGGACTTGCGATCCCACCTAGATACGTTGGCGCATTCGGCGGCAGGTCGAGCTCGTAAGCGTTGAGCCAGAAACCCCAGCGATGGCGCGTTCGACTGTCAGCGGCTGCCGAGGCTGATTTCGAACACATTGTTCAGTGGACGAGTGAGCAATTCGGCGCCGAGCAAGCGATCAACTATGGCGAAACGCTTTCGGCGGCGCTGGAAGCACTTTCGGATGGGCCTACCATTTGCGGCGTTAAAGCGCGCAGTGAACTTCTCAAGGGATTGTTCAGCCTGCACGTAGCGCGATTGGGACGCAAGGGTAGACACTTCATCATGTTTAGGCTCGCGCCTGCCAATTCCGGCTCGGTAATCGAAGTGTTGCGACTCCTGCATGACTCGATGGATCTGCAGCGACACCTCACCGCGGACGACGAGCAGTGACGCCCCGGGGCCTGCAATGATCTCGCCTGGCCAATCGAAGAACCTCGCGGTGATGCCCGCAATCTTCACCGTCCGACTTGCTAGGTCGAGCACAAAAGACTAACCCGCGCAGCGTAAGGACTTCTACCGCAAAGAAGTCAGTGGCCGCAATGCTGTCCCAGTGCGCTTTAAGAAAGGTCGACCACGACGTGCGCTTTCCCCGCTCAGGTGCCGGATCGATGCCATGCTCGGCCAGTACATTCGCGATCGTTCCGCGGCCAACGTCATACCCTAGGTTCGCCAACGCACCTTGAATTCGCGTATAACTCCAAATTCAATTCTCCAGTGCCATGCGACTGATAAGCTGGAGGATCACCTGGATCGTTCGAGGCTGACCGGGTCCGCGGCGATGGGTGTGTCCATTTCCGTGCGACCAACGTCCGATACCACCGCATCAGTGTATCCGGCGTGACCAACGTAGCGAGTTCGCTGAGCGCCTTGCGCCCCAACGCATACGCCCCTGCGTGCGAGTCGACGGCGTTCGGCATCCGTGAATCGAAGGCGTCGACCGCCGAGACGCTCTATCAACAATCGATTCTCTTCCCGTAGGTGTTCGATCGCCTCGAGCTGCCGACGATTGATCCAACCGGCGAGCAGCGTCAGGAGAAATTGCAGCGGCTGGATGGAGCGAAGCATCGTCATCAGTATACTGGGACACAACTCATCGAGTGCGCTCCCTCCTCGACTGAAACGATCGTTCGAAAGAGAGTAGACCTCGGGAGTTTCACCCCAAGTCCCTCGCAGAACCGTGCGGGACACTCGCATGTCACACGGCTCCCATTGTCCGTACCGCGACTCTCCCCGAGGGAAGCCAGTGAACAAACAGCCGGGGTTGCCGGCTCATCAACTTCATCAGCCATTCGTGAGCCCGTGTCGGCTTCCCCGCCAGTTTGCGGTACTTGCGCTGGGCCCATCGCTCCAGCTTCCGATCAATGTGCTCGTAGAACTGGCGCAACGCTGACTTGTAGAAGTGACTGTAATAGTTCATCCAGCCCCTGATGCGGTGATTGTACCGCCGGGCGAGCTCGTTCAGGCTGACGGAGGTTTGTCTCGGGAGATTCCACTCGCGGATCTCTTGTCTGATCCGCTTTGCTGCCGATCCACTGATGGCGGGTAGGAATCGCGTCCATATCTGCCCGTGCCGCCGTGTGCTTCTTCTGGGCCGGAACTCGTACCCCAGGAACGTGAAGCTCGTCCTGGGATATTCCTTCCGGCGCGCGCTGTCCTTGCAATAGACGAGGCCGGATTTCTCCGGATGCATTTCCAGTTTGCATTCCTTCAACCGTTCCTCGATGGCCGCCAGCAGCTTCTTCGCCTCAGCTTCGCTTCGGCAATGCGCTACAGCGTCATCCGCGTAACGGGAAAATGGAGTGTTCGGGTGCTCCCGCTCCATCCATTTATCGAAGGCATATGTCATGAACAAGTTCATCAGCACGGGGCCGATTACTGAGCCTTGCGGCACCCCTTGGGTCCGCTGGACGGGTTGTCCGTCCGGCGACACCGCTGGGGCTGTCAGCCACCGCTCGATGTACAGCAAGCACCAGGGGTCCTTCACGTGCTTTGCAATCGCCTTTCTCAACAGGCCCCAGTCGAGCTCGTCGAACGCACGACGGATGTCGAACTCGACAACCCAGTCGTACTCCCAGCATCGCTGGCGGGTATTGGCTACCGCGTCCGCGGCCGACTTTCCAAGCTGGTACCCGTGCGAGTCTGGATGAAAGACCCCAAAGAGGTCTCCTCCGATCCTCGAAACTACGACCTGTTGCGCGATCCGATCAGCAACCGTAGGCACTCCTAAGATTCTCACTCCTCCGTTCTTCTTCGATATCTCTATTCGCTTCACTGGCGGGGGGAAGTAACTCCCCGAGCTGAGGCGATTCCATAGCTTGTAGAGATTCTCTGTCAGGTCCGCCTCGAACATCTCCAGGCTCTCGCCATCGATGCCCGCTGCGCCCTGGTTCGCTCTCACTCGCCGGTAGGCTTCCAATACCCTCCTCTTGGGTATGTCATACGGCTTGGGAGATGTCACGGCCTCATCCTCATTTCCGAGTTGGTCCATGCCAGTTCCCAGACAACGCCGCCACATCGCTCCCCCTCCATTACAGAGGCTTCGACA
>NZ_JAEUPY010000486.1 GCF_016790065.1 Steroidobacter sp.
GCGCGCCGGACCGAGCGCTAACGTGGACGTGCCGGCGTAGTAGAAATAGATGTCGTAGTCGCCCTCGACCAGAGTGAACTGACTGGACATATTTTGATAAGGCAGCGACGAAACGCTCGCAACAGTGTCGTCGTCATCGAAGTCCACGGTCTCGCCCGGTAGGCGTAGATAAAGATCCAACGGCTCGTCGTCTTCGAGGCTGCCAGCGCCGTGTAAGAAGCGAAAGCTGGCTTGCGTGGGCACGCTGCGAGAGTCGGCACTCATAACTGCGGCGTCGACCAGCTCGGCCGGGCCGATCGCATAGGCGGTGTAGTAGCCGCCGGCCGTGGCTTCGAACTCTTCGAAGAAAACATAGGGCGAGCCAGCACCGGCCGGGACCGCGATCATGCCGTTCTCGCCCGAGTTGATGGGCACATAGCCGGTGGATTGTTGAAAGACGATGTTCTGCGCCAGCGGATCGGCCAGCCCCGAGCCCACCGTCACATCCAGCGCGGGCGTGTCGTGCGAGATATGGACGAACTTGAGCGCTGCTTTATCGCGATAGTCGCGATACTCGCCGCTGCCCACGACCAGCAGTTTGGTGGTCTGTGTGCCCGGACCGTTGGTATCGGCGATGGCCATCATCACCCGATTCTGTTCCGAGAAGGTGATGGACTTGGAGCGATACAGTACGTCGCTGGTGCCGGCGGCCAACAATTCGACGACTACGTCGGCGCTGAGTGTGGCGTCGTCATCCAAGTCGGTATCGTTACGAACCAACGAGAGCTCCAGCGGCGATGAGGTTTCGGTGATCGCCAAAGTGTCGACGTAGTAGCGTGCGGTGATGCCGGCCTTCGCGGCCGTCACATAAACGTCCACTGCGGGCGTGTCGGGCGAGGCATGCGTGAACTGCAGGACCAACTTGTCGTTGTCGACGTCGTCGCGCTGATCCAGGCCTTCGATCATGAAGGTGTGGATGTCGTCGAGCTTGCCGTATGCCACCACGGTGTATTCGGTGCCGGCGAGGAACGTATACGCCGAGGCACCGCTGACCGGTGTCGAAGTTTCATCGTCGTCGTCATCGTCATCCAGATCGGCCGGCAGCAGCGCGCTGAAACTCACTGTGTGCTGGCCCGGATGGCCGGCGCTGAAACTGGTCGCGCTGCCATAGCCGGCACTGTGCACCGTGGTGTCGTCCAGGTCGATCTCCAGCGTCGGCGAGTCGGTGACCAGGTTCAAGCTGCGCATGTGGAACGTGCTCTCGTCTTCGTTCAGCGAGTCGTTGCTGCATGCGACCAGTTGCAGCGCCAGTGCGAGCACGCCGACGACGCGCGCCAGCGAGCCGATGCCGAAGCGCCGCCTAGAACGCATTGCCGATGGAGAACTGAAAGCCTTCGAGCTCATCGCCATAATTCAACTCCGTGCTCTTACGGTAGGTAAGCGGCACTGCATAACTGAAACGAAATAGACCCAGCGGTGCGAGCCACTCCACGCCGATGCCGGCGGAGGAGCGAAAGTGTTTCCAATTGAAGTCGTACTCGACCGGGTAGCCGCCTTTGTCGGTGAACTGGGTGTCGCCCAGGTAGGCCACCTGGCCGAAGTCGTAGAACAAGCTGACGCGTGCGCTGTTCCGGAATTTTTCCGGCATGGGCAGGATGGCTTCGATCTGGCCGGTGACCGAGAAGTCGCCGCCGTACGGATTGCCGAGCGAGTCGCGTGGTCCGAGATACGATTCTTTGAAGCCGCGCAGAGTGCCGGGGCCGCCGACAAAGAAATTTCGTTGCGGCGGCAGTGCTGTGGTGTCGCCGAACGCCGAGCCGTAGCTCACGCGTGAGCCGATGCTCAACGGCCAACGGACCAACGGCAGCGTGACGAATTGTTTGAGGTCGTAGCTGGCGAGGTAGTACTCGATGTTGCTGCCGGGTGGCGTGGCGCTCAGCGAGAGTGCATGTCTCGCGCCTCGCGTCGGGAAGATCACGCGGTCGCGGCTGTCGTAACCCCAGCCCAGATTGATTTCGAACGTGTCGTACTTGGTGCCGAGAATGGTGTAGCCACCCGACTCTTTCTTATAAGGCGAGCCGTTGACCTGCACCCAATCCTGGAACTGTTGCGAGCTGTACACGGTGGTGGCCAGGTCCGCCGCCTGCCAGCTGCTGCCCAGTCGCAGGCTCTGGTACTCGCTCAGCGGGAAGCTGTAGTCCATGCCCATCAACCAGGTGGCGGTGGAAAAGTCCGACGACGCCGAGGTGAGCTGCGTGACTTTGCGATAAGAAAGATTGGTGGTGCGACCGATGCCGTCCAGCGTGACGAACGGATTGGTGTGCGAGATATCGTAGGCCTTGGAATATTTGCCGGCGTTCAACTCGATGGCGACGCGCTCGCCGGTGCCCAGAAAGTTGGAGTGCACGATGTTGCCGTTCAGGATCACCGACTGCGACTCGGAGTAGCCGATGCCGCCGCCGAACTGACCGGGCAAGCCTTCCTCGATCTTGAAATCCACGTCGACCAGATCCGGCGTGCCCGGCACCGGTGTGGTCTCGACGTCGACCTTCTGGATGAAGGCCAGGCGTTGCACGCGCTGCTTGGAGCGTTCCACTGCGGCGTTGGAAAGATAGGCGCCTTCCAGCTGACGCATCTCTCGGCGGAACACCACGTCATTGACGCTGGTGGTGCCGTTGAAATTGATGCGCCGGACGTACACGCGATGGCCTGGGTCGACCACCAACGCCAGCGACAACTCCTTGGTGTCCTTGTCGACCTGCGGTACCGCGTCCACTTTGGCAAACGCATAGCCGTCCAGCCCCAAGCGCAAGATCATGGCCTCGGTGGTTTGAGTGATCCGCCGCTGCGAATACAAATCGCCGGGCTGAATCATCACCAGCCGGCGCAGTTCCGATTCCGGCACCACCATCTCGCCGCTCATCCGGATTTGCGAAACTTTGTAGACCTGGCCTTCCTGGACGTTGAGCGTAATGAACATCTCGTCCTTGTCGGGACCGATGGCCACCTGGGTCGAGGTGATGGCGAAATCGGCGTAGCCGCGATCCATGTAATAGGAACGCAGCTTCTCGATGTCGCCCGACAAGGACTCGCGTGCGTAGCGATCGTCTTGCTTGTACCAGGACAGCCAGTTCGGCGTGCTCAGCTCGAAGTCGGCCACCAGCTCCTCGTCGCTGAAAGCCTGGTTGCCGGTGATGTTGATTTGCTGGATGCGGGCGCGCTTGCCTTCGACGATGTCGATGGCGACCTTGACCTTGTTGCCGGGGATCTCATCGGCGCGTGCGTCGACCTTCACGGCGTACTTGCCGCGCGAAAAATATTGCTCGGTGAGGTACTGGCGCACTTCATCGAGCACCGACTGATCGAAGGTCTTGCCCGACGCCAGACCGACGTTGCGCAGTGAGCGTTCCAGGTCTTCGGTCTTGATGTCCTTGTTGCCCTTGACCTCGAAACTTTCGATGGTGGGGCGTTCCAGCAGTGCGACGATCAGTGTGCCGCCGTCGCGGCGTAACTCGACGTCGCGAAAGAAGCCGGTGCCGTACAGCGCGCGAATGGCCTCTTGCAGCTTGCGGCTGTCGACGTTGTCGCCGATGTTGACCGGCAGGTAGTTGTACACCGTGCCTTCGGTGATTCGTTGCAGTCCCTCGATCCGAATCTCGCCCACCGCGAACGAACTCGGCGAGGCATTGGCGGCGGTGCTTATGTCTTGCGCACGTAACTTCTGTGTCCCGAACGGGGTTGCCAGGGTGGCGACGACGAGTAGGCGAGTAACGATGGAGCGCGACATTCGCCACTGGATGCAGCAGCGTTGCAAAAGGTCGCGGCTTTGGCGAAGCGATGTTTGCGCGATTGATGTTGTTTCTTTCTCTGAATCGCCGATGAATGGTTACAATTCGTCACCTCGAACGACGGAGAGAAATGCTATGTGGAAGTCCGCGTCTCGTGCCCGAATTCTGTTGGCCGCAGTGCTGGTCGCTGCCGTACCCGTCACCGTGCCGGCTGCGCAAACGGCTCTGCCGGCTGCGTGGATCCACGAGAGCAATCGGCACGCGCAAATTCTGCTCGAACTGATCGCCAAGTATTCGCCCGAAGCGGCCGCGTCGTTCGGTGTCGAAGGACACGACAACCAAATCGTCGATCTCAAATCCGGCTACTCCGAACGGCAGGAAGCCGACTTGCAAGCGGCGCAGGCCCAGCTCGAATCGATTCGCAGCGGTGTGACCCATCGGTTGGTGCGTCAAGATGTGGGCATCTTGATCAAGGCCGCCGCCGATCAACGTCAGACCCTGCAGCTCAATCGCAAATTGATGGTGCCGTTCACCGATGTCGGCCAGTTGGTGTTTCAGGGCTTTCAAGATCTGCTCGACGAGCGCGTCGACAAAGAGCGGCAGAAGGCGGCGGTCGTGCGGCTGCGTCGTTACGTCGGTGCGGAAAAGGGTTATGAGCCCGTGACGGTGTTGGCTCGCGCGCGCTTCGAAGAGCGAGCGTCGGAGTCGGCGTTGACCGGCCCGTGGGTGGTGGAGGTCAAACAGAACCTCGACAATCAGCCGCGCTACCTGGATGGCATCGAACAATTGCTCAAGGGCAGCGGCTTGAAGGGCTGGCAGCGTGACATGAAGACGCTGCGCCAACAGTTCGCCGACTACGACAAGTGGGTGCGAGCAACAGTGCTGCCGCGTACGCGCCAGACCAATCAATTGCCGCCGGAGCTGTATGCCGACAATCTGAAGAGCGTCGGTGTCGACATGAGCCCGAAGGACATCATGGAGCGGGCGCAGAGCGATTACGTGCAGACGCGTGACGAACTGATCGTGACCACTGCTGCGTTAGCCAAACAGCGCAACTGGCCCGAGACCAATTATCGCGACGTGATCCGGCGCTTGAAGAAGGAGCGCATTCCTGCCGACAAGCTGATGGCTCTTTATAAGAATCGCTTGCGTGAGATCGAGACCATCGTGCGCGACAAGCGCATCGTGACGTTGCCGGAACGTGAGGCGGTGATTCGCTTGGCCAGCGAAGCTGAGTCGGCTGCGCAGCCGGCGCCTCACATCGATCCACCGCGGTTGATAGGAAACACCGGCGAGGCGGCCGAGTTCGTGCTGCCCACCACTAACCCGAATGCCAAAGCGGGCGCGGAGATGGATGACTTCAGCTACGACGCGATTGCCTGGACGCTGACCGCGCATGAAGCTCGTCCCGGCCACGAGCTGCAATTCGCTCGCATGCTCGAGCAAGGTGTGTCTACCGCGCGTGTGGTGTTCGCCTTCAACAGCGCCAACGTAGAAGGTTGGGCACTGTATGCCGAGGCGGTGATGAAAGAGTATCTGCCGGTCGAAGGACGCATCGGCTCATTACAGATGCGCCTGATGCGGGAGGCGCGTGCCTTCCTGGATCCGATGTTGAATCTGGGGCTGTTGCAACCGGAACAGGCACAGCGCTTCTTGATGGAAGAAGTGATGTTGTCCGAGCCGATGGCGAAGCAGGAAGTGGATCGCTACACCTTCCGCGCGCCCGGACAAGCAACGTCTTATTACTATGGCTACGCGCGCTTGAACGCGTTACGAACCCGCGTCGAGCTGGCTCAGGCCAGCAAGTTCGACGCGCTGAAGTTTCATGACTTCATCGTCAATCAGGGCCTGCTGCCGTTCGATTTGTTGGAGCAGGCGGTGACCGCGGAGTTCGCGCCGCCCAAAGCTGTCAAATAGGGCCTGTCAAAATAGGACCTGTCAAATAGGTTTGGCGACTATTGCTTGGATTTGGCCGCCGCCTTCTCTTCTTCGCGCGCCCCGGCAAGGATGCCGGGCAGCGCGTAGTTGCCCTCGTGGCAGGCGTACTCGTAGATGTTTTGATCGGTGTAATGGAACGGGATCTCGCCGCGCCACGCCGTGCTGAACGTGTCGGGATCCTCGACGGTGAATTCGTAATGTATGGTCTGTTGCTCGGTACGCGTGAAGCGCTCGATCACCTTGAGCTTGGGTGACACCGGGATACTGCGATAGCTGGCGAGTTGACCGATTTGGATGGGCTGCACCGGATTGAAGTTGGTGGTTTCCACCACCAGTGTCTCGCCTTCCCAATGGCCGATGGAGTCGCCCATCCATTGGCGCACGTGTTCGGGCGGATGTTGGCCGCCGAGCCGGATGATGCGTGCGTCGTGGACCATCTCCACGTGAATCAGCACCGTGTTGGCCGATTGGACGATCTGATAATTACTGTTGTACATCACCGGCAACATCGGCGGGCCGGAGTTACTGCCGAAACCTAATATACAGCGCTCGCCCAGCGCTCGAACCTCGGGCCCATCGAAGCCGCTCTTGGTCGCGCGAGCAGTGCGTGCGGCGAGGCGTTGCTGACCAGCTTCCGACAAGGTCGGCACCTGACCATCAGCGGGATAAACGATCAGCGAGCTGCGACGTTGACCCTGCACGGTCGCCACTGCGTTGGCCGGGTCGAACCAAAACACGTTGTAGCCACCGACATTGCCTTTGGGCAGCTCCTGGCTCAGGTCGCTGGGGCGAGCGGATTCCGCGGCAAAATCCTGCATGCGCTTTTCCATCTGCAACGCTTCGGGCTCGGACAACACCAGCTTGTCGCCCAACGCTTTGGGGCGCTCGACCGGTGTCAGCGTGGCGTTGGTCCAGATGCCTTGCAGGTCGGGATGGCCGTCGGCGGTGCGGGGCGCTTTATAAGGTGCGGCGGCCGCGGCCACGGCCCAGAAATAAACTATGAATGTAGCGCTGCTGGATTTCATCGCGTGCCCCCCAGTCCGTTGCGACCGTTCGAGGCACGAGTATCACAGACCGTGCGCGCTCACGGCCCGGCATTGACCGTTCTTCAGCTTTCCTTGCATTTCGTTCCGCGCAGTGACGCCGTGTTACCGCAGTTCGGAACGTTGCTTGAGTTGGGGCAGGGGGCCATCGATCTTGGCGAGCACCGCGACCGCGGCTTCGTAGCGCAAGCGGGCCGTGCGCAGAGTCACCGAGTCGACCGAGGGCAGCTCGGCGCTAGCGGCGGTTTGTTTCTCCAGCTCGGCGCGTAACACCGGCAGCGCGTCCTTCAACGTGGCCAGCAGCTCGGGGGCGGCGGCGATCAGGCGGGCATTGGCTTCGGCGCAGCCGTCACCCGGGCCGGCGGCGTTGTGACACAAGGCCACGTGCCAGACCGAGCCATCGATGACCGCGTCGATACAAGGCTCGCTGGGATAACGCGGATCCAGACTGACGATCCAAGGTCCTTGAGTGTGCTGTCCCATAGCTTCTTCCCTCAGCAATGACGGGGGCGTTGAGCACGACCCCCTAATGAAAGAAGTTCAGCCTCACGGAAAACACGCAGCGCCCACGGTGAGGAATTTTCCATCGCCAGTTTGCGTTGTCAACACAATGAATGCTGTGGCTCTCCGCAGTTCGCTGGCAGGCGCGCAGCTGGCCGAATATGCTGGCGAGGTCAGGCCGGCTTGCGGCCGCTGACGATGGGAATGTGCCAGACCGCGTATTGGCGCGGGTCGAGAATGGCGCCGACGCTCTGATCGAACAATGCACTCACCTCAGCCAGCGACAGCTTGCTGTTTTGAGCAATCACTTCGGTGTAACCATCGCGCCAGGCCTGGATGATGGTGGCAAAGGTCTGGCGCGCCACCCGCAGCGAATCTACGACCACGTAGTCCACATGAAGATCTTGTAAGCCGAGCTCATTCATGATCGTCCAGGTGCGCCGGCCGATACGCGCATCGGTGTGCGTACGGCGCGTAAATTCAATCACGCCTTCATGCCAGAGCCGGTCAGGATCCACGCCGCCGCGTTCCGGCATATGCAACATGCCGTAGTCCTCGCTCAGCAGATGCATCCAACCGCCGGGCTTACAGATGCGATACAGCTCGGCCATCGCCTTCTCGGGCTCGGGGATGGCCTGGCTCATGTGACGACACACCACCAGATCGAACTGGCCCGAGGCGAACTTCAATTCGAAGGCATCGCCTTGTTCGAAGCGCACGCGGGGTGCCAGTGAGGCATGAACTCGCCGGGCGTAGGCCGCTGAGCTTTCCAGGATGTCGACACCGACGATTTGCGCTTGTGGGTAGAGTGCCGCGAGCCGGCTGGTGATTTCGCCACTGCCGCAGCCGATGTCGGCAATGCTTGCCGGCGCACCGTAGCGCGCCAGCAGCCCTTGTTCTTGTGGCCAGATGGCCTCGGCCTGAGCGCGCAGATTGCGGACCATCGACTCGTCCGCCATCTGCTCGGCCTGCGGATTGCGGTGCGTGCTCATTCGAGCATCATGCGACAAGCACCGCCGTTCGCAAAGTCTCAGCTTGCGCGTGCCAGCGGCAGCACACCGGTGTCTTCGAACTGAAACTCAGACTCAGCCGCGGGTGCGGGGAGTGCCGGTGCGCTGCTGACTACGGACGGTGTATACACCGCACGCTGTCCGACAGCTTGGCTGGTGCGGAAATAGGCGATCTGCTGACTCAGCGAATGCGCCTGTGTTTCGATGGATTTGGCGGCCGACGCCGCTTCTTCCACCAGCGCCGCGTTCTGCTGGGTCACCGTATCCATTTGCACGACCGCGTGGCTGACTTGCTCCACGCCTGCCGCTTGTTCCTCGCTGGCCGCGGCAATTTGAGCCACGATGTCGGTGACCTTGCGCAGGCTGGCCATCATTTCGGTGAGCGTATGGCCGGATTGATCCACCAGTCTGGAGCCGGTCTGCACTTTGCTCACCGATTCGGCGATCAGAGTTTTGATTTCCTTGGCAGCAGTGGCGCTGCGCTGAGCCAGGCTGCGCACTTCGCTGGCGACGACGGCGAAGCCGCGACCTTGCTCGCCGGCGCGCGCCGCTTCGACGGCAGCGTTGAGTGCCAGCAAATTGGTTTGGAACGCGATCTCGTCGATGACGCCGATGATGTCGCTCATCCGCGTGCTCGAAGCGTTGATCTCGGCCATGGCGCTGACGGTCTGTTGCACGATCTGGCCGCCTTGTTCGGCCTGCACGCGCACCTTGGCCGCGAGCGTATTGGTTTCGCTCGCATGCTCGGCATTGCGCTTCACGGTGACCGACATCTGTTCCATGCTCGCCGCGGTTTCTTCCAGCGCTGCCGCTTGTTCCTGGGTGCGCTCGGCCAAATGATCGCTGCCTTGACTGATCTGAGCGGTGCCCTGGCGCACGGCCTGCGAGCTGGCACGCACTTCATCGACGATGCGGAGCAGATTGGTCCGCATGCTTTCCATCGCCGCCATCAGGCTGGTGCGATCGGCGCCGCGGACATCGATGGGATGAGTGAGATCGCCGTTGGCGATGCTGCTGGCCGCTGCTGCCGCCGCCGCCGGTTCGCCACCCAACTGACGAATGATGCTACCGGTGATGAGCCAGGCGATCAGACAGCTGATGACGCCGGCGATTACGCCCAGTACCAACAGCAGATTCCGATTGCTGATGTAATCGTCGGCCGTTTTCCGGCTGCTGGTATCGACCGCTGCGCGCTCCAGGTCGATCAGCTTGTCCAGCGCTTCGATGTTGGCTACCTGTGCCGGGCGGGCTTCGTTCAACAGCACTTGCCGCGCGGTGGCGATGTCGCCGGCTTCGACCAATTGAATGAAGCGTTTCTCCAGCGGCAAATACACCGCACGGGCTCGCATGACTTCGGCCAGCACGACCTTGGCTTCCGGCAAGGTGATGGACTTGATCAAATGTTCCATGGCTTCGGTGCGATGATGTTCGTCTGCGCGCACTGCTTGCAGCTGTTCCTGAATCGCTTGCGCATTCTCCAGCAACAGCATGTTGCGCATCTTCAGGCCGGTGTCCTGTAGATAGTGCGACCAGTCGTAGGCGGCGGCCAGATTCGGTACGTAGTGGCTGGCCAGCTGATCCACCGTACGGTGGAAATTGGCCATGCTGCGAACCCCCAGCAAAGTTGCGAGTGTCAGCATCGCGAGCACCAGGCCAAAGCCCAGGTTGAGACGCGTACCGACTTTCATTGTCGACAAATTCATGATGAACCAGCTCCTGCACGGTTACGGGAATTGACGTGCAAGTCGTTCCATGTCGTCTCGCGCTTTGTTCCTGTTGGTTCTGCGAGCGCGCGGCGGTGGACGGGTAGTGTCCGATGCTTGGCTGTATGTCCTGTAGCTACGGCATCGGATTAAAACTACCTGCGTCAACCGTTCATCGACTTGCTAGGCGTCCTCGTAACGCAACTTCGTCCATGGCGCCAAATACTTGAGGAGAAGTACGTAGTGAGCCCGTACTTTCGTGACGTGGGCCGCAGAGCTTTGGGGCTTGGTGCCCGGTTCGGGTGCGCCGGTTGAATCTTGTGCGACCGGCGTCATCTAAGGAGCTGAACGTTGCGAATGGCGACCGCGTCACATTCGCGTGTCCGTGTCCGCGTCAAACTACTGTCGCTTAAGGTTTCATCGTACAGCGTGTCCGGTTGCCAGTAGTTAAGATGCGGCCGCCCGAAACAAGGCAGCCTGCCGACCGCCGCCTCGAGGAAACCCCGACGTGTATTGCCGCCTCTTCACTGCTGTTGCATTGGCCGCTGCCTTGCTGAGTCCTCCGGTTCACGCCGAAGGCGAAAAGACCTTACGCGTACATTGGAACAAGTCGTCGGAGACCGATCTGGCGACGGTGGTGATCGGTGACTACGACGCGTCGCCTGAATCGAATTATTTGATCGGCGCCACCTACGGCTATCAGTACAGCGACACGCTGTTCTCCTGGCCCATCGAGATGACGGCGAACGTCGGCGTGCAGTACCTCGACGAACGCGGCTATCAGCAGGACGGCTACGGGCTCACGACGTTCATCAAAGCGCACTACCGCTGGGAACTGCCGTGGACCGACAAGCAAGTCCGGCTCGGCTTGGGCGAAGGCCTGAGCTACGTCTCACGCATCCCAGTGAGCGAGGTGCGGGACTTTGCCAAGAAGGGCGCCGAGTCGGAAAAGTTGATGAATTATTTGGAGTGGACCATCGACCTGCCGCTGCGCCAGTTCGAGCCGCTGCACGGTCTGTTCCAGGGCGGCGTCATCGAAGAGATGTCGCTGGGCTTCCTGGTGTGGCATCGCTCCAGCGTGTTCGGATTGTTCAGCGAGACCGGCGGTGGCGTGAACTTCATGGGCTTCAGCTTCGAGGCCCAGTTCTAGTCAAGGCCAGTGGCTTACAAAGGACGGAGTCGTAAAGAATGAAACTGGAAGTGATGTCGATCAGTTTCCTGCGCAGCGGGGCACTGTCGGTAGAAGTCGGCGCCCAGTCGCAAAAGGACTCGCCAGCCGAGCCGTCGCTGGACGTGGTGAAAATGTGGGTGTACTTGCCCTCCTATAAAACCACCG
>NZ_JAEUPY010000515.1 GCF_016790065.1 Steroidobacter sp.
CGACGACGCTATTGCGGGCAGTGGATGACTTGCTGTTGCAATCCCCTGCTTCGGTTCGTTGGATTCTGGCCGGGCGCGGGATGCCGGCTTTGCACATGAGCCAGCTGCGGCTGAACGATCAGCTGTCGACGTTCGGGCCCGCCGATCTGAACTTCGACACTACGACCATCGTTCAGCTTGGCGAACGGCTGTGTCATCGCCAACTCACCCAAGACGAAGCGCTGAGCATCCTACGGAGCACCGAGGGCTGGGTCGCCGGCGTAAAGCTCGCCCTGCTCGCTGCGGTTGATTCGCGTGAGGGTATTGGCGACTTCAATGGTTCTCACTACGAAGTTGCGCGCTACTTGGGCGCGTCGGTGCTGCATGAGTTGGCGCCCGAGCTGCGAGAATTTCTGTTGGCTAGCAGCGTCGTCGATCGCATGACTGCCGAGCTTTGTAACGACCTGCTCGGCATCACTCACAGCCAAAGTTTGCTAGAACAGTTGGAACGCTCGCAGCTGTTCATTCAGCCGCTCGACAGCCATGGGCACTGGTACAGATATCACACGCTGTTCCTGGATTTTCTGCGCAGCTGCCTGCGACATGACATGGCTCGTCTGTCATGGCTGAATGAGGCCGCCAGTCGCTGGTATGCGGAACATCAGCTTTACGAGGAAGCGCTCAACCATGCCTTCGTGGCGTCCAGCGAAGAGTGGCGACTAGAACTGATCGATCGCTGCACGACGACCTGGCTGCGCGCCGGCGAAATCGTTACGGTCATTCAATGGACCAGCAAGCTGCCTCGCAACGTCATGCTCGCCCATGCCGGCATCTGCACTCACTTCATCGCCAGTTTGATTCTGTCGCGACGGTTCAATGAGGCCGCCGCCACGCTACGCGAAGTCGAAGGTAATCCGAGTATTGAACGCGCCATCGGCTCCGCGCACTTGAGGTTGTTACATGCGATGCTGACCGTGCTCGCGGATAGCAGCAGCCAGATCGGTATCTCTTCCCCGGAGTCGCTGCGCGAGCGCGGTGCTGACAGCTTTCTCATCGGCACGCTACTGACCTTGCAGGCGTACACCATGCTACGTCTGAATTTTTTCGATAAGGCATGGCGGCTGGCGATGCGGGCGCGCGATACCTTCGACTCGATCAGCCTGTACAGCGTGGGCTACGCCGAGGCCGTTGCGTCGCTTGCTGAGCGAGCGCAGGGTGATATCAAAGCAGCGGCGGATCGCTGTGAACGAATGTTTATGCTCGTTCGCGGCGGACATCGCAGCCCTGCGTGGGTGAATGCGGCTAACGCCTTGGCCTATGTGCGCTACGAAGAGAATCGGCTCGCTGAAGCAGAGGCACTGTGTACCGAGGTTTTGCCACTGCTGAGCGTTCAGGCGACGGTGGAGAACGTTGCGATGGCGTACGTCACGCTATCTCGAATCAAAGCCAGCGATGGCCGCTATCCCGAGGCGTTGCAGTTGTTAGATTATTTGCACAGCATGCTGGAGAGCGGCTCGCATGCACGTTTTTTGGCGTTGGTGTGCGCGGAGAAGATTCGTTTATTCCTGTCGCAGGACAATCTGCAACGCGCGCGGGCGGTGGCGTTGGAGTTCGGCTTGCAGCGACGGGCTCGCTCCGGCGAATGGCGTCGTTCGCGGTCTTACGATGAAACGTGGGAGCGGTTCGGGTCGGGCTATGCTGCTTTGCTGATCAAACAGCGTCAGTTCGATGAGGCCCGTTCGATTCTGATTCTATTGCGCGACAGTGCTCGCGAAGTCGGCCACGTGTATCGCGAGGCTCCGCTGGAAGCGTTGCTGGCCAGTTGCTATTGGCACTCGGGCGACGTTGAGTCTGCCTACGACTATTTGAACCGCGGCTTTTCTTTGACCCGCGGCCATGGCTTCACTCGCGGCATCTTCGATGAAGCCCCCGCCTTGACCCAGATCATCGCCGCCGCTATCGGCAACGGCCGCCTGCGCTGCGCGCTGCCCACACACTATTTCTGCAAGTTCGAGAATTTCTTCTCGCAAGCCGCTCCTGCTTCGGCTCCTTCTCCTCCGAAACCGTCGCTTCCTCTAGAGCCGCTCACCGAACGGGAGATCGACATGCTTCGCCTGCTCGCCCTCGGCCTGAGCAATCACGAGATCAGCGCTCGCTCGCAGATCGCTGTTTCCACCGCCAAGTGGCATCTGAAGAATGTGTTTGCCAAGCTGGACGTCAGCACTCGGACCGGTGCTATCGCTCGGGCTCGAGAGATGCGCTTGATCGAGTGAGCGGCGCCCTGTCCTGTCCGCGCCGCTCTTTGTCCCGCTCGCGATATTCTTCGCCAGCAGGCCTTCACATACTCGCCGGATCCCCCAGCAGACCCCGAGGAACGGCGACGAGTGTCACGGCCAGAGCTTCTGCACGTGGTCGACGATGCGATCCATGCCATGACGGATCGGATCGCGGCAAGGCAAGCCGGTTTGCTGTTCGATCTCGGCGATCGAAGCTTCGATCTGCTGCTCAGTCATCCGCGACGTATTGATCGCCACACCCACTGCACGAGCATTGCGATTGGTGAGACGAGCCGCGCGCACGGTAGCAGCGATACACTCCTCCAGATCGCCGGTCGGATAGTGATCGAAGCCGACGAGGTTCTTTCGCACCGGCTCGTGACACACCACCAACGCGTCCGGCTGGCTGCCGTGGATCAAGCCCAACGTCACACCGGCGTAAGCGGGATGGAACAGCGTGCCCTGCCCCTCGATCACGTCCCAATGATCCGCATCGTTCGCGGGCGACAGCCACTCCGCCGCACCGGAAATGAAGTCGGCGACCACGGAATCCACCGCTACACCGCGACCGGAAATGAAAATGCCGGTCTGACCGGTGGCGCGAAAGTCCGCCTTCATGCCGCGAGCACGCATCGACTTCTCGATAGCCAACGCCGCGTACTTCTTGCCGACGGCGCAGTCCGTACCGACGGTGAGCAGGCGAAGGCCGCTACGCTTACGACCGTTGCCAGGTGCGAACGCCTGCGACGGTTGACGAACGTCGTGCAGAGTGCGACCGAGGCGCTTGGCGGCATCGCGAATCACCGGCAGGTCGTTCATGCGCGTGTGCATGCCGGCAGCCAGATCCAGGCCAGCTTCGAGCGCCGCCAGCATCACCGGAATCCAGCTATCGGGAATGAAGCCACCGGCATTGGCGATGCCGATGATCATGGTCTTCGCCCCCTTCTGCGCGGCTGCTTGCGGCGTCAACTCCGGCAGACCCAAGTCGACGGTGCCGCCGGGCGCACGAATCTGGCCGACACAAAACTCAGGGCGCCACTGCTGAATGCCGGCCGCGGTTTTGGCAGCGGCAAGCTCGGTGACATCGCCCAGAAACAGCAAATATGGACTCAACATGCGGCGCCCCTCCTGTGCGGGCGATGATAGCTACAGCCGATCTCGATATGGCCAATCTAGATAGAGCCAGTCTCGATGAGAATCGGCGTACAGTACCGGGCCGGCTCAGCGCGCACTTCTCCAGCGGGCGTTCGCGCTTAGCAGATCGGCTGCCAAAAGCGACGCCAAGCTACGAAGCTGCGCCGATCTGCGAAGTTTCGTACCTTGCGCGCCAAGCGTGGGGCTCGACATCTCACGCAGGCTTTGGCACAACCGCGGCATAACACGCGACCAGCAACGATCATTTCGGGAGCCAAGACACTTGTCGTTACGTAATTTTTTAGAGCGCTACATCGTGCCGGGCTTGGTCATCCAAGCCGTGATCGTCGGCGGTGGCTATGCCACGGGCCGCGAGCTGGTCGAATTCTTCGTCAGTACCGGACCGGCCACCGGCCTGCTCGGCATGACGGTCACGGCCTTGCTGTTCAGCGTGGGCTCCATGATCGCGTTCGAACTGGCACGCCGCCATCACGCCTTCGACTACAAGAGCTTCTGCACCACCTTCTTGGGGCGCTACGGCTCGGTGGTGTTCGAGATCGGCTACTTCTGCTCGCTACTTCTGGTGCTGGCGGTGATCTCGGCCGCAGCGGCCCGCTTGCTGGCGGAGATGTTCGGCTCGCCTGAACTGCTGAATACCACTGTGTTCCTGGCCATCGTGGCGCTGCTGGTGTTCTTCGGTAACAAGATCATCGAGCGGCTGATCTCGGCCTGGTCGGTGCTGTTCTATGCCACCTACCTGGGCATGTTCCTGATGGTCTGGTCCAAGTTCGGCGATCAAATGACGGCGGCCATCGGCGTCGAGCCGATCCGTTGGGGCACCGCTGTGGTGAACGGCGTGAGCTACACCGGCTACAACATCTCCGTGCTGCCCATTCTGATTTTCGTCGCTCGCCACTTCACCACGCGCTCCGAGGCGTTGATTGCCGGCGCGCTCACCGGTCCGTTGGTGTTGCTGCCCGGTTTTGCGTTCCTGCTGGCCTTGTCGGCCTTCTATCCGCAGATCGTGTCGGCGCCGCTGCCGGTGACGGTGGTGCTCGAACAGCTGAACATCTCCTGGATGAGCACGGTGGTGCAGCTGGTGATCCTGGGTGCGTTGTTCAAGACCGGCGCCGGCTTGTTGCACGGAGTGAACGAGCGAGTGGCTCGTAGTTACGAAGACAAGGGCAGCGCCATGCCGTCTTGGCTGCGTCCGCTGATCGCAGTGGTTGCCATGATCGTCGCCGCCTACTTCGCGACCACCATCGGCTTGATCGATCTGATCGGCCGCGGCTATCGCTACAGCTCGGCGTTCTTCCTGGTCGTGTTCCTGCTGCCGTTGCTGACCATCGGTGCTTGGCTGGTGCTGAGGGCGCAGCGCACCGCGTCGGCCTGACCGGCCGTGTCGCTGACGTGCTGATTACAGACGTCGTACTGATGCTGGGCGCCATCGCCGCTTTGGCGATGGCGCTCCGCAGCCAGAATCGACGTGGTGCCATCGCGCTGGCCTTCATCGCAGCGCTGGCCGGTTCGATCTCGACTTATCGCAACAGCTGGCAAGCCACTCCGGCGGTGCTGGCCGCGCTATTGATCGTTGGCATCGCCATCATGCCGCCGTATCTGGCAACCCAACCGCTGCGTTGGCTGCGTCGCACGCTGAGCTCGATAGTGATCGGACTGATCGCCGCCAGCGCCGCCTTGTTTTATTTCCTACCGATCTTCTCGTTGCCTGAGCCCAGCGGCCCGCACGCTGTCGGTACTCGCCAATTCGAGATGATCGATCAAGCTCGCCAGGGTGTGATGGAAGACACGCCCGGTACGCCGAGAAGAATCCTGGTACGCGCCTGGTATCCGGCATCCAGCATCGAAGGGTTCAGCACGCGCCCGTACCTGACTCGCGCTGAAGTCGACGATCACGCCATCGACGTGTTCAAAGACTTCGGCTTGCCGTACGTGATGTATCGCCACTTCAGTCTGGTGCGCACTCACAGCTATGTGGATGCGCCAGTGAACGTGTCCGACTCGCTGCCCGTGGTCGTATTCAGTCATGGCTACTGGTGCTGGCCCGGCCAGAACACGGCGCTGATGGAAAAGCTAGCGAGCCACGGCTACTTGGTCTTCAGCGTGGGTCACCCCTACGACGCCGGCACGATGGCGTTCTCCGATGGCGTGAAGATTCCGGTCTCGCCGAAGAAGCAGTCGGCGCAAACACCGACGCAGGGCATGATCAAGTTCTGGACCGGCGCCGACCACGACACTCGCTACGCCGCGCTCCATCAGTACCAGACCGACTTCGACAAGCATCGCGTGATGCAGAGCTTCAAGGCGTGGCGCGACGACCTGCGCTTCTTCGTCGATCGCTTGACCGCGCATGGTCTGCCGGACGCCATGCATGAGCTGCAAGAAGTGGCGGACGATCAACGCATCGGTTTCGCCGGCATGTCGTTCGGCGGCACCACCTCAGCATCCGCGTGTCATCACGATCCACGCTGTAAGGCTGCGGTGAATCTCGACGGCGAGGAGTTCGACTGGAGCCTGTACGACGCGCCGGTGCGAATGCCGCTGGCGGTGCTGCATGCAGACTGGGTGGACTATCCACCGTTCGGCCCGACCTCAGCCGACCCGACCTTCAATCTGCTGAGCGGCTATGCCTACGAAAGCTGGAGCACCGCCGGCGATAACGACAATGTCACACGCGCTCGCTTGATCGGCGCACGACATGTGGGGCTGACCGATCTACCGCTCGCGGCACGCGGGCCACTGAAAACCCGGCTGTACGGCAAGGGCAACTCCGAACAAATGATCGAGGCCACCAACGCCTTCGTGCTCGGCTTTTTCGACCGCCGGCTCAAGGGCACCGCGAACGCTTTTCCCTCCTCGGTCTTGGAGCGGTATCCGACCGCGCTTGCCCCACATCGGAACATCGGCGTGCGCGAGTGGTGGACTCACCGCAGCTGAGCCCGCCAATCGACCCCATCTGCTAACTGCGCCGTCCTGCCCGCGAGGCGCCGCCGCCTGGCACTGCCTACCCTTCCCTCCAGATCCCAACTCTAGATCGGTGGAAACAAGTAGGCTCATGATGAATTCTAGGGACGCAATGGCCATTGGCCGCCTGGATGCCCATGCACAGGCGGAACTGGTCCGCTCAGGCGAGCTCAGCGCCAAGGAATTGGTACAGGCGGCGATCGACCGCATCGAAGCGCTCGACCCTGCGCTCAACGCGATTACCCATCGCACCTATGAAGCGGCCTTGCAGAAGGCAGCGACCATCAAGAGCGACAGCGCGCTCAACGCCGTGCCCTATCTGTTGAAAGACGGTATGGACTACGCCGGCATGCCGAGCCGCAGCGGTTCGCGCTTGAAGAAGAACGCGCCCCCATTGAGCGCCGGCAGCGACTATTCGGATCGGCTGGATAACGCCGGCCTGATCCCGCTCGGCAAGACCAATGCACCCGAGTTCGGATTGCTGCCTACCACTGAGCCAGTGTTGTATGGCCCGTCGCGCAATCCTTGGAATCTGGCTCACTCCAGCGGTGGCTCGAGTGGCGGCGCCGGCGCAGCGGTTGCCTCCGGCATGGTCGCACTGGGCCATGCCGCAGATGGCGGCGGTTCGATTCGCATCCCGGCAGCGTGCTGTGGCGTGGTCGGGCTGAAGCCGAGTCGCGGCGCGAACGTGCGAGCCCGTGGCGCTCACATCATCGAAGACTTTCTGGTCGGCGACACGCTGCTGTCACGCTCGGTGCGCGATGCTGCTTGGTCGTTCGCTGTTACGGCACCGACACAGAAGCAGCCATTGCAGTTCGATCCGAAGTCGCGCCGCCTGCGTATCGGCTTCGCGTTGGAGAACTTCAACGATCAACAACCGTCGCCGGATGTGGCGGCAGTGGTTCGACGCACGGCAGAGTTGTGTCAAAAGCTCGGTCACACGGTTGAAGAAGTGAAGCGGCCGTTCGACGGCCCGGCCGTGGATCGCGCCTTCAAGTTGATCTGGGCGTATCTGGCGCAGGACCTGGTGAGCTTCGCTCGTGCTTCTCTGCGTGAAGGCAAGCTCGAAGATGTGCTGGAGCCGTGGACGGTAAATCTCGGCTTGAGCACCACCAGCCTGACGATGACCGACACCGATCGGATTTACGATGAATCGGCCCGAGCGGCGCGCGCGCTGGACGACTTCTATTCGCGTTACGACGTGTTGCTCACGCCGGTGTTGCGACATTCGCCGCTGCCGCTCGGTGCACTGGCACCGACGCAGGCGTTCGAACCGATGTATGAACGCATGTTCGACTACGTTTCGTACACGCCGCTACAGAACCTCACCGGCTCGCCGGCGATCTCCGTGCCGCTGTATGCGAACGACCAGGGTTTACCGATAGGTTCGATGTTTGCCACCAATCGCGGCCGAGATGAACTGCTGTTGCAACTGGCCTTCGAGTTGGAACAGGCCGAGCCCTGGGCCCAGCGTTGGCCGAAACATTCGGCCGGCGGCTGATCGATATCGTGGGAGCCCACTGACGGCAGGCGGGCTCCCACGGTCCGGAGCGTGGTGCAGCTGAGGCATCACCTCCCTCGCGCTTGGCAACCAGCGGTGTAAACGCCCTGGCTAGACTCGCCTTATGAGCACCTCAGCCGCCGCCGCCAGAGTGATGTATTCCCCGAGCGCCTTCGCCGCCGCGGATCCCATCGCGATCGTCAAGAAATATCCGTTCGCCCATCTGATCACTGCCGTGGACGGCCAAACCTACGCCACGCCCACGCCGATATTCTTCGAAACCGACGACACCACCGCCACGCTGGTGGGCCATCTCACTCGCATCAACCCGCATGCAGATGCACTCCAGTCCGGTCAGCGCGTGCTGGCGGTGTTCCCGGGCCCGCACACATACATTTCCGCGAGCTGGTACAAAACCCTGCTGACCGTGCCGACGTGGGACTATGTTTCCGCACAGCTCCGTGGACACATCGAGCTCATCGACGACGATGAAGGTCAGATCAAAGTATTGCGTCGGGTGGCGCAAGTGCTGGAACGTGACAACGAACATCCCTGGACGCTCGAGCAAGCACCGCCGGGCAAAGTGCAGCAGCTGTTGCCGCGGATTCGTTCGTTTCGAATCACGGTCGAACGAATCGAAGGCGTGACCAAGCTGAACCAGACGCATCCCGCGTCCGATCGCCTGCTGATCATCCAACAGCTGCTGGCGCGTCAGGACTCGGACAGTCGCGAAATCGCTCGGCTCATGGCGAGTTTGCCGACAACATAGTCCGCAACTGCTCGACGGCGCTGCGTGGCGTCGTGAGCACTGGGCAGGAAACGACGGCCTGCACGGCCGTCTCCGCTTGCGCCAGTGAGAACTGGCCCAGTATCAAACAATCCGTCTTGGGCATTTCTGCCGCCACGGCAGCAGCGAGACGATCATGCGTTGGCCCATCGCCCCGCTTGAGCGCGACCAATGCGCCGTCGATGACTCGACTCGTGATCTTGATGCTGACGCCGCGCTCCGCCGCCATCGCTGACAGCTCTGCTTCCAGAGCCGGCAGCGACGGAGGGAAAGTCACCAGCAAGCCAATGTGGCCGCCAATATCGAGTGCGCGGCTGAATGTCGCTTCGTTCGGCCGTAGCACCGGCATCGGCAACGCGGCCTTCACCGCGTCGATGGCCGGCCCGAACGCGGAACAGGTAAACAGAATTCCGGCCGTCCGCCCGCCCTCGCCCGCTGCGTTTGCCGCATATCGGCCGAGGGTTAGAAAGCGCTCCATCATCGCCGGTTCGAGCTTGCCCGCATGCGCCAGATCCCGCGCCAGCGACGAGTCGAACAAATCGAATGTGACGGCTTCCGGCCAGTGCTTGGCGAAAGCGATATGAATGGGCGGCAGTGACTCCGCCAATGCATGAACGAGCGCGATACGCGGGCCGCGGCCAGCAGCGATTTCAGACATCGACGTGCGTGAATAACTTGTTCGTGATCAACCAACGCTCGCCATTGTGCACCAACGCGAGATAGTCGAAGTAGTTGAAGCCGAGCATGGGAGCACGCGCTCGCACATACGCAATCTGGTTCAGCACTTGGATTTCCAAGGTTTCCATCTGGAACGGCTCGCCTTTGGCGTGCGGCGACTGGCGGTTCGCCACCGCAGTCACGAAACCCTCCAAGGTGTTCTGGTAAGGCTTGCCGCGCACTTCGCCGAACAATTGCGCCTGCGGATGAAACACCGCCCGCAACCGCTCCGAATCGCCGTGATACAGGCCTTCGAAATAGGTCTTCAACAATGCTTCGATTTCTTGCTGTGCTTGCTGTTGCATGCTGTTACTCGTCGATGGTTGGATGTTCGCGCCGCAGCTTGAGGATTGCCATCAGCTGCCGGTCTCGCTGCTGTTCGAGCTGGGGAACCTCTCGGCCGCGCGCTTCCTCATGCACACCTGCAGAGATCTTGCGGCACGCTTCTTCATTGAGCTTGGGATTGCCGAGCGTCGACCAACGACGCTCCTGGCTCGGCCCGAGATGGCGCAGATAATGATCGATGCCGCCGTCGCCGCCGCCCAAGTGATAGCCCAAGTGAGTGCCGATCACCGACCAGCGCAATCCCGGCCCATGGATCAGCACGCGATCGACGTCCTCGACCGAGGCGATACCGTCCGCAACGATGTGCACAGCTTCACGCCACAGCGCCGAAGCCAAACGGTTGCCGATGTGTCCGGTCGCTTCCTTCTTCATGCAGACCGGCACGCGGCCGACGTCGGAGAAGAACTTCACCGCCGCCTCCAGCGTCGCTGCGTTGGGCGAGTACAGCTCCACCAGCGGCACCAGATGGGGAGGATTGAAAGGATGCGCGATGACGAAGCGATCCGAGTGCTTCAAGTCACCCGCGAGTTGCGACCAAGTGAACGACGACGTACTGCTGGCGATGATGCAGTCACGCGTGATGACAGACTCGACATGACTGAACAACTGCGCCTTCAGCTCGGTCTTCTCAGGCGCGTTCTCTTGCACCCATTCCGCGCCCCACAGCGCTTCTTCGAGATGCTCGAACACGCCAACGGGTTCGCCGGCCTCTGCACCCAGTTCAACCAACTGCTGCTCGGCGCGCGCTACCTTTTCGGCGAACGCAGCTCTAGCAGTTGCCGACGGATCCCACGCCCGCACGCGATGCCGGCCGACGGCGCTGAACAGCGCGGCCCAGCTGGCACCGATCAAACCGCATCCCAGGATGGTGACGTTCACAACAATCCAAAGGATTTGGCGGTTTCGTCGAAGGCACGCTTGGCCTTGTCAGCCATCTCATCCACGTGAGCGCGAGTAATCACCAGCGGCGGACTCAACACCATGGTCTGCCGGCCAGCCGGACGCATGATCAGATTGTTTTGTAGTGCGAACTCACGGCAACGAATCGCCGCATCTTCCTCGGGCGCGAAGATGTTACGCGTGGCGCGGTCTTTCACGAGCTGGAACGCAGCCAGCAACCCAGCGCCGCGTAGCTCGCCGATCAGCGGATGTTTATCGGCCACTTCCTGCAACGTGGATCGGAAGTACGGACCAATCTCGGTGCGCACGCGCTCGACGATCTCTTCCTTGCGCAGAATGTCCAAGTTGGCGATGGCGACGGCGCACGCGGCCGGATGACCTGAGTACGTGTAGCCGTGATGAATCTGGCCGCCGGACTCATGAATCACATTGAAGATGCGGTCGTGAATGCCCACTGCCGCGATCGGCAGATAGCCCGACGACATGGCTTTGGCCATGGTCATCAGGTCTGGCTGAATCTGATACGTATCCGAGCCGAACCAATTGCCAGTGCGACCGAAGCCGCAGATGACCTCGTCGGCCACCACCAGCACGTCGTACTTCCGGCAGATGCGCTGAATCTCCGGCCAATAGGTCGACGGCGGATCGATGCCACCGCCCGCGCCTTGCACCGGCTCACCAATGAACGCGGCAACGTTGTCAGCGCCCAACTCCAGAATCTTGGCTTCCAGCTCACGCGCCGCTTTCAAACCGAATTCTTCGCGCGTGAGATCGCCACCCAGCGAGTACCAATGTGGATGCGAGATATGCGCAAAGTCCGGCAGCAGCTTCTTATCCTGCGCGTGCATCGGCGCCATGCCGCCCATGCTGGACGCCGCGACCGTGCTGCCGTGATAGCCATAGGTGCGGCCGATGAAAGTGCGCTTGTCCGGCTTGCCGAGCAACGACCAGTAGTAGCGCACCAATCGGATGATGGTGTCGTTCGCTTCCGAGCCAGAGTTGGCGTAGAAGAAATGATTCACACCTGCGGGCGTCAGCTCCGACAGCCGATGTGCCAGCTCGATCTGCGTAGGTGTCGAGGATTGGAAAAAGCTGTTGTAGTACGGCAGCACTTCCATTTGTTTGGTCGCTGCGTCGATCAGCTCGCGCCGGCCGTAACCCACAGCCACGCACCACAGGCCGGCCATGCCGTCGAGGATCTTGTTACCTTCGCTGTCGTAGATATAGACGCCTTCGGCATGCGTGATGACGCGAGTGCCGCGCGCCGCCAGCGCCTTCGAATCCGTGAAGGGATGCATGTGATGGGCCCGATCCAGGCCCTGCCACTGCTGAGTCGTTCTGACTTGCTCGACCATGACGTTGCTCCTCGCGGCCTGGAAGTTAAGGGTAGTAGCCCATCATGGCCTTGGTTTCGAGGAACTCCTTGAAGCCTTCGCGACCCCATTCGCGACCGTTGCCCGACTGCTTGTAGCCGCCGAACGGTGCAAACATATCGCGAGCTGCGCCGTTCACATGGATCATGCCCGTGCGCATCTTCGACGCCACGCGACGCGCGTTGTCGATGTTCTTGGAGTGCACGTGACCCGAGAGACCGTAGATGGTGTCATTGGCGATGCGGATCGCATCGGCTTCGTCCTTGTACGGAATCAGCACCATCACCGGGCCGAACACTTCTTCCCGCGCGATGGTCATCTCATTGTTCACGCCCGCGAAGATCGTGGGCCGCACGAAGTAGCCCTTGTCGATGCCCGCCGGCCGACCGAGGCCGCCGATCACGGGCTTGGCACCCTCGGCAATGGCCTTCTCGATCAGCGCTTGCACGCGTTCGAACTGGAGTTTGTTGGCCAGCGGCCCGGTGGTGACACCAGGGGCCTTCGGATCGCCGACGACCAACTGTTCCGCCGTCTGCTTGGCAACTTGCACGGCTTCGTCATAACGATCAGCAGGCACGAGCATGCGAGACGGTGCGTTACAGGACTGACCGCTGTTGGTCATCATCCAGGTCACGCCATGCGCCACCGATGCAGCGAGATCGGCATCTTCCAAAATGATGTTGGCTGATTTGCCGCCGAGCTCTTGCGACACGCGCTTGACGGTGTCGGCCGCAGCCTTGGCGACGAGTACGCCGGCGCGGGTCGAGCCAGTGAACGACACCATGTCGATGTCGGGATGACGCGAGAGCGCCTCGCCCACGCCGGGACCATCGCCATCGACCAAGTTGAACACGCCCTTCGGCACGCCCGCCTCCGCCAGGATCTCCGCAAAGATATGCGCAGTGATCGGCGCCGCTTCGCTGGGCTTCAGCACGACGGTGCATCCCACTGCCAGCGCCGGTGCGACTTTGCAGGTGATCTGATTCAGCGGCCAGTTCCAAGGCGTGATCAAACCGCACACGCCGATGGGCTCGCGACGAATTTGAGTCGTGCCCAGGCGTTCCTCGAACTCGAAGTCCTTGAGGATGGTCAACGCGGTCGACAGGTGACGAAAGCCGCTGCCAGCCTGCGCTTGCACGGCGAGTGTCATCGGCGCGCCCATTTCGTCCGACACGGCCTGCGCCAGTCGATCGATATTCGCTTCGTAAATTTTGACGATGCGCTCGAGCAGCGCGATGCGCTCTTCGCGAGAGGTTTGCGAGTATGTTTCGAAGGCGACGCGGGCGGCGCGAACGGCGGTATCGACGTCGTCAGCCGTGCCCAACAGAATCTTGCCCACCGGTTGTTCGGTGGCCGGATTGATGACCAGCGATTCCTTGCGTCCGCTCGGAGTCAGCCATTCGCCATTGATGAAGAACTGCCTGCAGTCGTACATGACACCCTCGGGATCGGTAGGGATCAAGTACAACACAGGGCATTTTTAGCCGTGCTGACATCGGCGCGTGCGGTGTTGCAGACAGAACACCGCCGTACGGAACGGACTACTCGTCGCTGACGGACTCGGGATGATCGGCGACTTTGGTGGTCAGCGTCGACTGCTCGCTCAGGCGTCGCATGCGCGCCGGTGAGACGCCGAAAGCGGCCTTGAAAGCGCGGGTGAAACTGGCGGGATGTTCGTAACCGGCTTCCAAGCCGATGTCGATCATGGACAGGTTGGAGCTGCGCACCAGATTCAACGCTCGCTCCATCCGGACTTTGTCTCGAATGCGGCCGACCGTGTCGCCATAGACGACCCGGAAACCCAGCTGCAAGCGCTGGCGAGTCATGCCGACCGCGGTGGCGAGCTCGGCGATGCTGAACGGCTCATCCAGGCTGCGCTTGATGTACGCCATGGCCTTTTCCAGCTTGGCGTAGTCGGCCGTGGAGAACGCGACGTCGCTCAGCTCTTCGAGCGAGTCGTGAGCCATCGTGAACATCACGTGGCAAATCAGCTCCAGCGCCTTGCCATGCAAGTACGCGCGCTGCAGGCCACCCTTGAACGGCCGCTCCAACATTTGTTGGACGGTCAGCGAGGCGGCGTTCGACAGCGGGATGTTTCGATGGGCCAGCCGCATGCCGTCCTGAATGAAGCTGCGCAAGGCCGGCGGCAAATCCAAGGTCTGCAAGCGCGTGGCGGAAAAGAAAGCGTGGCGGTCGATGAAGATGCTGACCCACTTCAGCGGCCGGCCGGATTCGTAGACGGTCTCGAATTCCTCGCCGGTCTGCATGCCATAGATGGTGCAGTAACCGTTGCTGAGCTCGCCGCTACCCCCGCCGGGCGCGGTGATGTGGCTGTTGCCTTCGATGACGGCGGAAATCACCAGGTGGTCGCCCAAGCTGTGCAGCCTGGCGATCTTGCGACAGGCCACGAACTCCACCAGCGCGACCGACAGGCCCTCGCCGACCAGGTAGAAGTCCCAGCCGCCGCGAGCCACTTCGGCATCGTAGTCGTGTCGGAAGCCGGAGCCGTCCGGAAGGGGGTGGCGCACACCATCGCCGGTGCGTACCCCTGCCGGGGTCTGCTGGGCTTTCAGCGTGGCCAGCAGGTCCTCCATCGCAGTGATGCGCGAGGTGCGGGCCTCGAAAGGTAGCCCGGCCGTCGGATCAGTCACAGGAGGAGGAGCCATGTAAGACTCTCTACCATAGACGCCCAGCTCGGTCGAGATCGTCAACTGCATGCGTGCTGGGGTCGGTTTCACCGGCAATCCTCAAAAACCCGGCCCGACGATCCTCCCCCGCCCACCGGACTGCTTGGCTTCGAGGGCGCCGGTCTTCGCCAAAGAGACTGCCCAGCCTCAGAACTTCATGGTGACGTCCAGCAGGTAGCGCCGGCCGTATTCGTCATAACGCCCGATCCGGTTGCGTTGGTTGTCCCGATACATGCGCAACGGCTCATCGGTCAGGTTGTTGACCTGGAAACGCAGCTGGATGCCCGAGCTGAGCTGGTACGAGGTACTCAAATCCAGCACCGACTCATCTTCTAACGTCTGCAACTCGGCGCCATTCCAGCCGTAAATGACCGTGAATGGGCTGTGATACTTGAAACCCAGCCGCGCCTCCAACGGGCCCGAGCTGTACCAGAGGTCGAACACCGCGGTGTGTGCGGCGAAGCCGGCGCCGGTCAGCGGATTGGTCACGGGCACGAACTCCTCCACGTCCGAATCCACGTAGGCGTAATTCGAGTACACGCCGAAGTTTTCGAGCGCGCTCCAGAAGAAGAACGGGGTCTGGAAAGTGATCTCCGCGCCGGTGATCGAACCGCCTTTGCCGTTGACCGGATTCGCCACCGCATACGTGATGCCTTGATACGTTTGTGGATCCTGTCGCCAGCCAATGTACGAGGACACATCCTTGTAGTACGCCGAGAAGCCCAGCAACGCTTCGTCTCGGAAGTACCACTCGTACGACGCGTCGAACTGAGTCGCCTTGAACGGCTCGAGCTTGGGATTGCCAGCATTGCCCGTGTACGGCAACCAACTCGTCAGTGTGCGACTGGCGCGCAACTCATCGAGCGGTGGACGTGCCACGACCTTCGCCACACCGAAGCGCAGCAGCGTCGTGTCGGTGAGATTGAAGTTCACATTGGCGCTGGGCAGGAGATCGTTGTAGTCGTGCTCCACAGTCACTGCCGCGAGCGAGCTAGCCCCCGTCGCTTGTTGAAAGCCGTCGCTCGTAGTTTGCACGTCGACCAGCCGCACGCCGATGTTTCCTGACATGCGTTGCGCGATGGCCTGGGTCTGAAAGTTGAATTTGAAATAGCCTTCGGTGACGTCTTCCTTGACCTTCCAGCGCTGGCTCAGATTCTCGCGAGCATTGCTGGGGTTCAGCGCCGATCCATAGGCGAGCCGAGCGATCTCATCGTAGTCGCCCAGCAACACCGGCGGCAGATTCACGGACTTCACTCGGTACACACGGAACAGCTCCGCCGGAATTTCCACGCCACCGGCGACAGTGCCCGGATAGTTCTCCATGCGATCGTGTTTCTTGCTGCGGCTGGATAACCGAGCACCGAAGTGCAGCGAGCTCAGGAGCCCATTGTCCAGGGTGCGAGAGAAATCGAGAGCGCCGGCGGTTAGCTCGTCGTTCAAATGTTCCGGCCCGTCGACACTGCCGCCGCGATAGTCCGGCGCGTACTGCGTCAAGGATGTCGGATCCACGCTGGTCGTGATGGTCGGCAAGCGACTGCCGCGTGTGTCCCAAGTCATCCAGTCGGGATAGACCTCGGTGCGCACCGCGGCCCAAATGTTTTCACGCTCTGCCTTCGAATAAGAAATGTCGCCGGCCACGCTCCAGCGATCCCCGGTCCAGCGACCATTCAAGCCAGTGACGGACAGCTCTTTGCTTTCGTCATAGTCCGACACCACCGTGGTCACTGAGCTGAATGGCAGAGTCGCAGCCACCACGGTGCCATCGACGATGGTGTAACTCGCGCCCGCTGCGTTGTACGCGGACCAGCTGCCGTTATCCCAGTTGCCCCAATTGTTCTGGCCATACACCGTCTGGCCTTGGTCCTCGTGAATGTCCACGTCCGAGTACAACGCGTCGAAACGCAGTTCGAAATGATCGGACGGTCGCCACTGCGTACCGAGCGAAACACCGCGTCGGTCTTGATCGATGGCGTTCACCGACACTTGCGCGCCCCAAGGCGTCGCATCGGGAACGCCGTCGCCATTGAGATCGCCGGTGAAGTCGCTCGCCCCTTCCGGTGGTCGAGCGCTCGAATCGTTGTAGCCCCAGCCAGTGAACGACGGATAACCGTTCTTTTGTTGTTGAGCCGTCAAGCCGACCACCAGGCCGAAGGTTTCGCTGGCTTTGTAAACAAACGAGCCGCTGGCACGATAGCCCCAAGGATCGTAGTCGGGAATGTCCGCCCCGGCGTCGTAGTAAACAGGGCCGCCGCGAATCACAAACTCTTCGCCGTGGTAGTCCAGCGGCTGCAGCGTTGCGATGTCGATGGTGGCCGCCACGCCGCCGGCAATCAGATCGGCTGACTGCGTCTTGTACACCTTCACGCCGGACACTACTTCGGAGGGGTAAATTTCCCATCGTACGTTGCGATCAGGCTCGGAAGACGCGACTTCGCGACCATTGATGGTTCCGAGGACGAGTCGTGCGCCCAGACCGCGAACCACAGCTTGGCTGTCGTTGCCGCGATCTCGCGTGGCGTTGATGCCTGGTAGCCGATTGATGGACTCGGCGATGGTGACGTCAGGAAGTTGGCCGATGTCTTCCGAAGAAATCGCATCCACCACCAGATCGGAATTCATTTTCACCGACAGCGCGTCGCGCAGACTTTCGCGAATGCCCGTGACTTCGATTTCTTCTATGACGCCGGTGGTCGACGACTGAGGTTCGGCGGCGTGGGCTGTGCTCAACAGCAGCACCGGCGCGGAACAACCCAAAGCTTTACGCCAAAGACGATTCGTCCTCGCTCGAGTACGCATAGCTCCCCCTGCAAAGCATCCTTCTTCTACTCGGAGTGACTCAGCTTTTTACTCAGACAATACGAATTTGTATGATATATAGCACCCAAATCGGGAACGCAAGCTAGGGCTCGGGGATGGCGCGCTTCGTCGCGGTCAGCGGCTAATAAACACGCTGCGACAAGAGGTTTCGGAAAAAATCGCGGTAGCTCGTTGCCCGGCGGCGATCACTGAGACACTCGCCTGCCTGCTGTGATCTTTCTTATCTATAGTGGCGCGCACCTGAAGCAGCGCGGTCGCGATACCCGCTTCAGTGAGTAGCTTGGTTGGACCTACGAGCGCCAGGCGGCCCTGACTGGTGAAGTCCACTTCCCTACCTGACACTGGCACGACCCTGCCGTTGGCATCGAGCAACGTGGCGCGTACAAAAATCTGATCGGCGCGTTCAGCGTCTGTGCAGATGCCGACAGTGTCGAACTCGATAGCCACTCGCTCCACCGCTTCTGGCGTAACGACTCGATGCCGTGCAACGCTGCGACCACCGATGTAACCGACAGCCTGCAATTCCCCCGCCTCGAACTTGCCGAGTTTGAAAGTGAACGGTGGATGTCGCAGGTGGCTGGAGATTCGATCCCGCTCCGGCCGCTGCCGGCCAATTGAGCGTCCGTTTAGCAATAGCTCGACTTCCTCGACATTGCCATACACGCGCACATCCGTCGTCGAGTCCGGTTGCCAGTAACTAGCGATGAATACTTCCGGACCCGACGAGTACAGCGGCGAAACTTCATCCGCATCTCGCTGCGAGCGGAAAAAGTAATAACTGAATTTGGGCACGCGCTCCAAACTCATCGGGCCCGACGCTTCCAAATCCTCCGCGTAGCCGCGGTTGTAATCGAACATCGCCCAATACGCATCGGCGAACGCCGGCACATTGAAGTTATCGTTGTGAGCTTCCTGATTGTTGGTGGCCTGCTGCAGCAACCGCGCCTCACCCGCACTCAACAATTGGCGGCTGGTGCGTGCATCCGGCTGCAAGTTGGCCCAGGCCTGCTGATGGAAGCCGGCGTTGAGCGCGTAATATTCCCAATCGCCGTACTCGGACACCAGATACGGCCGATCCGGCGGCTGATAGTGCTCGATGCGATGCTGACGAGCCTGGATATAAATGTCATAGCCGTCGTTCTGCCAGCCGGCCGAGAACGCCTGATCACCGGGATACTCCTCATGAACGGCGCGCTGGAATTTCTGCACCAGTGCCTTGGGCATCTGGCTTTCATTGAGCGAGCACTCCCACAGGATCGAGCTGGGATGATTGCGGTCCCGACGCACTAGATCGCGACAGGTCTGCACGACCTGCTGCTCGAAGCGTGGATCGTCGTTATAGAACTGCCACCCCAGCACCGAGTTGAGCAGCACCAACCCAAGCTCATCGGCGGCCGCCATGAAGTACGTCGACTGTGGGTAGTGCGACAACCGAACGAAATCGAATCCCGCTTCCTTGATCCGACGAGCATCGCGATAGTCCGCAGCCCGCGATACGGCGTAACCCACGTAGGGATGCTCTTGATGACGATTCACGCCACGCAGAAACATCTCCTCGCCGTTGAGCTTGAACTTGCCGCCCGCGAACTCCACGCGCCGAATCCCGATGCGCGTACGCCGCTCGTCGACGACTTTGCCGTCGATCTCTACTGCACTGACCAAGTCGTATAGCGACGGCGATCGCGGCGACCAAAGTTGCGGCTGTGGAACTGCCAGATCGACATTCACATCGACCGACGCGCCCTGCTTTACCGTCAGTACCGATGAACTCGCCGTCGCGATCTGCCTGCCATCACGCCACAGAGCCTGCGCCACGCGAAAGATCACCGTCGAGCGTCCGTCATTGCGCACTTGGGTTTTGATATCAACCTTCGCGCGCTCGCGGCTGACTTCGGGGTAGGTGACGAACACGCCACCGCCGCCCCGCTGATTCGCAAGGATTTCATCGGTGATGTGCAGCGGCTCCTTCACGAGCAAGGTCACATCCCGATACAGCCCGCCATACATATTGAAGTCCAGCACATGCAGGGCTTTCGGGCCGGTGATCGCGTTGTCGCGATTGTCCAGCCAGACCACGATCTCGTTAGGCGCGTCGAAACGCAGCCGCTCGCTCAGATCGACCACGAACGGCAAATAGCCACCGAGGTGAGTAAGCACCTCTCGGCCATTCATACTCACGCGAGCGACATTCATCGCTGCTTCGAATCGCAGCCAAATGCGCTTACCTCGCCACGAAGGCTCGGCATTGAACCGCTTTCGATACAGCGATAG
>NZ_JAEUPY010000234.1 GCF_016790065.1 Steroidobacter sp.
TGGGTGTGGAGCGCAAATGGGTGCTGCGCCTGGAAGCGGGCAATGCCAAGGCGGAGCTTGCGCTCGTGCTCAAGGCGTTGGAGTTTGTGGGTGCCCGTGTTTTCTTGCGCGACAAAGCGGCGCAAGCAAATAAGGATAAGCCCGCCGAAATCTCGCGACTCGATGAAGTATTCAGTCGGTTGCAGAGGCGTAAGTGAGCGAACTCCTCGCGGTAATCGAGGGGCAAGTGATTGGCCGGTTGCGCGTCGACCGCGCCGGCCGCCTCTCGTTTGCCTACGAGGATGCATGGCTAGAGGCGGAAGCGGCTCACCCGCTTTCCGTGAGCATGCCTCTAGCGAGAATCGAGTATGCGCAACGTACCGTCCTGCCGTATCTGTGGAATCTGTTGCCGGAGAATCCGAACGTATTGCAGCGTTGGGCCCAGCAATATCACGTTTCCGCGTCGAACCCGTTCAAGCTGCTGACTCACGTGGGCGCCGATGTGCCCGGTGCCGCGCAGTTGATCCCAGCGGATAAGCTCGGGGATCTGCAGTCAAGCCGCCTCAGCGTCGATTGGATATCGACTGACGATCTTGCGGAGCGACTCAGGCAACTGCGCGAAGATGTGGCAGCGGTTCGTCGCCCGAGCGATGCTGGCAAAATGAGTTTGCCGGGGGCGCAGGCCAAGACCGCGCTTTACTTCGATGCGCAGAAGCGGCGCTGGGGTGTGCCGAGTGGCCGCACGCCTACTACACACATCATCAAACCCTGCATTCCGAGTTTCGACGGCCTCATCGAGAATGAGCACTTGTGTCAAGACGTCGCTGCCCGCCTCGGTCTGCCGGCGGCGCGATCGTATGTTCTACAGCTGGATGAACCCTATATTGTCATCGAGCGATACGATCGCTTGCCTGCAAAATCGGGTAGCTCGGCCGTTCGTCGAGTGCATCAGGAAGATATGTGCCAGGCCCTGGGCTTGATGCCGGGTAAGAAATATCAGGAGGAGGGTGGGCCGGGCGTCGCTGCCATCGTGACGCTGATTCGTCGCATCAGTTCGGAGTCGGATCTGGATGTGGAGCGCTTCCTGCGGGTCAACATGCTCAACTGGTTGATCGGTGGAACGGACGCGCACGCCAAGAACTATTCGCTGCTGTTGGGCGCGGCGAATGAAGTGCGACTCGCGCCGTTCTATGACATTTCCAGTCAACTCCCGTACCCGACGCTGGTGGTGCAGCGATTGTCCATGAAGATTGGCGACCGCTATGAGATCGCTCGGGTGAGTCGTGCGGATTGGCGCAAGTTGGCGGTGACTTGCAGTCTGCCGGAAGAGCGTGTGCTCGGCATGCTTCAGGAATTGGCCAGCGAACTGCCCGACCACATCGCAGCAGCGCGCGATCAAGCCAGTAAGGACGGGCTGAGCAAGTCCGTGGTAGGGCCCCTGGCAAAACAACTGATTGAGCACGTCAGCGCCAGGGCCGAACGAATTTCGGGCTAAACCCTAGCGGTCTCGGCCGCTTCTCCGGATCGAATCCTCTGCCGCAGCTCGCGGCCGGCTGGCTTGCGCCCGCAGAAAACGCAGTTTGGCATCCCTGATCCCAGCCTATGGGAGTTAGACAACGAAAACAAGATTTGTTATTCGTATAACAGATCGGTCGAACTACGACCCAGCGGGGATCTGCATCGATGTCGAGACTGTTCGCGCGCAAGTCGATTGAAGCGTTGCAGGCCCAAGCCCCGGACTCGGCAGCATTGCCGCGGACCTTGGGGCTTTTCAGTCTCACCTGCTTGGGGGTGGGCAGCACCATTGGCGCTGGCATCTTCGTGCTGACCGGCACCGTGGCGGCGGAACACGCCGGGCCGGCGGTGGTGATCTCGTTCATCCTCGCGAGCATTGCCTGCGCATTAGCCGGGCTGTGCTACGCGGAGTTTGCGTCGATGGTGCCGGTTGCCGGCAGCGCCTACACCTATGCGTATGCGACCTTGGGCGAAGTGGTGGCGTGGGTCATCGGCTGGTGCCTGATCCTGGAGTACTTATTTGCCAGCTCGCTGGTCGCCATAGGCTGGGCGGGGTATGCGACCTCGATGGCGGCCGACTTTGGATTGATATTACCGGCGTCGCTCATGCAGGCGCCGCTGGATGTGACGGCGCAAGGGCTGGTTGCGACCGGCGCACTCTTCAATGTGCCGGCGGCAGGTGTGGTCGTGCTCTGTACGGTGCTGTTGCTGGCGGGCACGGAGCTGTCGGCTCGCGTCAACGATTTCATCGTCGTAGCGAAGGTCGCCGCCATCCTGGTGGTTGGCGTCGCCGGGTTGATGTTCGCGCAGGGCGAGCA
>NZ_JAEUPY010000563.1 GCF_016790065.1 Steroidobacter sp.
AAGCGACACACGGCGCGAACTTCACTTACTCGATGGCGAGGCACTGTTCTCGGTGGCGCACGACTCGACTCGCCCCTTCGAGGTTCACGTCGGTGACGCACTAGTGCGTGCAGTCGGCACCCAATTCAACATCCGGCGTAACGCTCGGGACACCACGGTCTCGGTGCTCGAAGGTACTGTGCTGGTCGCAGCGCTCGAGCCACAACAGGAGAGCGCTGCTCAGCGAGCGCAAACATTGACTGCCGGCGAGGAAGTGCGGATCACAGCACACGTCGGCTTGGATAAGCTCGCACAACCCAACGTTCGCAACGCCGTCGCCTGGCGCGATCGGGTACTGAGCTTCAATGGCGAACCGCTGGGGACGATCGCGGCAGAGATCAATCGTTACAACGACGAGCTGCGTATCGAAGTGGAAGGCAAGGCACGAGACCGGCAGCTCATCGGGGTGTTTTCGGTGGACGACCCCGAGTCGCTGCTGCAGTTCTTATCTCAACAAGACGATATCCGTATCGAGCGCAGCGGCAGAGTCGTGAAGATTCTGCCGCGCTAACTCAACTCAGCGGGGCAACTCCGGCGCGAGTGCAACTCGGAAGCCCAGGTTGATCAAACGGCCGCCTTCGGGATTCACACCGAAGCGCTGCGCCGAGCGATTGTCGTTTACTGGATTGTTCCAGCCACCGCCGCGCACTACGCGCCGGATGCCTGTCGCAGGTCCAACCGGATCGACGACTTCGCCGCCGACCAGCGGCCGCTCGTACCAATCGATGGCCCATTCCCAAACATTGCCGATCATGTCGTAGAGACCCCACGCGTTGGGTTCTTTCGTGCCGACATTGCGCGGGCCGCCGATGGCGGACTCAGCGTGCTGACGCTCAGGGCGATAGCTGATATCGAAACCACGCCCCACATAACCGACGGTGCTGTTGCCGGCATACCAGGCCAATGGATCGAGTGCGGGCGCATTGCTCTTACCCAGAATTTCCAGCGTGCCTTTGTAGATGGCACCGGTGGTGCCGGCACGCGCCGCGTATTCCCACTCGGCATCGGTGGGCAGTCGATAAACATAGCCCTTGGGCAAACGGCCGGCTTTGCGTTCGCGCTCGTTCAGCAGCGCGCAAAACTTCATCGCCTCCACCCAGTTCACCAAGTACATGGGCACGCGATCGCCGGTGTCGCCCAGTAACGCATCAGAGGTCGGCGAACTGGCAATCTTCGGTCCGTGGATGACCAGGGTCCGGACTTTTTCCTTACCATTGTCGTACAGGGTTTTGTCAGCGAAGATCGTGTCCGCTGCTGCTTTCAGGTCAGTGCCCATCAGCGCACGCCATTGGCCGTGCGTGACTTCATAGCGGCCCAGCCAGAACGGCTTGCTGATGCTGACTTTGGTCAGCGGCTCTTCATCGGTTTCGCGGCCCGGCTCATCGGCGGGGCTGCCCATCACGAAGCTGCCGGCCGGGATGGGCTGCAACTCCAGATTGATGCCGGGAATCGTTCGCGCTGCGAGCGGCTTGGCGGCTTGTGCGCCAATCGCAGTGAGCATGAGGCCAAGGAGCGCGGCAGTAGATAACGTGTGGTGGCGCATGAGCCCTCTTTTGAGTTGAGCCAGTCGCCACCACACTAAGCCTCAGCGCACCCCACTACTTTGCAGTTGAGTTCTCCAGATCAACGCTGCGGCTCTCGGATCCGTTCAGGACAGCGGCACCGCCAGGGTCTCGGTCAGGTCGTTGCGCATCGTGGCCTTGGTGTCGTTGATCTGTTTCCATTCAGCTTGCTTCATCAGCACGTCGCGCTTGAAAACGTCCTTGGCGGCTTCGGCCCGAACATGCTCCTCCGGCGACACGTACTGTTTGACCAACACTGCATTGGGCTTCACCGACGCCGGCTCACGCTCGATGTACATCGTGTAACCCAGCATGGCGCCGGTCGACTTCTGATGGGCCATGTTGGGCACCACGTACTTCTCAGTGTAGGTCTTGTATTCGGCCGGGCTGATCAGCGCCTCGTAATGATTGACCACATAATAGGAGTTGGCCGCAGTCGACGCAGCGTTGTCGCTGGCATCGTGAGCCAACACGTCGGCACGGCGAACTTTCACACCGCTTTGCTCACGCGCACCGTCACCCGACAGCCAAGTCTCCAGACTGGCCTCGTCCTTGAACTCGACCACGGCCAGTGACTTGAATCCCGGCGGCTCGCTGTTCGGCTGAGTCTGCAACACGAGCACATTGGCGATTCCCGGCGCCGCACGCAGCGACGCGATACGCACGTCATAGTCGGCCGGCGGTGTTGCATCGACCGGCACGGTGATCAAAGCAAACGCCGGGCCGCTAGCAACGGCAGCAGCAGGCTCGCTCGCAGCGGGTGCGGTCGAGGCAGTGGTTTCGGTCTTGGAACCGCAGGCGGCGAGCAACGAGCAGGCCAGCAAGGTTCCAGCTTTCAATACATTGGAATAAACATTAGTCATTCGCACGACAAATCCCCTCATTCAGATCGTTCAACACTGCGACGATGCGCTCATCGCGAATCCGGTGGGCACGCGCCCTCGACAGCCGCGAGCCGCGCTCGCGCCTGCTTCAAAAACTCACCACGCAGGGGCAGGAATACGCCTTGCTCGAGCACCACGCCCTGGCCTTCGCTACTCAACATGAAGCGCGCCCATTCGCTCAGCACTGGATCGGCGGCGCCATTCGCTGCCGGCGCGAGCAACAGATCCACGGAACGCAGCAAGGGATAGCGGCCTTCATAGACATTCGACATGGTCGGCACCACGAAAGCACCCGACTCGTCAGCCGCGAGCGCGATGGCTTTCACGCCCGGCTTCATCTGACTCAGCACAGTGATGCCGATCGCGCCGGGACTCTTCGCCACCCAGCTGGGCACGTTGTCATCGCCGTCACCCATCACGGGCAAACGATCGTTCCAGACACCTTCTCGTGCTTGCGTGCTCAGAATGCGCTGGCGAACGACGACGGCCTTCGCAGAATCCTCCACGCCGCGCCGGCCACCGCCGAGCGCTACCACCGGACGATCTTTCCATTGCGGGTTGGTGAGCCCGAGATCGCCCCACGTCCGCACCGGCGCATGACCGCGCAAACGGTCGGCGGAATAAATACCGTCGAGCTGCGCAAAAGTCAGCCCGGTGATCGGGTTGTCCTGATGCACGACGAACACCATGGTGTCCACGAAACCGAAGTGACGAAAGCTGCCCATGGCCACCGGAATCGTGATGGGATCGCGGCCACCGTGCGCACGCCGGAAGGACGCACGATCCACTGACGTGAGCTCGCGAGTCATGAATGCAAACTGTCGTTCGCCGTCCAGGAACTCCTGTAACGTCGGGCTGAGTCGCCCTTGCGGCCCGGCATACGGCGGCGGCATCGAGAACTGCGCGCCGCGCTGTTGAGTGCGAAACGCCAGCGTCCAGCGCACAGCCAGGTCCGGCATGATTGCCGGAACACTGCCACTGCGCTCACCGGCGACATCTCGCCGGCACGCAACGTAAGGCGTAAGAGAACTATCCAGCGGTGGGCGGCTCGTCTCGGGCGCCGGCAACGGTCGCCCGAGTGTTTCGCTCGCTGCCGGATTCGATGACAGCAAACAACAGGCCAGCGCCAGCACCGCAAAGGTGATTCGTCCGCCACTGTGTTTGCTGCTCATCACGCTCAGCTCCCGGTCTGGGTGACCGGCACGGCCAAGGTCCACGACTGGGTGGTGCGCAACTCTTCCTTCAGCGGCATGAGCTGTGCGTACACCGGATCGCTCGCCGCCAGTTCTTCGCTGAGCTTCTCTTTGATGGGCTCGGCGGACTGCTCGGTGGCAGCGTCAGGATATTCGAGCACTAACAAAGCTCGGCCGCGGTCCTCCAGATACATCACGTAGCTGGTCAGGATGCCTTTACTACGCTGCGCCTCGAGATACTTGGTCAAGTAACCGTCGACCCATTCCTGGAACTTCGGCACCGGTGCCACCAGCGAGTAGTAGCTGATCTTGAACATGGCGGAAGCCGAACCGCTGGCGTTCGCTGCGCTCTTGGTCAGCACCTGAGCCTGCTTGAGCGAGAGCGGTGCGACCAACTGAGTTGCATGCACGCTCCGCCACGCTTCCAGAGATGCGCCATCGGCAAACGCCAGGACCGCGAGATGCTCGAAACCCGACGGAGCTTCGCGCTTCACACTCTGCACCCAAGGCAGCTCGACCGAAGTGCCCGCGCCTTGTTGTACCAGCAGTGTTCCCAGCAGTTCTTTAGGCGCCTGCAGACCTTCAGAGACACTCAGAATCAAGTGCTGACCGGGTGCGCTGCCACTGGGTGCGGCCGTCTCGGCCTTGACGGTAGTTTCGTCCGATCGCTTGCTGCAAGCTGTGAGCGCCAAAGGCAAAGCCAGCGCAGTAGCCACACAAAGAATCGCGCGTCTGGTAAACGCAGCCATAATTATCTCCGGATCCGTTAGCTTGCTGGTTGAAACAATGCGGCGTGGTCGGCGATCTGAGCCTGCAGCCCGTCGCGCAACGCATTCGCTTCACGTAAGAAGCTCTGCTCGGTCTTGCCACTGCCGGCGGGATTCTTGAACGCGAACACGATACAACCCACATTTTTGGCCTTGGCATCGCGCAACGGCACCAGCACCAGGAACTTCGGCTCGGGGTCTTGTTTGTTCCAGCGCGGGTCGATGATGGTGAAGCCGCTCTCGATCACCATCACATCGTCGGCCGCCGACACTTTGCCGATACGATCCGGCCAACTGCCGGCAAACATCGTATACAGCTTGCTGGCACCCGGCGGCGTGCCGTGGAAGGTGACGCTGAGCAGGCCTGAGTTGGCGGCCATCAGCTGATCGACCAAGGACTGCGCCTTGATCTTGTGAGCCGGCGCAGTCCAGTTCTTCTCGACCGGCGCAGCCGCCGAGGCCACCGCAGCCAACGTGCTCAGCGCCAATAAAAACACCAAACGCAATGCTTTCATGACAGCGATTCTCCAAAGAGTCTCAAGTGTGATCGGACGGCGGCGTCGACAACGCCCACAACAACAGCGCGGCGTAGATGGCACGGCCCTGCTCGGTCAGATCGGGAAAGCGTGGCGCATCCATTGGGAACAGTGCACGGCGGCCCGGGGCCACCATGTCGTTCGCCATGGTCGCGCCCTTCTCGTACGCGAACATGGTTGCGTGTTCCGGCTGATTGGGAATGGTTGCGATGACTTGTGCGCCAGCCGGTGGGCGTGACCACGCGAGCACACCCGGCGTCTTGAACAACTTCAGCTGTCCTGCCGGCAGGCCCGCGGCGATCGGATGGAACGAACGCGCGATGTCGACGTAGTTCTCGGGTGGATACAAGCTTTCCTTGTGGTCGTTGACGCCGTAGTCGGTGTTGCGGCGGCGAGTAACCATGCTGAGCGCGTCGACTGCCTTGGCTTCCAACAACACGATCGGCAGATGCACGTCGGCGTACTTGATGCCCAATTTGTACTTATTGGTGCTCGCCGAAATGATCACCAGGTCCTTACCCTGCGCGCGGCTGTCCGGCTCCATGTGGTCAGCGGTGCTGACATCGAAGCCGAGTTCACGCAGCCAGGCGAGCTGCGCCTGATCCGAAGCTTCGTTCTCCGGCCAAGGCAGATCGTAACGGCGCACGAACAACAGCTTCTTACCCTTCGCTGCACGCGCCAAGGCGGCACGCTGCTCGGCGAAGCTGCTGGTCACCGGCGCCTGTGTCGGGCTCACTGCCCAACGCAGAGATGCATCGAACAGACGGCGACCGGAGAACCAAGCGAACTCTTTGGGATCCTGCGCCGCCGGCCCTTGCGCATCGGAAAGGATCGACCAGCTGTTGTCGCCAAGGAACAAGCCGACGCGGCGCGCCGGCGCAACCGTGTTACCCATCATCAACGCGCCCTTCTCATAAGAGAACACGGCCGCCTTGTTGTAATCGCCTTCGAAAGACACCGCGACATCCGCGCCACGAGCCGGCTTGCCCCAGCTGGGATCAGTAACGCCACCGCTGAACAACAGCGGCGCAAACATTCCCTGGGGAATCTTCGCGGCTGCCAGAATTGCGTTGGTGCTGCTGGTAGCGTGTGCGTAGTAGTCGGCGTGATTCTCATTGTGGAACGGCTTTTCGCGCACCACCGAGAAATCCTGGTGCAACTTGTCGCCCGTCATGTTCAACAACGGATACGCATAAGCATTCCAGGTTGCCACCGGCACGGTCAGCGCGCCGAGCCGACGATCCAACTCGCGGGCATTGACCGTGGAAGAAATCATCACCAGATCCTTGCCGTTGGCAGCAGCCAACGCATCGGCAGCGCTCGCCACGGTCACTGTCGCACCGAGCGTGCCCAGGTAATCCTTGATCAAAGGATCGTCGTTGGGCGCGCCGCGCTCCACCGGGCCGGTCACGAATAGAATGCGTTTGTTCTTGAGCGCATCGGCCGCGACATTGTCGGCCAGGGCGGTCGCCGACAGTGCTGCCGAACTGCACAGCAACGCCATGAGTGCTTGCTTCAACATTTGATTCCCCTCGCTTGCCGATCTGTTATTTGCCGATCGCCAGCAATTCGGTACCACCGGCCACATACAGCCGGCCGGATTTTTCATCGAAAGCCGCCGCCGTACTGCGCACGCCCAGATCGATGGATTGATCCAAGGTGGCGGTGAGTTTGGCGTTCTGCACGACATCCAAGGTGCCGCTGGCATTCGGCATGTACAGCATCACCAGGCGCGCCGGCGCGAACTGCGCGGCGATACCCGCTTCGCCTTTGCCCTGCGTGGGCACCATGCCGATCATCTGACCCGGATCTGGATCGACGATGATCATCTTGCCGTTGCCGCAGGCGACATAGATGCGGCGTTCTTTGGTGTCGTTCACCAGCGCGGTAGGTGCTTCGCCCGGCCACACAGGAATTTTTCCGAGCGACTGCAGCTTGTCGGTGTCGATGATGTGCAAAGCGTTGGCGCGCTCGTCGGCGATAAACAAGTTGCCGCGACCGTCGGCTACCGACTGGCGCAAGCGACCACCGAGTTTCACCGAGCCACGATTGCTGCCAGTGACGGCATCCAGCACGGCCAACTCACCGCTGCCGGAGTTGGACACATAGATCCGACGCGTCTTCGAGTCGTACTCGATCTCGCGCGGCTCGCGGCCACCCGATTTAACCGTGGCGATGGCCTGCAATGTTTCCAAGTCGAACAGCGTTACAGTGCCGCTGTCACGATTGCTGACATAGCCACGACGCACATCCGAGGCGAGCTTGATGGAGCCCGGCGCGCCGGTAGTGGCAATGCCTCCGACTTTCTTGCCCGACTCGACGTCATAGACATCGACACCGCCTTCACGAGCGGCGTACAAACGACGCGCGGCGCTGTCGATCGCCATCGCATCCACAGTGCCAGCGGCTTCGCTGGCAATCTTCTGCAGCACCCGATACCCCGGCGCATCGGCGCTCGCCAGCGGCGCGGCGATGGCTGCGATGCCGAGCACCGCCGCGGAGCAAATCGCTTTGAGGGAGTTCATGAGGCTTCCTATCGTTAGAGGAGCTGGTAGGCGAATCTGATCGTTCAGGGCTCGAGCAACTTGCGAGCAAGCGCAGCCTGCTCGGCACGCAGCGGTAAAAAGATCGCGTGATCTCGCACCGCTTGCTGTCCATCGCGGCTCAGCATGAATTTCACGAAGGCGTCCAAGGCCGGCGGCAACGGTTTGCCCGGCACCTTGTTGACGTTGAAGAACACCAATCGACTGAGCGGATACTTGGCCAGCGCGACGTTCTCATAGGTCGGCGCCAGCGCCGGACCACCAGGCTCGGCCGACAACGGCAACATCTTCACCGGCGCATCGATGTACGCGAGGCCTGAGTAACCGATGGCGTAGCGATCGTTGGCAACATCGGCCGCCAGCGGAAACACCACCTTCTCGAAGTTCATGTCGGTGCGCCATTCGCCGCGAGCCGTGTCGGTGCTCAAGATGCGTTGGCGAATGAATTCTTCGAAGCCGTTCCAAGGCTGCACGCCGTAGACGTGAATAGGCTGGTTCGCCCATTCGCCTTTCAGCCCCAACTGTCCCCAAGTGCGAATCGCCGCCCCGCCGCGATGACGCGTGCTGGAGAACAGCGCATCGATCTGTTTGAAGTCCAATTGCGCCAGCGGATTGTCCGGGTGCACGAAGAACCCCATCGCATCCAGAAAGCCGTAGTGTCGATAGCTGCCGCCGGCAATCGGAATGCTGGTGGGCGCATAACCGAAACGCTCTTTGAATTCCTTGATGTCCTCGGGCTTGAGTTCACGCGACACGAAGACGAAGTCGGCAGACTCCTTGATCAGTTCCTTGGTGCCCAGGCTGCCGGCGTACGGCGGCACGATGCCGAGCTGCACCTCGCGATGCTGGGCCTTGAAGCGCTCGAACCACAGCTGCACCAACTCCACCAGGACATCGGAGGAACCGCCGCTAAATTTTCCAGACAGCGCGCCGGACGCCGGCCGATACGCCGGCAACGAACCATCCACCGACGGCTGCAACAACTCGGGTTGCGGCAGCGTGCGTCCGTGCATGCGACCCCGCTCCTTCTCAGCCTCGGTTTGAGGCGTTGCCGGAGCGACGGGCGGTAGCAACCATTCCACCGAACCCGCCGGCCGCGTCACCGTTTTCATCGGCGCATCGCTCGCCGCAGCGGTGCCGACGATGCTCAGCATGAGCACCGCCGCGCCGTGACCTAATTTGGTCACGAACGTCCTCACAGATTCACCCGCCAGGACAGAGTCACATTCCGCGGCATGCCCGGCACCACGCCCACTTCATTGGTGGTGGAGTTGACGCCTTCGAAGTAACGCTCGTCGAACAGGTTGCCGAACTTGAGCGTGAAATCGAACCGCTCGCCGAGCTCGTAGTACAACGCGAAGTCCGCGACGGTGTAACTCGGCAACATCAGGATTCGGCGGTCGGAAGCGCTCGGCAAACTGCCAGCCACTTCGCTGCTATGGAACGCGCCCAAGCCCACACCGAGTCCCTGTAGCGGACCCGTGTCGATGTCATAGCGAACCCAGAGGTTGGCCGCGCGGCGTGCCGAGTTCGTCAGCTGCGCACCGACCAGAGGAGCGGCGGGCGCGTTGAATGTTTCCTCGACTCGCGCATCGGTGTACGCAACGCCGCCGATGACCTGCAGGTTGTGGAGCGGGCTGTAGTTCACTTCGAGCTCGACGCCCTCGGAACGTTCAGCACCTACCTGCTGCGAACACGTGCCGGGCACGCCAGCATTACAGGTGATTGCCGCCAGCGTGTTCTCTTTCTTGATGTCGAACAGCGCCAGCGTGGCCGTCAGCCGCTCCTGGAGCATGTCCAGCTTGGCGCCGACTTCAAACTGTTTACCGGTTTGCGGATCGAAAGGATTGGCTGCGCCCGCCGCATCCTGCACGCCGGCCGCCTGCGGCACGAACGAGGTCGCGTAGCTGGCATACAGAGTCCATGACTGAGTCGGTTGGAACATCAAGCCCGCCGTCGGCAGGACTTCAGAGCTGTCGGTCTTCTGGCTGGTGAGCGGCGGCGTCTTGCGCTCTTCGGTCTCCTGTTTCTCGCTGGCGTAACGCAGACCGAAGCTGGCTTTCCAACGCTCCGACAACGTCACCAGATCGGACAGGTACACGCCCGCCGAGGTGTTCTCGGTATAGCGACGATTCAACGGCCCCGGCGCATAACCGGACAGCGGCAGCACGTTGCCGTACACCGGGTTGTAGACGTTGACGTTGAGGCGCCCAGCACCCGGCACCGCATTCGGTCCCGTGGTCGGGCCGTTGAAGAACTGGATGCGTTCGAAGTCCGTGGTGTCGATGCCGGCGTTCACGCCAACCAGCAACTTGTGTTCGAGCGCACCGGTGGCAAACGGAATGGACAGATTGCTATCCAGATAATTGTAGGTGCGCTTGTTCAGCTGCTGACGCGCACGCCGCTGCAGAGTGACCTGGTCGGCCAACACCGCCACGTTGTCGAAGCCCCGCGCCGTATCCTCTGAATTCACGCTACGGAATGCGGCATTGAGGCGCACGTCGTCACCGAAGTCATGAGACAACGACAACGTACCGCCGTAGCCCTCTTCTTCCTGCACGTCGCCCGGCTCTTGATAGCGCGTGCGAATATCGGCAATCAGCCGCGCATCCTTGTTCGGAGCGACCAGCTGGTTGTCATAGGCGTTCTTGCGCTTGCGATATTCCAGCGACAGTCCGAGCGTGGTGTCGTCGGTGATGTTCCAGGTGGCGCTGGGCGAAAAATATTGCGAGTCCTCGAAGCCATCGCGGAACGTGTCGCGGTCGGTGTGTTCGGCAACCATCCGATACAACAGCTGACCGTCGCCAATCGGACCGGTGACATCGAAGCCGGCGTTGTAGCCGGACGCGTCGCCGAACGACAGGCCGCCGCCACTGAAGGAGTTGGCACGCAGGTCGATGATGGCGCCGAAGGTATCTTTGGGCTTCTTGCTGACGATGTTGATGAAGCCGCCAGGCTGCGCCTGGCCGTACAGCACCGATGCCGGCCCCTTCACCACTTCGACATGCTCGGAAGCAAACGTCGGCGGCGAACCGAAGCGGCCGCTCAAGCCCGGCAGACCGTCGACCAGGATGGCGCCTTTGTCCGCCTGCGTGGTCTTGAAGCCGCGGATCGATACGTCATAGCCGCTGACGCCGCCACGACGCACGCCCGTCATGTAGCTGTAGAGATCGGCGACGTTGGTGGTCTCGATGGCTTTCATGAAAGCGTCGCTGTAATTGGCGACCGAGAACGGCGTGTCCATCACGCTCACGTCCTGCTTCATGGCACTGGTGGCACCGGTCGCGACGAACTTCGCTTCGACGGTCACGGTTTCCAGTTCTGGCTCCGCCGTCTCACCTGCTCCCTGATTCGTTTGCGCAGCACTCACGTTGCTGAGCGCCATCAACACCGTGGTCGCAGCCACATAATTCCGCAGCATAGATACCCCCGAAAAACGCCTGGCCTGTTAGTTATCGAGCCATCAGCGGAAACAAACCGAACAACAGCGACGCCACCATCATCAGCAAGCACACCAGCACCGCCCACTTGATCGTGAACTTCTGATGGTCGCCGAACTCGACGTTCGCCAGTCCCACCAACAAATACGTGGACGGCACCAATGGACTGAGCAGATGCACTGGCTGGCCGATCAACGAAGCGCGCGCCATTTCCACCGGCGTGATGCCGGCCGTGCTCGCCATCTCAGACACGATGGGCAGCACGCCGTAGTAGAAGGCGTCGTTCGAAATGAAGAAGGTGAATGGCATGCTGGCGAGCGCGGTGATCGTCGCCAACGCCGGCGCCCACGACTTCGGCACCACATGCAACAAGCTGCCGGACATGGCTTCGACCATGCCGGTGCCGGAAAGAATGCCGGTGAACACACCGGCAGCGAAGATTAGCGATACGACCGCGAGCACATTGCCGGCATGCGCAGTGATTCGGGCGCGCTGCTCGGCGACCTGCGGATAATTCACGACGATGGCGATCGCGAACGCCAGCATGAACAGCACTGGCAGCGGCAGAATGCTGGTGATCAATCCAACCAGCAGCGCCACCGTGAGCAGCGCGTTGAACCAACGCAGCTTGGGACGCTTCAACACCTCCGCCGGATCGGTCTCGATGATAACTGCTGAAGCTGTCACGACCGGCTGCGGCTGATGAGCCTGATGAAAGACGACGGTAGGCGCGAGCGGTGCCGGCGCTAACACCAGTTTCCCCAACCGCTGACGTTCACGCAGGCCCAGAAAATAAGCGAGCAGGAACACTCCGCCCACACCCACGGCCATCACCGGAATCAGCGGCAGGAAGACTTCGGAAGGATCGACGTGCAACGCCGTGGCCGCGCGTGCCAGCGGTCCACCCCAAGGCGTTAGATTCATCACGCCGCCAGCGAGAATGGTGACGCAGGTGAGATTCAAAGGGTTCAGGCCGAGACGCTTGTACAACGGCAGCACCGACGCCACGGTGATCATGTACGTGGTCGAACCATCGCCATCGAGAGAGACCAGCGCGGCAAGCACTGCAGTGCCGACCACGACCTTCATCGGATCGTTACCGACACTGCGCAAGATGGCCTTCACCACCGGATCGAACAAACCGGCGTCGATCATGATGCCGAAGTACAGGATGGCGAACATCAGCATCACGCCGGTGGGCGCGAGCAAGCGAATGCCGTCGAGCATCATCTTGCCGAGTGCTTCGCTACCGAAGCCGGCGACCAACGCAAAGATCAGGGGGATGGCGATCAGCGCCACCAGCGGCGAGGCACGCTTGGTCATGATCAACGTCATGAACGTGATCACCATGCCAAAGCCGAGCAGCGTCAGCATGGCGAAGCGCACCTGGTTGTCATCGCTAAACCCCCTACATGACCCGGCCCGCCAGCCCTCGTAGTTGGGGCTGTGTCGCCGATGGGGAGGGAGTCTAGGAAACTATTACTGTCTAGGACCTGTCATGGTCGCGCCCTGCCAATTCGCCAGGAAACGGCGCTTTTTCTGCGCGTCCAGATACACCAGCAGGCCCGGCCCGAGCACCACCGGCCGCAGCGGACCGACGGTGGCATCGATGATGCCCAGTTGGGTGTGACGGCCCGGCACTTCATCGCGAATGGCCGGCAGCGCGCCGCGGTCGGCCAGCGTTCGCTGACCGCGTAAGGAGACCAGATATTCCAGAAACCTATGCGCCGCCACGGGATTCGGTGCACTGGCGGGCAACACCGCTGTACGCGATACCACCAACGTGTAATCGCGCGGATACACAATGGCCAACGGCGCACCCGCCGCTGTGCGCTTTTGCGCGTACGAACCCAGCAAGTTGTAGCCGATGGCCAGCTGTCCGGATTCGAGTTGATCGAGCAACTCGGCAGTACGTTTGACCGCTTTCACTTCGGCATAGCGCATGGCCTCGACCAACGCAGCAAATTCGCTGCTTTGACGCGCGTCCTGAGACGCCAGCAAATACCCGACGCTGCTATCGGCAATGTCATAGGTGCCCACCCGCCCGCGCCAGAAATCCGGCTCGCGCCGTAGCAGCTGTAACAACTCGCCCCGCGACTTGGGTAGCACGCGCCCCACGAACGCATCCAGGTTGAAGACCATCACAGCGGGCTCGAACGTGAAGCCGAACGCCTGGTCGCGCCAACGAGCCCAACCGGGCAAAGCACGCGAATTCTCCGATTCGTGAGTCGCCGCGTAACCGTCATTCACCAGCTTGGCCTGCAGATCCATCGCTGGGCTGAGTAACAGATCGGCGCGAGGCTCACGACGCGCAATGTCCTGAAGAAATCGATAGTAAAGTGCAGTGCTCTCGATATCCTCGTAGCGCACCGTGATGCCTGGATTCAATTGCTGGAAGTCCCGCACCACCGGCTCGAAGACCGCGGTGTCGGTGGTGCTGTAAATGGTGAGCACACTGGTCTCGTTGCCGACCGCGGCGAACTCCACCTCGACATCCACTTCCGCCTGAACCTGCGGCAGCCACATCAGGGCCGACAACACTACGAATTTGGCTAGCTGTTTCATGTCGTCACACCCTGCTTCGCACGAGGCAGCTGTATCGCCACTTCCAGGCCCCCGCCCGGCCGCTCGTTCAAGGTCACTTGCCCCTGATGGCTCGCCACCGCGCGCCGCACGATGGCCAGCCCGAGGCCTGCGCCTGGCGTGCCGCTATCGCCGCGAGCAAAGCGTTCGAAAACGCGCTCGCGTTCAGTGGCTGGAATTCCCAGTCCGCGATCCGACACTGTCAGCAGATAAGCATCTGCCTGCTCGTGCAACGAAACCAGTACCGGCTCACTGGTGGTGCTGCCGTACTTGAGCGCGTTGTCGATCAAATTCTTCAGCGCCTCGCCCAGCATCAATGCATCGCCGACGAACGGAGCTACATCGAGCTCGCAGTTCACTTGCACGTCTTTGTGGCGCGCTCGGGGCACGGCCTCGATGACAGCTTCGTGCACTACTTCAAGCAGATCGAAAGGTTCGGATACTCGCACGTCCGCCCGGTGACTCACCGTCGCGTCGCTCAGCAACTGATCCAACAAGCGTGACAAGCGGGCCGCATTACGCTCCACCGCGGCGAGGCTCCGACGCAGGCCTTCCGCATCTTCATCGGCCGCAACGTGAGCTTGAACTCTAAGCGTCGCAAGCGGTGTCCGCATCTGATGCGCAGCCTCGGCGATGAAAGCTCGCAAGGCATCGATGTTCGACGACAGGCGCCGCATGAAACCGTTGATGGCCTCGATCAAAGGTGCCATCTCTTTCGGGACCGGCTCCACCAGTGGCCGCAAGTCTTCCGGTGCACGCGCCGACAGATCCTCACCAACCCTCTGCAGAGGACGCAGCACGCGCGGCACACCAACCATGACCAGCACTAGCGCGAGCAAAGTCATCAAAGAGATTGGAGCGACGGCGCCCAGCACCAACTCGCGAGACAACGCATCGCGCGCTCGCCGCGTCTGCCCCACTTGCACCCACACCCAGCCCTGCACGTCGGGCTCGCTGATCTGCCGACCCAGCACTGCGAAACGTACTGGCTCACCGCGATAGTGTGCATCGAAGAAGCGTGGCACATCGAATGCCACGCTCCGGTCCGAAGCGGCCGGTAGTTGCCAGCGAGGCAAGTCGTCGTAACCAGTGATGGTGCCGGCATCCGGCCCGAACACTCGATAGAACACGCGATCGTCAGGCGCCGCCGACAACATGTCGAGCGAAGCGTACGGCACATCGACTTGCACCTGACCTGCTTCGATGGACAGGGTCTCGGCAATCGACAAAGCTGAACCGGCCAGCAAGCGATCGAAGGACTTGTCGGCAGCCAGACGGCCATACGCTTGCGCAGCGATGAACAGCACGATGGTGCCGCCCAGAAACAGCAGGGCCAGCATGCCCACCAGCCGAGTGCGTAACGACAGCGTTTTAAGCTTCATCACCCGAGTCTGTCGTCTCGGCAATATAGCCCACGCCTCTCACCGTCCGAATCCGCAGCGCCGTGCCCAGTTTCCGGCGCAAGCGCCCGATATACAGCTCGATGGCATTGGCGCCACCCTCGGCGTCGAAGTCGAACAGCTGTGAGGCAATCTCGTCCTTGCTCACCACCTTATCGATGTTGCCGATCAAGATCTCGAGCAGACGGTACTCGCGATTCGGCAACGTCAGCGGCACGCCGCGCAGTTTGGCTACTTTGGCACCACGGTCGAATTCCAGTTCGCCGATGACGGTGGTGCCCGACGCCACACCTTGAGTGCGACGTAGCAGAGCGCGACAACGGGCGTCGAACTCACGCAGATCGAACGGCTTGGACAAATAATCGTCGGCGCCAAAGTCCAGCGCACCGACCCGATCTTCGATGTTGGAGCGCGCGGTCAACATCAACACCGGCGTGCGATTGCCCTGCCCTCGCAACCAACGAACGACTGCGAAACCGTCCTTACGCGGCAAACCGATGTCCAGCACCACCAAATCGTATTGTTGATAGCTCAGTACTTCCTGGGCCGACTGGCCGTCGCGTTGCCAGTCCACCGCGTATCCTTGCCGACGCAGGTGCCTGAGCACGGCATCGCCCAGGTCCGGCTCGTCTTCCACCACCAGGATGCGCATCGTCCCCTCAGTCTCATGGTCCAACTGCAGGCCCTTATAGCAGTTGCCAAAGCTGGCTGACAGCAGCGTCAATCACGTCAGGTCCAGGGTCACCGCCAACACAATGACATGATCGCGATGCCAGGGCTCGCTCGAACCGGGGCGTTTGTGGTTCAGCAAATAGGCGAGCGACCAGGTCCCGCCGCCGTCGGCGCGGCGCTTCAAGCGCAGCGGCGTGAGCTTGGTTTCGATCCAGGTCGATTGACGAAAGTCATAGATACATTCCAGCACCGAATCCATGGACCACGCTTCCGCCAACCCCGCCGGGCGCCAGTCGATTTTGGGAATCGAGTGATACCGATACAGCACGCCGCCGGCGGCCGGATTCACGATGCCCAAGCGATGGGTCAGCTGAGTGTTGTGCGGCCCTAGCCCGCCGGACATCGCTAAATCCAATTCCAAGGTGTGCGCAGTGGTCCAACTATCATCCGCGGCGCGGCCTCGAGCGAACTTGTAAGTGGCCGCTGCATCCAGCCACGACGACAAGCGGCGCTGCAGTTTCGGTTTCAGTTCCCAGCCATGCAGCCGAGTCGAGCTGTCGGCGGACGTGAGCTTCCAGCCCACGCCCGCCTTCCATTCGCCCTGCTGTGACAACAGCGCATCGCCTTCCTGCCACAGGCGCATGCCGTCGGCCTGCGCTGTGGCCATGCTCATCAGCATGGCCACGCAGACTGCAAGCGCCTGCCTGATCATCGAGTGACTCCGTACAACGAAGTCATCGGACCATTGTCCACCCCGATCTCGGTGGCTTCCAACGAGCGACCGAATTCATTCTGAGTGCCGACACCGCGAGCGGCAATCATCCGACCCACACTCAATTGCGAACCGATGACCCATTGCGCTTGCTTGCCAAGACGCAGCGCCGTGCCGTCTTCGAGCAGCGCCATCTTCACTTCACCCTTCTTGCCGTAAACCAGATGCGAGACTCGGCCTTGAGCTTCCAGCTGTCGCAGCGTCGCAGAGCGCAAATGCTTCGGCAGCTTGGCGGCGAACTTCGGCTTCGGCGTGCGAATCAGCACAGCACCGCTGTTGGTGTTGCTGAGCTGCCAGGCTTCGATCACTTTCGGTTGGGTGATGGCACCGGTCACTGCGACCGAATCGCCTGGCGCGATGGCGGCACGCACTTCGCTCGACTGATGCGCAGGAAACTTCACCAACGAGCCGTCAGCCAGCAACAACCCATCGACATCACCGAACACATCGATGACGTAGCGCTGTACTTGCTGCGGCGGCAGCTGGCCCGATTGCTGATACATGCCAGCCGTCGCCGGTTTGTGCTTCTGAGCACTGGCAGTCAACGGCGTGGCCGCGGAGAGCGCTGCGAGAATTATCACGGGAAAATATTTCATGTCGCGTTACCTCTTGAGTTCACGCGAAATGAATTGCAGCCTTCGTGCCAGATCGAAAAGTGGCCAGGTTTCAGCCACTTGCGCCGCTGCCGAACGAGAACTTACGGCGAATTGCGTTCGCTTGCGAGACGGGCTGTCTCAGCGCCGGACAGCAGCGCAGCGAGTGTTCGTTACGGAGACAGGTGTCTCAGTAACGGACACTTCATTCTTCAGCGTTCGGGTCGATGCCCAGCGAACTCAGCTTGCGATACAACTGGGCTCGACTGATGCCCAAGCGACGCGCGGCATCGGCACGATTGCCTTTGGCGTCGGCCAACGCGGCAATGACCAAATCACGCTCCAAAGACGCCACCGCCGCCGGCATGCGCGACGCTGGATCGACCTTGGATTGCCCAGACGCGGCACCAAGAAAATCTAGATCGGCCGCTTCGATCAAACCACCCGAGACCATCACGCCAACGCGCTCCATGGCGTTACGAAGCTCTCGAACATTGCCAGGCCAAGTCGCTTCGCGCAGCCGCTCTTGAGCGGATGACGACAAGGTTCGTGCTGGGCCCGGTTGTTCACGCAGAAATTTCTTTGCGAGCGGCACGATGTCGTCGCGGCGCTCTCGCAGCGGTGGCATGTCGATACACAGCACGTTCAACCGGAAGAACAGGTCTTGGCGAAACTCGCCTTTGCTGACCATCTCCGGCAGGTCGCGATGAGTCGCTGCAATCACGCGCACGTCGAGCGGGCGTTCCTGCGTGTCGCCGAGACGTACCAGCCGCCGTTCCTGTAACACCCGCAAGATTTTCGCTTGCATGGCCAGTGGCATGTCGCCGATCTCATCGAGCATCAGCGTGCCTTGGTTGGCCTGCTCAAAGCTGCCGACGCGCGTTGCCAGCGCTCCGCTGAACGCGCCTTTGGCGTGGCCAAACAATTCGGACTCGAGCAACTCCGCCGGCACGGCCGCACAGTTGATCGCAATGAAAGGCCCCTGGGCGCGAGTACTGAACTGATGCAACGTTCGAGCAGCGACCTCTTTGCCTGCTCCGGTCTCGCCGGTGATCAACACCGTCGCATCACTGGCGGCGGCGCGACCGATGAGCTTGTTGACCTCGCGCATCGCGGGACTCATCGGCTCGAAGCCGTCGGCATTCGCCGTCTCCTCCGCGCTTGGTGTCGCAGTCAGTGCCTTGCGCAAGAACTCCTGAATGTCGCTGCGACCGATGGGCTTAGCGACATGATCGAACGCGCCAAGACGCATCGCCTCAATCGTGCCGTGCGCGTCGGCGTAAGCTGTGAGCATCAACACCGGCGGCAGTTGCTCACCGAATCGCGACCGCGCTTCACGCAGCACTTCAGTGCCCAAGTCCCGCCCGAGGCGATAGTCCAGCATCACCGCTTGCACGCCGCCCTTGCTCAACGCAGCCAACGCGGTCTCACCGTCGTGCGCTTCGACAACCTCGTGACCCAGGCCTTCTAAAGTCTCGACCAGGCTGGCACGAAAGCCGTGGTCGTCGTCGACTACGAGGATGCGAGCCATGGAATTCTCAGTTCGATACTAGTGCCGGGCCGCTGTGACAACACACGGATCTCGCCGCCATGAGCTTCCACTGTCTCTCGTGCGAGCGCGAGACCCAAGCCCGCGCCACCCGGGCGAGTCGTAAAGAATGGATCGAAGACGCGAGCCTCGATGTCCGCTGGAATTCCCGGCCCCGCGTCGCGCACCGTCACCACCAAATGATCTTCCAGCACCTGCATCGTCAAACCGATCTCCGAACCCGCCGGCGCGAACGCCAGCGCATTGCTCAATAACCCATCGACCACCCTCCCCAGATGAACCGAGTCGAAGCTCCAACGCTCAGCGCGAATCTCCGGCACGATGGTTACATCGTTCGCCGACGCCCGCGCTTGCGCCGAAGCGACCAACGGTTCGAGCCACTCCGCCAAGTTGACGACGGTGGGCTGCAACCGAATCTCACGTCCCAGCTCCAGCAGCGAACGCACCAGCCGCTCCAGACGGTCCACTTCCTCCATGATTCTATTCAATGTCTGGGTTTGCGCCGGGCCCGCGCTCTCGCCAGCCAAAGCATTTTCCGCTCGCAAGCGAATCGTCGCTAGCGGATTGCGTATCTCATGCGCCAACGCGGCGGACACGCGACCCAATGCCGCCAAACGCTCAGCGCTGGTAAGTCGAGTTGTCAGCGTTGCCGTGCGCGCCTTGGAGGCTCGCAAGTCTTCACTCAGGGTATTGATGGCTGTGCCGATGTCGTCCAGTTCGCGCTCATGGAACGTGGGCACAGTTGGTAAATCTTCCAACGGCCGGACCGACAACACGCCACGCATTTGAGTCAGAGCGGAGTTCCAGCGACCTAGCACCCAAGCGAGCCAGGC
>NZ_JAEUPY010000602.1 GCF_016790065.1 Steroidobacter sp.
TGACGACGCACGGAGCGGGCACCTTCTGGCCCTTCGGCGTGTAGACAGTGGCGTTCAGTTGCACACCATCACGCAACGGAATCTTCGCTCCCCACTGAAACTCGACCTTCGCCGCATCGGCGACAGCGACTGTCGTGACCATGTTGAGTGCGACTAAAACCAGACTCGCCCATCGTCTCATCTCAGCCACCCCAAACATCTTTGAACAGGCGAGCGAAATTCGCGCCCAAAATTTTCTCGATACGAGCCTCGCTCCAACCTCGCCGACTCAAGTCGTCGGCAAGCGTGACGAAACGCCGTGGATCGTTGTAATCGGGAATCAGATTGAACACGTCCGCCGCCTCACCCGGCGCCGCGATTCCCAACTTGCGACGTTTCTCGTAGAACTCACGCTGCACCTGGGCGAAAGCCGCATCGAGCTTGGTACCGGAAATCGTGCCATCCGTACCCAAGCCCACATGATCCTCGCCACAAACATTGACTGCATGCTCGAGATGTCGAATCAGATCTTCCGACCGCGGTTGGCCGGAGGCGCGCAGGAACGGCATGAAATAGATGCCCGCGACACCGCCTTTGTCTGCCAGTGCTTTCAACTCACGGTCGTGTGTATTGCGTGGCACGTCCACCAGCGCCCGGCATCCCGTATGTGAAATCGTCATGGGACGATTTGCGGCAGCGATTCCATCGGCAATGGTGCGGGCACTGGCATGGCTCAGATCGAGCAGCAGCCCCAAGCGATTGATCTCGGCAACGACTTCGCGCCCGAACACACTGAGCCCGCCGTCGCCCGGCTCCAGGCAACCGTCGCCCACCAGATTTCGCCGGTTGTAGGTGAGTTGCACGACGCGCACACCGAGGCCATGAAACTGACTGAGCCGCGTGACTTCGCCGCCCAACACGCTCGAATCCTGAAAGCCGAAAATCAGACCGAGCCGGCCGCTACTCTTGGCCGTTTGAATATCGCCAGCCGTGAGTACTTTCAGGAGTCGATCGCCATGCCGCGCGATCTCGGCATCGTAATCCGCGATGCCTTGAATCGTGTCTTCGTAGAGACCCGGTCCGTTACCAACTGCGCCCACTGTGACGTTAATCGCGGTGACCCCCGAAGCACGCACGTCCGAGAGCGCTTGTTTCGATAGCAGGCCACCGGCCGAGTTCGAATCGTGATTCAGCGGAGAGCCGAGCGCATCGATGACGATTGCCGCGGCATAACGCTTCGATGAAAATCCGGAGGCGCTCAGCGCTCGACTCACCGAGGTAACACCAAGGCCGGCAGCAGCGGCTGCCTGCAGAAAAGCTCGACGATCGATCATCTTTTACGCGCCTCTACCGATGGGAACGTACAGCACGCTGGGGCGGTCTGGATCGTGGAACAGCCGCACCGTGACAGCTCGTGCATCCTTCATGGACTCTTCGGCCACGATGCCGCCGGCGTTGTAGTTCTTCTGCATGCTCATCGAATTGATCGCAGCCACCGTCAAGCGCAGTCGGCTGCCCTTTCTGACCTGCCGCGCAACGAACGTGAAGCGCGTGAAGTCGTAATGCAGTGGCTGACGCGTCTGTACCAGCCGAGTTGTTCGCAATCCCTCGCGATGACGGGCTCGCATCAAGTCGTTACTCAGCAGCGTGCTTTCGCCGTTCGCACCGATCTCATACACCGACACTTCGAAATCCGTGTCCGGCTGATCGATGGCCAGCCAGGTCGAGAGCCTGAAGAATCCGCTGATCGGCGTATCACGCTCGAACGCAGCGCTGTGATAGATGAGTTGCGGGGTAGCACCACCGAGCACCGACCATTGATCGGTGAATCCCTTCGGAGGCAGCGCGCTTTCCATTGCAGCACTACATGTGTCGCGCGGATCGTAGACGTACTCATCTGGCTTGCCCTGGGTTGGCAGCTTGGCGGACAGCGTGCCCGACGCAAACGGTGTTGACGCGTGACCATCCGAGTCCAAATAGTACGCGCGAGTCTCAGCAGTGATGGCT
>NZ_JAEUPY010000640.1 GCF_016790065.1 Steroidobacter sp.
GGCCCCGGCGCGTTCAAGCCGCCGCCGAGGGTCGTGTCCACAGTGTTCCGGCTCACCCCGCGAGAGACGCCACTGGAAATCGGCGAGCCGCGTCATTTCGCCACGGTCGTGGCCGCCGCGTTTTCCCAGCGCCGCAAGACGCTGCGCAATTCGCTCAAAGCCTTGCTCGACACCGAAGACATCGTTGCAGCCGGCATCGATCCGGGGTTACGCGCCGAAGTTCTGACGCCGGCGCAATTCGTGGCCCTCGCTGCCCGACTGGCCGGTCGGTTAGCCAATCAGCCCGCCGCGACCCCCATCGATCCAGTCTGACCCCGCGCAGTGATCGTCCTATAATCGGTCTCGCCGGCTTCGGCGGACGCTTGGAGGGGACTGCAATGGCCGACTACAAAAACATTCTGCTAGTGGTCGATCTGTCGGATGACAGCCAGATCATCGGCGAACGCGCCAAAGCCATTCAGGCTTGCTATGGCTCGGCGATCACCCTGTTGCACGTGGTCGAGTACGTACCGGTGGAGCCCATGGGCGAAGCCTTGTTGCCCACCGTGCAAATCGAGGGCGAGCTGGTGGAGCGCGCCAAGGTGCGCCTGGCCGAGCTGGCGCAGAAGCTGTCGCTGTCGAATAGCCGACAGTTGGTGGAGACCGGCGGCATCAAGACCGAGATCATCCGTACCGCGCAGCGCCTGAAAAGCGATCTCATCGTGCTCGGCAGCCGCGAGCGCCATGGCCTGGCCATTCTGCTCAACTTTACCGAAGACACCATCCTGCACGCCGCGCCTTGCGATGTGCTGGCGGTCCGGTTGCACTGAGTCGGACATAAGGCGCCTGCGGCGAGAGCAACCTGGGAGACTGCGAGGCTGCTAGAATCTAGCCGGCCTAAGCCAGTCATTCGGATATGACAGATACCACGCCTCCCAAAGGTCGCTCTGCTGCCACCGCCACGCCGGTGCGCGATACCGATCGCACTACCGACGCGCTCCACAAGATCCGCGTCGACGTGAGCGCCAATTACGTGGGCGAGCAGTCCAAACCGGATGAAGGCCACTATGCGTTTTCCTACACCATCACCATTCGTAATGAAGGTCAGGTGCCGGCGCGGCTGCTGACGCGCCATTGGGTGATCACCGATGCCAACGGCAAGGTGAAGGAAGTGCGCGGCGAAGGCGTGGTCGGCGAGCAGCCGTATCTGTTGCCGGGCCAGGGCTTTCGTTATTCCAGCGGCGCGGTGCTGGAGACTCCGGTGGGCGCCATGCAGGGCAGCTACCAGATGCTGGCCGATGACGGTGCGCACTTCGACGCGCCCATCGCGCCATTCACCTTGGCCATGCCAGGGCTGTTGCACTAACCCGCACGCGGCCTAGCCAATGGCCGTCTACGCAATCGGCGACGTTCAGGGCTGCGACCAAGAATTCGGGCAGCTGCTGACTCGTCTCAACTTTTCCCCGACGCGCGACCAGCTGTGGCTGGTCGGCGATCTAGTGAATCGCGGCCCGCGTTCGCTCGAAGTGTTACGCCGAGTGAAAGCGCTGGGCGATGCCGCGATCTGCGTGCTCGGCAATCACGATCTGCATTTGCTGGCACTGGCGTTGTCGCCGCATGAGCCGATCAAATCCAAGGACACGCTCCAGCCCATTCTGCAAGCGCCGGATCGCGACGAGCTGATCCATTGGCTGCGCCATCGATCCATGCTTCATCACGATGCCACGCTGGGCTACACGATGGTTCACGCCGGACTGCCGCCGCAGTGGGATCTGGCAACGGCACAAGCCTGCGCTGGAGAACTCGAAGCAACGCTACGCGATGAGCGCCGCTGCCGAGATTTGTTCGCGCACATGTATGGCGACAAACCAGATCGCTGGTCGAACGATCTGCGCGGCAACGAACGCTTGCGCTTCATCACCAACTGTTTCACGCGCCTGCGCTTCTGCACCGAAGACGGCCGGCTGAACTTGAAATTCAAAGGCGAAGTGAAGGATGCACCGTCGCATCTGATGCCGTGGTTCGCAGTGCCCGGCCGCCGCTCGAGCGACACGCGCATCGTCTGCGGTCATTGGTCAGCGCTGGGTTATCACGATGCTGACGGCGTGCTCGCCATCGACACTGGTTGTGTGTGGGGCGAGAAGCTGTGCGCTGTTCGGCTCGATGGCAACGCTCCGGCGCCGATATTCGTGCCTTGTTCTTCGTCCGGACTCAGCGTCGGCAGCGAGTAAAGCGCTCGCTAATTGCCTTCGCCTGGTTGCTCGCCAGCTTTTTGATCGGGCTTCGGCAACTCCATCAATGCGTCGACTTCCAGCCGAGGCTGACCCAGCGTGAGTTGATTCGGCGAGCATTGCACGTCGTCCTTCACGATGCGCACCGCCAGCTTGGGCAGCACTTTTTTCTGTAGCTCCTCGATCAGCTCGCAGTCGCCCGGCTGCAGGTCCAAGCGGCCGCGCGTCAACGACACTCGCTGCCACTGTGCCGGGAATTGCTCCAGACTGTCGAACGGATGAGCGTTCTTCTTGCCGCGCACTCGCTCGGTCAACTCACGCACACTCTTGTTCTTGTCTCGTTCAGCCAGCTCTTCAGGGGTCGCTTCGACCGGACCGACGACACGCATGGTCACGCGCGGCATACGAGCCACCGATGCTGGGCAATCCGCCGAGCGCACCCGCACCTTCGCGTGCACACCGAGCTCGCGCATGATGCGCTCGAGCTTTGCCTCCAGGCCGGTGCAAGAATAAAAGGTGGTGAAGCTCTGAAAGTAGAAGCCGATTTCCTGATGCTTCCAGATCGCCTGAACCGGGTCGGCGCTGGTCGCGCCCGCTGTAGCGCTGGCTTCGGCCGGGCTTTCCGCCGCGCTCGCAGGCACAGCCGCCAGCGCTGCCAACCACAACGACGCGGCAGCCAGGGCCGAAGCCCAGCCTGAAAATACGCCTGAATTTCTACTGGGCCGCGCCATGGGCGGTGTCCTCCGCAAGGCCGTCAAGCATGGTCCGTAGCGCTCTGGGAAGCAAGCCGGCCCCGGCGCCTATGCTGTCCACGCTCAGCAGGTATACTGGCCACCCGCGGAGAACCTGCATGAGCCCGCTCAAAGCTTTCAACTTTCGCGAATGGATCGATCGGAATCGCGAATTCCTCAAACCACCGGTGGGCAATCGGCTGGTGTTCCAGGAATCCGAGTTCATCATCATGGTGGTCGGCGGCCCGAACGCGCGCAGTGACTATCACGAGGATCCAGGCGAGGAATTCTTTTATCAGCTGGAAGGCGACATCACCCTGCGCACCATGCAGGACGGTGCTCGCGTCGACATTCCGATTCGCGAAGGCGAGATCCTGCTGCTGCCGTCGCGCGTCCCGCATTCGCCGCAGCGGCCGGCCAATACCGTCGGACTGGTGATCGAGCGCAAGCGTCGCGCCGAAGAGCAGGACGGCTTCCTGTGGTTCTGCGAGCACTGCTCCTATCCGCTGCATGCCGAATATTTGCATGTCAGCGACATCGTCACGCAGTTGCCGCCGGTGTTCGAGCGCTTCTACGGTTCCATAGAAATGCGTACCTGTCAGGCTTGCGGCGCGGTCGCCCACAAGCGCTGAGCCGATTCGTTCGATGCGTGATTCGTCCTCTGCCGTTGCTGCGCTGGTCGTCGACATCGCTGGTCGACGCTGGCAGGTCGCAAGCGCAGGCCACGATATTTCCATTCCGCTGCATTTCAACGAGGCGCAGCCGACCTTCTTCGGTGCCGAACCCGCCAGTGCTCGAGCCATTACCGCCGGCTCATTCGTCGGCGACGTGCGTCATGGCGGCAGCTGCAATTGCTCGACCCATACGCTGACGCCTCACTGCAACGGCACGCACACGGAGTGCGCTGGTCATATCACTCGAGAACGTTTGAGTGTTCGCGACCTCGCCGTGCGCCACCTCAGCGCCGCGCTGCTGGTAACCATTGCACCAGTGCCGTCACCTGACAACGCCGACGATCGCGTCATCTCGCTCGCCGCGCTGCAGGCCGCCGTTGGTAACGCCAAGCTCGGCGACTATCAGGCACTCGTGGTTCGCACATCACCGAACGACGCGTCGAAACTTACACGCAATTACGACAGCGGACCGATGCCGCCCTACTTCACTACCGACGCCATGAGATATGTCGTCGAGCAAGGCATCGACACGCTGGTCGTCGACTTGCCTTCTATTGATCGCGCGCAAGACGGCGGCCACCTCGCCGCGCACCGCATCTTCTGGGGCATGCCAGCTGGCAGCACGTCGGCAGAAACTGTTACGCGCCCGCGTGCCACCATCACTGAACTGGCGTATATCGATAGCGCAGTGTCCGATGGCGCGTATCTGCTGAACTTGCAGGTCGCCCCTTTCATGATCGATGCCGCACCGAGCCGGCCCATTTTGTTAGCTCTGTCACCCGCATGAACATCGCCACCGAGCGAACCTTTGCCGAGCAGCAGGACGCTGCCGATTCATTGGCGCCACTGCGCGCCGAGTTCTTCATTCCTCAGCACGCCGGTAGCAACAGTCTCTATCTGTGCGGACACTCGCTGGGATTGCAGCCGCGTGGCGTGGCGAGAGTTCTCAACGACGAGTTGAAACATTGGGCCGAGTTCGCCGTAGAGGGCCACTTCGCGTCATCGCGACCGTGGCTGCCTTATCACGAACAGCTCACCAAATCCTTGGCCACGCTGGTGGGTGCGCAGCCGTTGGAAGTGGTCGCGATGAACTCGCTGACGGTGAATCTGCATCTGATGCTGGCGAGCTTCTATCGACCGCAGCCGGGCCGTGAGGCGATATTGATCGAGCAGCGTGCGTTCTCTTCAGATCAGTACGCGGTGGCTTCGCAGATCCGGCATCACGGTTTGGATCCGAAGACCGCGTTGATCGAGATCGGCCCGCGCGCCGGCGAAGATACGATTCGCACCGAAGATATTTGCTCGCTGATCGAACGCGAAGGTCATCGCATCGCTACCGTCATGTTGGCCGGCGTGCAGTATCTGACCGGGCAACGCTTCGACATCGAGACGATCACCCGCTGCGCACGCCGTCACGGATGCGTCGTCGGCTTCGATCTCGCGCACGCCATCGGCAACGTGCCGCTGCGATTGCATGACTGGGATGTCGATTTCGCCGTGTGGTGCAGTTACAAGTATTTGAACTCCGGGCCGGGCGCCATCGGCGGATGCTATGTGCATGAACGCCATGCTCGCTCTCTGGATCTGCCGCGCTTCGCCGGTTGGTGGGGTCACGACAAGGACAGCCGGTTTCAAATGCCAGCAGAGTTTCGACCGATTCCGGGCGCGGAAGGTTGGCAACTCTCCAATCCTCCGATTCTGGCTGCTGCTCCGTTACTGGCCTCGCTGCCGCTGTTCGATAGCGCCGGCATGGACCAGCTGAGAGCAAAGTCGTTACGACTGACCGGCTACCTGGAAGCGTTGTTGCAAGCTCGTTTAGCCAACGCTCTTAGCATCATCACCCCGAGCGATCCGGAAGCGCGCGGTTGTCAGCTGTCGATTCGATTACGTCGCTCACCCACCGCAGCACGCGCAACTTTCGACTCGCTATCGGCGCAAGGTGTGTTCTGCGACTGGCGTGAGCCCGACATCATCCGTGTGGCACCGGTGCCGCTCTACAACTCATTCCTCGATGTGTGGCAATTCGTCGCCGCGTTGGAGCAGGCGCTGCAATGAACGATGGCTTACGAAACGAGCCCATCGCCGTCGTCGGCGCAGGCTTGGCGGGCACGCTGTTAGCAATCTTGCTGGCTCGCCGCGGTCACCGCGTGCGATTGTATGAGCGGCAAGATGACATGCGACGCGTCCAAGTCGACGCCGGCCGCTCCATCAATCTCGCCCTCGCTGCTCGCGGCATTCGCGCGTTGGAGTTGGCGGATGTCATGGAGCGCGTGCGACCGGAGCTGGTGCCCATGCCCGGCCGCATGTTGCATGACCCGAATGGCGGGCTCACGTTTGTGCCGTACGGTCAGCGGCCAGAAGAAGTCATCTACTCGGTCTCTCGCCCTGGCTTGAATTGCATTCTGCTCGATGCAGCCGAGCGCGCTGGTGTCGAACTGTTGTTCCGGCATCCCGCGGTCGGTGCGGACCTTGCTCGTCAAAAGGTCATCTTCAAGAACGATACGAATCCGTCGCACGAAATTCCGTTGGCACGGGTGTTCGCAACGGATGGCGCCGGTTCGGTGTTACGTCGCGCCTTGGTGGAACAACGTAACGTGGCCTGCAGCGAAGACTTGCTCAAACACGGTTACAAAGAATTGACGCTGCGGCCGCTCCCCGATGGTCGGCCGCGCATCGACAAACATGCACTACACATCTGGCCGCGCGGCGGCTTCATGCTCATCGCACTGCCAAATATCGACGGCAGTTTCACGGTCACATTGTTTCTGCCGCTCACCGGTCCGGACAGCTTCGAAACATTGACCGACGCGGCCGGTATCGAAGCATTCTTTGCCCAGCACTTTCCCGATATACGGCAGCTGATGCCGGAACTGGCCGAGGAGTTTTTCCAGCATCCCACCGGCATCATGGGCACGGTGCGTTGTCAGCAATGGTCGTTAGAAAATCGATTGCTGCTGATCGGCGACGCGGCGCATGCCATCACGCCCTTCCATGGCCAAGGCATGAACTGTTGTTTCGAAGACTGTCGCGAGCTCGACGCCTTGCTGGCGAACAACGACGACTGGGCCAGCGGCTTCCGCCAGTTCGAAACATCGCGCCGACCCAACACCAATGCCATCGCCGACATGGCCATCGAGAACTATTTGGAAATGCGCGATACCGTGCGCGATCCCAAGTTCCATTTGCACAAAGCATTGTCGTTGGAACTGGAGCGCCGCCATCCGCAGCGCTTTGTGCCGCGCTATTCGATGGTGATGTTTCGCGACAATATTCCTTATGCAGTGGCTTACGAACGCGGCCGGATTCAGAACCAGATTCTGACCACACTGACGCAGAACGCCGACTCGTTGGCTGCCGTGGACTACGCTGCCGCGGCTCGCCTGATCGAAGCACAGTTGCCGCCGCTGCCTAACTAACAGCCGTCGGCATCTGTGCCGGCATTCGCGTGCCGGACTGTGCATTTACGCGAGCTCGTCCAGCGCTTACAACAGCGTATCGATCACGAGACTCCGTCATGCGCACACTCAACTTTCGCATCGTCAATGTGTTCACATTCAATGGCGGCACGCTCACCGGTAATCCGTTGTGCGTGTTCGAAGATGCCAGCGGCTTGGACACGCCGACCATGCAAGCACTGGCGCG
>NZ_JAEUPY010000247.1 GCF_016790065.1 Steroidobacter sp.
CCGATCGCGGCCGTGCTTAAGACGGATCGGCAGTATCGGCGGCGGCCGGCCCCACCGGCTTGACGGCGGCCGCTTCAGTCCCGGTGTTATCGGATGGCTCGGTCAGCAGGTCCCGGCAAGTCATGCTCCAAAAATGCGGATCCGCAGCGGCCAGCCCGGGCTGTTCGCGGCGCAGCCGTTCGCATTCCGCTCGCATGGCTCGTTCGCCAGAGCGCACCTTCAGCTTGCTATCGTGATGAAGCGAGGATGCATAAATACCCAGCGTTCGCTCGATATAGTTCCGGCTGCTGATGGTGAAGCCATACGCCGAAAACCACGCCCCCAGCAACGCCAGTAACAACCAGACTCGCGCCGAACTCCGGCGTGGCCAATTGCGAGGCGTCGCAACTAATCTCACCAATAACACCAGCGCCACCGTCATACAGACCAGATGCGTGGCACCCAGCAGACCTTTCTGCGCTTGCCAGCGGTTCAGTTCGGCACTGAGTTCGACGCTGCGGCGGGTGTAGTTGGAAGCGTCGTAGTAATATTTCCTGGCGATGTGCATGGCCAGCTTGCAGCGACGGCCCCAATCTTTGTCGTCGACCGCGTAGTCGAATTTCACCTGTTCCAAGGTCGGGCAGGAGCTCATGGTTTCATGGCTGAGCTTGTTGGTCTGATCCGCCAGCAGCAGCGCCCCCGGACACCAAAGCGCTTGGCGCGATAGCGCACGGCGATGTTCGAACTTGGTGCTCGGCGTCGCTGGCGCCTCGGTGAGATCCAGAAAATGCGCATAACCTTCGCGCGACCAAAGCAACTCGTCGCCCAGGCCCGATGGCTCGATAACCACCCGCCCGCGTGCGACTTCGGGCCATTGGTCTACGCACGAATAGGCGACGCTACCGAAGTTCAGCGGCACCATCTCGCGTGCCTCTCGCCACCAGAACTTCTTCTCTGGCTGTGTCACACGCTCGAACATTGCGCTGAAGCGCAGATCGTTTTCCCGAGGCAGCCCGGCAGCCGCCACCCAACGAATGGGCGCCGCCGCAGTCGGTTCGCCATCGACGAAATCATCCACCGCGGAATCGAGCACGACGCCAAGACCGAAGATGGCGCAAGCGAACAGAGGAAACAGAAGCAAGGTGTGCAGCGAGTCGGAACGAGCCGCGGTCGCACCTTTTTTCTCCTCGGCCTCATCCACCGGCGGCCGCATCAAATCCCACAGCCCGACTCTGAACCATTCCAGAAAGGGCAGCTCTTTGGACTGACCGGCGCGCTGACAACTCCAATAGATCAACGCACAGCCGAACAGCGCCAGCGACCCGCCCAGCAATGGCCCGAATAAATTCCAGAGATCGACGGACAGCATCGCTAGTTATCTTTGGTTGCGGTGTCGGTCGCAGCGGTCTTTGCGCTCTCGGTGGTCTCGGCCTTCTCCGGCCGCATCACATCCAGCGCATTGATCATTGCGCCGAACACCAGCAACCACACCACAGTGGCAGCCAGCGGGCCGGGGATCTTGAAGTTCTCGCCGAACGCCAACGGCGCGGTCTCGGAGCTGCTGGGCCGAGCCACCGACCACGCCAGCAACACCACCATGGTGGCGATACCGACCGAAGCCAACACCATCAGCGGCCCAAAGTATCGATGGAATAATTCTTCGCGCTTCGACAACCACACCACGAACGGTAGCGAGGTCAGCACCAGCATCACCAGGACACAGGGAATACAACTGTCCGACTTCTTGTTGTTCAATCCCACGGCGCCTCCCGCCCGTAGCCAACGAATCCTAATTTGCTAGAGCCACACACAAACTCGGAATGCCGGCCGGATGCGGGTTCTGCGCCGAATCCGCCATGGCAGCGTTGAAGAAGCGCACGAAGCGATCGACATGATGACTGGTGCCGATCGGGTACTGGCGCACGCGCCACGGATTAGTCGATGAGTTGTTGTAGTAAATCCCGCCGGCGTTGTACGCCGCTGCGACTAACGGCGGATCGAAACGAGTGGTGCGCGCCTGGCGCCAGATGTAGGCAGCGCCAGCCGCGATCGATTCTTTGGGAACATACAAATCGTTCAGCCGCAATTGCGGCTGGTCTCGGGCTTCCCGTGCGGTGCTCAACAACGTTTGCATCAGACCGGCCGAGACCCGGTGCGGGGTGCGCTCGGGGTCGATCAGATCGCAACCGGGCTCCTTGCGCAGCGCCTTGGTGTTGCCGCTGGATTCGGTGCAAATGGTGGCAATGATCAGCTCGACGGGGACCGGTGTGCAGCCCGGGCCGGGCCCGATACTGGTCACCAAGGCCTGCGTGAAATCGCCGCGCACTCGCCTGACCAGCTGCAAATCGCCCGCGGTCGAATCGCGCACCTTGGCTTCGCCATCGATGACGACACCGGCGGCATTCACCAGCCAACTGCGACCGTCCTGATAGCGTCGATGAGAGGTCGTGAGATAGGTCTTGGCGTCCGCGCCGAGGACGTCCTCCAATCTGTAGTCGGGCGTGGCGGTCGCTGTGCCGTTGAGTTTGTTCCAAGTCGCCGCGCCGACGATGCCGTCGACCGTCAGACCCTGTCCGCGCTGATAATCCAAGACGGCGCGTTTGGTCTGCAGCCCGTAGATGCCGTCTTGGTCGAGCGACCGGCCGAGCGCGGTCGCCAGCAGAATCTGCAGATTGAATATGTCCTCGCCGCGCATCATCGGCGTGGCCAGCCACAGATGGCGTGTGAATGCGATGCTCATGGGCACCCCAACGCGCTGTTCAGATCCCTGATATCGACCGCCAACTGTTCGACGCGAACTTTGATCGCTGGCTCGACGATCTTCGGCGTCAGCAAAGCCGAGGCTTGCTGTAGCGGTGCGCACCGCTGCGATCTGTTTGCTAGCAAGAGCGCTTCGTTGGTCAGCACCTCGGCGCGGTAGAAACGTTCATAGCTCTTTGCCGCCGGCTGAGCTGCGGCAACACTGCTCAGTTGATCCGCCGCCGCTCGGATGGCTCCATTGAAAATCGGTTTGCTGGCGTCCGGCGCGTTCGTCCGCTGCGCTATTGCAACCTCAGCTTGGCGAACCGGCGCGTTGAGCTGAATCTTCTTGAATTCATCCATGAACTTGGGATCCACCGCCGCCGGCAGCGTCCTGGTGGCTGCACCAAACTCATCGAAGGTGCGCTCTAGAACCTCTGCTCGATTCGCGCCGGGGGCGGCCGCGGCCACCTGACACGACTGCGCGCGATAGAAATGCAACTCGGCACATTCGATACTGACCTTGTCGCATTTTCCTGGCTTCAGTACCGCCTCCTCCAATCCGCACTTGGCAGCATCGGACAGCGTGGTGCCCTTGATTTGCTCCAGTTCCTTGAGCGCCTCAGTCGCACAACCCGCGACCAGCGCCGCACACCCGAGCACGATCCCAGTGACAAAGATGTTCATGGCCTCACTCCTGACGGGGCGGCTCTTGTGTTTGGCGCGCGGACTCGGCCAGCGCTGCGCCCGAAGCGAGCGCCTGTTGCACCAACGGCAGCAGTTCGTTGTCGGTGAAGCCGGTTTGATTTTTCAAGATCTCGACCACCGCGGCGATGCGTTCCAATTCCGCCGCTACTCGGGCGTCGCGCCTCAATAGCGGCACCAATTCGAGCAGTGTGCGCAATTGGATGGGCACACCCTGCGGGGTGCCGTTCACCGGCGGCAGCTCCACCACCAGCGGCAAAGCTTCCAACACTCGTTTGAAATTCGCCGACTGCCGGACCTCTTCGATGGCTTCGAGCAGTTCGTCCTCGCTGAGGAAGGCGGCCTTGAAATCGGCGCTGGCGTACAGCTCTGCAGCCACTGTCGCGGCAGACCGCGGAGTGTTGTTGGCATCGCGCGCGAGTGCGGCTTTCACCAACGCGGTCGCGCCGGCGAGCTGGCCAGGTGGGAAGTTCGCGAGTCGAGTCTTGGCCAGCTCGGTCTGTTCCACGATCACGCCCGCCGTGGTGTCAGTCACGTCGATGGGCAATGCCGAACGGTCATACGGCTGCAGCAGCACGGCTTCGCGCCACTTCTGGAATTGTTCCTGCTGTTGGCGCAGCTTCAACCCCGCCAGCACCAGACCGCCGATGATGCCCGCCGGATTACCGGCGACTGCTGCGATCTGCACGCCCGAACTGAGTGCTCCTTTCAGCGTTGCGATGGCATCGCCGAACACGCCCGGCATGCCGACTTGTTCCAATTGGGGCAGCAGAGCCTCGGTCTTCTGCACCACATCCAACAGTTCCTGGCCGGTGACTTTGCCCCGGATGGCCAGGTCCACCGATTGCAACAGCGCATCGACCTTGCTCAAGGTGGACTGGGCATCGCCCGCCACGCTGGCACCGGACTGTTGCTGTTGTAGAGCGCGCGTGATCTGTCGATTTACTTCCAAGCGGCTGCGCATCGCGCCGAGCTTGGTGCGCGCTTCATCACTCTTCGGGTCGGCCGCCGCCGCACCGGCTCCGCCGGTAGCCGCTGTGCGCGCTGCTTCCTGCGCCTGAGTGGCTGCATTATCCGCCGATCTGATCGCTTCTTCGGCTCTGGCCGTGGCCGCGGCCGCTTGGGTATTGGCGGCGTTGGCCTCGTCGGTGGCTTGCTTGGCCTGCTGCTGCGCGCCCGACTCACCCGTGCGAGTACCGAAATAAAAACCGAGCACCGTGCCCAACAGACCGGAAATCTCACCCACGCCAGTCAGGCCAATGGCTTTGTGAGTCAACAAGATCAACAAACCAACGGCCACCAGCGCCAGCGCGATGATGGCCCGGATGGTGCCGTCGGGCACACCGAAGGGAGACATCTGTAGTAGCCGCAAAGTATCTAACAAACGCTCATCGCGCTTGGCAGCATCGCCCGAGCTGGCCAGGATGTTTGCTTGTGTTTCTTCCAGCGTGATCCGGAAGTTACGTTGTAACGACCACAGCCCGCACAGTAGTAGTGCAAAGATCGCGAAGGTGCCGCAGATCAGGATGATGGTGACCATGACTTGGTCGGCACGTTCGGCGGCAGTGACTGCCGTCTGCACCTGCGCCCACCCGGGACCAGGGACGGCACATGCCAATGCCAGGATGACGAGCAGCGCGGGCCGCCACGACCTTGTTGTTATCATTGCTGTTCCTTCGCTCAGCGCCGCTGAATTCGAATAATGGCTACGCTGCCTCACAATTTCTACCTGCTAAAGGGAGACTTGGCAACAGCAAACAAAACAAACGGCAGCGCGCAACGCAATTGTCCCCAAGGGCCGCTGCACTGCATGCTGCGCCGGAGTCCGTATAATTACGGGCGCACCACCCGCCATGACAGTTTGTTGAATTCGATGTCAGTACCGAGCCTGTACTCGAGACTTCTGGGCCCCGCCTTCGAGCAGCTCGCGCCCGTTCTGACGACCATTCACGACGCCCGCGCCAGCAAACTTTATGTCGGCCGGTGTGACATTCGTGGCGGCGATACGTCGCTCGCCAGAATCGCCGCCCGCTTCGCAGGACTGCCCCTCGCTCGTAACGACGTACCGCTGGAAGTCACAATCGGCGTTACCGGCAACAGCGAAACCTGGCTACGAAAATTCGGCACGCAGCAGCTGCAGTCGCGCCTGACAGATCGCAATCGATATCTGCAGGAGCGACTCGGCCCGATGGTGCTTGCATTTGCATTGACCGCCGAACGCGAACGTATCGTTTGGACCTTGCGCCGCGCGCGACTAGCTTGGCTTCCTATCCCTGTCACGTGGCTGTTGAAATGCACGGCGACCGAGGTCATCCAAGATGGACGCTACAGTTTCGATGTGAGCGCGCACGTGCGCGGCATTGGCCTGATCGTTCATTACCAAGGTTGGTTGGTCGAACAGGATCAGTCCTAGTAACGAGAATACGTGACCTTGCCGTTCAATCGCCAAGACGCCACTGCCGGCATGGCAGCCGGCGGCTCCGACGAAGGTGCGCCTGGCGAACGAACCAACTACGGAGTCGGGTACTACGGCGCGTATCTGCGCGACCCGGATGGCAACAAAGTTCACATCGTCCATCGCGGCGATATGAAATGAAACAAGGCCGCGCCGTGGAAGTGGCGCGGCCTTCGAGTGGACTCCGTTCCTAGCAAGGCTCCATCAAGCGGCGACGCGACGGCGGCGTCCGAACACTCCCATGCCGGCCAGCGCCGAGCCGAGCAGCCAGAAGGCAGCAGGCAGCGGCACCGGAGCGACATTCACAGCCATGCTGTAAGCAAACAAACCTTCCAGCGGAAAGCCCGACTCGCCGCCAACGGCAATGGTGTACACACCGCTGCTCGGCAACACCAGATTCAACAAGCTGGTGCCGAGGGCACCAGTCACTGGATTGGTGCCAGCGACATATAAGTTATCGCCGAAGTCGCCGTAGTTACTGAAGCCGGGGATGAACAGCTCCTGCGCCTCGACCAGGCCCTGATACACACTGACGCCGAACTCGATGGCCGAAGAGTTCACCACGATGGACAACACGTCGCCCGCATTGGCAGTGAACGACCAGAAGTTGACCTGGTCGCCGTCCAGAGCATTCGACTGAATCCAGGCGTCGGAGCTGGTCACGCTGCCGGTCACAGTGCCGCCGCCTGTGACATCGCCGCTCAACACTTGAGCGAACGAGGCCACCGGCAGCAACAACACGGCCCACAGACAGATCGCACGAACGATACTTTTCATGGCGATACTCCTTACAGCGCGCCGTTGTCCCAAGGACCCGTGATGGCGAGCGTGATGCCCGGTGTCTGCAGGTTCACGAACATCCACTTTTCGTAGAAGCACGCGCCGGCCCACTCGGTGTTGGTGTAATTGCCGGCCGGAATCAGCGCGGCAACCTGACCACCGGCATTCAACGCTGCGTCGGCTTGCGCCAACTGCGCAGCAGTGAAGTTCATGCGGTTCTCCGCGAAGATGAAGGTGCCGCCACTCTGCGTCAGACCCCGCAAGCGCTGAATGCTGTTACCACCGTCTTCGCACAACACGATGCCGCCGCGCGGGCTGACAGCGATGTTGTCCGGCATGTTGACCTGGTTGCTGGCAATACCAGCGCCGGCCGAGTTGAACACCATCGTCAACGTTTCACGACGCGGGTCGTAGCAATACACCTGGCCCTGGCGAGCCACGCCACCGCTGGTGCTGACGAAATAGATCTTGCCGCTGTCGTAGTACGCGCCTTCCAGACGAGCGAACGCGGCGCGACCCGGAGCCGAGTTATAGATACGACCGTTGAGCGCTTCGACGTCCGTCACCTGCACCCACTCGACGTTCCAGGTAGTACCCGCGGCGAAGTCGACGTACACGCCATTCAAGCCGCTGAAGTTGAAGTTGTCGCTGCCCACCACCTTGAGCGCCCACAACGTGCCGCCCAGCTGCAGCTTGCCGTACTGATTCGGCACGAACTTGTAGAACGCGCTCGGCGTCACGTCTTCGGTCTGATACACGATGCCGGTCGCAGGATCGACAGCGACCGCTTCCCACTCGGACTTGCCCATCGCGCGCAGCGGCTGACCAGTGGCCGTGCCGTAGCCCGGCACTTCGAAGATCCAGCCATGGCGCACGCCCGCCGGAGAAACATCGCCCGCTTCTTCGCAGCTCAACCATGAGCCCCAAGGCGTGCGACCGCCGGCGCAGTTGCGCACGGTGCCGGTGAGCGATGCATACGAGCCAGTGAACTTGCCGGTCGCAGTGTCGAACAATACGTTGCTCGTACCGCCGCGAGCGTAAGTCGGGTCGTAAGCAGCTGGCGCGTTGAACGCGATGCCGCCAGTGCCCTGCTCATGATTACGGACCAGCACGATCTGGCTGCCCTTCGCCGCCACCACGGCCATGCCGTCATGCAGGCTCGGCGTGCGTTGCGCGTCGCTCATGGGCTGGCCGGTCCAGCCGTAGCTGCGATAAGTGAAGCCGGCAGGCAGCGCGATCAGCGGCAAGCCGGTGGTGAGATCGTTGACCGGAGCGACCGGACCATAATCATCCGAGTACGGCAGCTCGGCCGCACTGACTTCGCGACGCGCCAGCATCGCAGCGAACGAAATCGATGCGGCACCCACCACACCGTTACGAATGAATTCACGTCGATTAGCGACCGGGCGGATGTCAGCCACCGCCGTGTCCTGAGTTTGATCCGTCATGTGCAACCCCTACCGTTCTTGGGAATGAAATTCGACCGGCGGCAGGCTGCAAAGCCGTGGCTTGCGACTGCTGGCGCGGCGGCGGGGATTGTTGAGGGAAGCTATTTAGAGACGATGGCGCGGCGGCGAAGACTGAATGAACGGACGCGGCCGCGCCTGCAGCGATGTCAGTCGAAGGTCAGCGACCTGTCCGTCGCTGCGACATCCAATAACGAATGATGACGAAGCCGGTGGCCATGCCGCCGAGGTGGGCGAAGTGCGCCACGCCGGAAGCCGTCTGCGTCACACCCATCACCAGTTCGAAGATGCCGTACAGCGAGACGAACAACCATGCCGGCATCGGGATCGGCGGGAAGATCAACATCAACGTGCGGCGTGGATAGGCCATACCGAACGCGAGCAACAAACCGAACACGCCGCCAGAGGCGCCGACCACTGGAGCCGGCTCGAGGCCGGCGGCTGCCATCACGATTAAATGCATCACCGCGGCGCCGATGACGCACATCAAGTAATAAAACAGATAACGCTTGGAACCGAACAGCCGTTCGATATCCGAACCGAACATGAACAGCGCGAACATATTGAAAAACAGATGCTGCCAGCCGCCATGCAGGAAGCCGTAGGTGAGCAATTGCCACACCTGGAAGTCGGGATACCCAGCAGGCAGCTGCGGCGGCCACAACGCGAAGTACTGGTTGACCAAGCTCGCGTACGGACCGCCGGTGAACAACTGCAGGCCGAACACGATCACATTGATCAGGATCAGGGCTCGATTGAGCGGTGTAATACTCGGCATTGCGCTTCTATGGGGCCCGCACCACGAATAAAAAAGCCCACCATGCGGGTGGGCTCATAGGGGGATCGAGGTTACAGCAAGGGGTCCTGGATTTCGACCGCGGGGGGCTGCCGGGGTTCCCCAAAAGTGTAGGATGCCGGCCAAATGGCCCAACCGTCCCAATTCAAACTGCTGGCACAGCGACGCTTCGTACCATTCTTCGGCGCGCAAGCTCTGGGCGCGTTCAACGACAATGTCTACAAGAACGTGCTGGTCATCGTCGCCACCTACCAGGCCGCGAGCTACACCGCCCTGCCGCCGGAGCTGCTGACCAACGTCGCCGCCGGCCTGTTCATCCTGCCGTTCGTGCTGTTCTCGGGCATGGCCGGCCAACTGGCGGATCGTTACGACAAGGCGCTAGTGCTGAAAGCCGTGAAGGCTGCCGAGATCGTCATCATGGGGGTCGCGGGTTTCGGCTTCGCCACCCACAGCATGGAAGTGTTACTCGGCGCCCTGTTCTTGATGGGCATGCATTCAACTTTCTTCGCACCGGCCAAGTACGGCTTGTTGCCGGAGGTGTTGCGCGATTCGGAACTGGTCGGCGGCAACGCCATGGTGGAGATGGGCACGTTCGTCGCCATCGTGCTCGGCACCTTGGTGGCCGGACTGCTCGCGGCGGAAGGCAGCGTGTGGTTGATCGTGTCAGTGCTGATGGCCATTGCCGCTGTCGGCTTCGTTTGCAGTTTGGCGATTCCGAAACTGCAGCCGGCCGCGCCCACTTTAAAAATCGACTGGCGCCCGTGGACATCGACTTGGGAGAACTTGCGAGCCGCCAGCGAATCGCGCGTCGTCTTCCTGTCCATCCTCGGCATCTCTTGGTTCTGGTTCTATGGCGCCGTGGTGCTCGCGCAGCTGCCGCTCTATACAAAGACCGTGTTGGGCGGCAGCGAGCAAGTCGTCACCGTGTTGCTGGTGATGTTCTCGGCCGGTGTCGGTATCGGTTCGTTGTTGTGCGAACGCTTGTCCGGCCGGCAAGTGGAAATCGGCTTGGTGCCGTTCGGCTCCATCGGTCTCACGGTGTTCGCCATCGACTTGTTCTTCGCGACGCCAGCGCTGCCCGGCTCGAACTTATCAGCACAGGCCTTCATCGAAGCCCCCGGCTCGTGGCGCGTGTTGATGGACATGGCGCTGATCGGCGTCTTCGGCGGCTTGTTCATCGTGCCGCTGTACGCACTCGTTCAACAACGCACGCGTCGCGAAGTCATGTCTCGCGTCATCGGTGCCAACAGTATTCTCAACGCGGTGTTCATGGTCGTTGCAGCAGGCTTGGCCGCACTGGCACTGCATGCCGGACTGACGATTCCGCAGCTGTTGTTGCTGACCGGCGTGTTGAACGCCTTCGTCGCGCTTTATATCTACAGCTTGGTGCCGGAATTCCTATTGCGCTTCCTCGCCTGGCTGCTGGTTCACTTCGTGTATCGCCTGGAGCGTCGCGGCGTCGACCACATTCCCGAGCAAGGCCCGGCGTTGTTGATCTGTAATCACGTCGGCTTCGCCGATGCCATCGTGATCTCGGCCGGCTGTTCGCGCCCGGTGCGATTCATCATGGAAAGCAGCATCTTCAAGATTCCGGTGCTGAGCACGATTTTTCGCGGCATGAAGGCCATCCCGGTGGCACCAGCCAAAGAAGATCCGGAAGTCTACGAGCGCGCGTTCCAACTGGTTGCTGCCGAGCTGCGCGACGGCAATCTGGTTTGTATTTTTCCGGAAGGCAAACTCACGCCCAATGGTGAAATCGGCGAGTTCCGCGCCGGCATGATGCGCATCCTGAAAGAAACCCCGGTGCCGGTGGTGCCCATGTCGCTGTCAGGGCTGTGGGACTCGATATTCTCGCGCAAATACAAACAAGTGTGGAAGCGCGTGCCGCGCCGCTTCTGGGCCAAGATCAAGTTGACTGTGGGCGAACCGATCCCGCCGGAACAGGTCGACGTGCAGGTGTTGCGACAACGCGTGGTGGAGCTACGCGGCCCGGAACAATAGTCCGCCCAAAAAAGAAAAGCCCGCCGCGAGACGGGCTCAAAGGGGGATGGGTCAAAACATGCGACGGCTCATGTAACCACCGTCGCGCTGTCTTAGCACTCGTTCAAAAGTACCGCCGGCTCCTCACGCAGCCGTGCGATACGGGCGATACGCCAGATTCAAGTCACGCGCCACGGCTTCGCAAGTAATCGCACCGGCGTGCACATTCAAACCGGCCGCGAGATGCGGATCCGCTGCCAGCGCTTTCTCGACGCCAAGATCAGCCAGCTGTTTCACATACGGCAACGTCGCGTTCGTCAGCGCGAACGTCGAAGTGCGCGGCACAGCGCCGGGCATATTGGTCACGCAGTAATGCACGACACCGTCGACCACGAAGGTCGGCTCGGCATGGGTGGTCGGCTTGCTGGTTTCGAAACAACCGCCCTGGTCGATGGAAATGTCGACCATCACCGAACCCTTTTTCATTTTGCCGACCATGTCGCGCGTCACCAGCTTCGGCGCAGCCGCGCCCACCACCAGCACCGCACCGATCACCAGATCGGCCTGAGTCACCAACGACTCGATGGCTTCGGCTGTGGACGCCATGGTCTTCAAGCGACCGCCGAACAACGCATCCAGCTCGCGCAGACGCTTCAACGAACGATCGACGACAGTCACATCGGCACGCATG
>NZ_JAEUPY010000708.1 GCF_016790065.1 Steroidobacter sp.
TCATAAGTTGAAACTCGCCGCCGGCAGCGACAAGAAGCCCGGCGACGCCGTTCGCCTGCTACTCGCCATTGCCCGCGACGCCGGCGAGACGATTGAGCCCGCCGCGGCAAGAGCAGCGTTGAAGGACTCGAGTCGCCCCGCCGCCGCGGCGTGACGCTACGTCGCGTCGTGGAAGATCACGCCTAGCGTATGGCGGCGGCCGCCGCGAAGGCGGCTCACGCCGTGTCGCATGTTCACTCGGTAGATGCCGCGCGTGCCTTGCACTGGTCGGTGATGGACGGCAAACACAACGGCATCGCCCTGCTCTAGCGGCACCACTTCCGCACGCGACTGCATGCGGGGCCGCTGTTCGGTGAGCACAAACTCGCCGCCGGTAAAATCTCGTCCAGGCTGGGACAGCAGCACAGCAACTTGCAGCGGAAACACATGTTCGCCGTACAAATCTTGATGCAGGCAGTTGTAGTCATCAGCCTCGTACTGAAGCAACAGCGGCGTCGGCCGCAACTGACCCGCCTCGTGACAGCGCGCTAAGAACTCGGCGTGCGACGCCGGGAACCGCACATCGATACCCATCAACTCATGCCAGCGATTCGCGATCGGCGCGAGATGCGGATAGATGTCCGTGCGGAGAGACGCGATCAAATCGGGCAGCGGATAGTTGAAGTACTGATATTCGCCGCGCCCGAAGCCATGCCGGCTCATGACCACACGGCTTCGAAATAAGTCCTTCACAGCGTACAGATGAGCCAGCTCAGAGCACTGCTCGGGCCCGAGCAAGGAAGGTATGAGCGCGTAGCCAAGAGAGCCAAGATCGTCAGAGAGGCGCTGCCAATCCAGCGCAGCGATTCGAGCAGGTAGCTCGCCGCCGGCGAGCGAAGCAAAACGAGTTGAAGCGGACACGACCATGAGCACCACCTTACCAAGCTGATGCCAGCAAGGTAAGCAACGGCAACGCCCGCGACACTCCGACTCTTGCGCAGCTACACCGCTAAGCCGAGTGCACTAACCGCAGCTGCGGATGCGTCCGGGTGATCCGGCTGAGCGACTCCACCGACTCCGGGGTAGCGATGTAGATGCCCTGGGCATACTCCACACCAATCTCAGCCAGGCATTTGAGCACTTCGGCACTCTCGACCCGCTCGGCAACAGTTTTCAAGCCCATAGCTCGGCCGATCTGGGTAATCGCCTCGACCATGCTCCGGTCGACATGGTCCGTGGTCACGTTCTGAATGAACGAACCATCGATCTTCAAAAAATCCACCGGCAGATTCTTCAAGTACATGAACGACGACAAGCCACTGCCGAAATCGTCCAGCGAGAACAGACAGCCTCGGGTGCGAAACTCGCGCATGAAATGCACGACATTGGCCAGGTTGGAAATGGCCGCCGTCTCGGTGATCTCGAAACACACCGAGCCCGGACTCAAGTCATAGGTCTGCAGCTCGTTGATCAAGAACTCCAGGAACCGATCGTCGTTCAACGACGTGCCCGACAAATTGATGGACAACGTATAGCCATGGCGAGGATCGCCATCGGAACGATAGTGCGCCAACGACCCTAGCGCCTGACTCACGACCCAGCGGTCGATCATCGGCATCACGTTGTAACGCTCCGCCGCGGGAATGAACTCCGCCGGTTGTACCAGCTCGCCATGTTCGCCACGCATACGAAGCAGCAACTCGTAATGCCCGCGTGTATCGCGAGTCGCGCCGATGGGAACGATGGGCTGGTAATAAAGTTCGAGCCGATTCTCTTCGCAGGCCCGCGTCAGCCGCGACACCCATTGCATCTCGCGATGCCGCTCGGGCGCCGAGCTGTACTGATACATGTGAACGCGATTGCGTCCGGAATCCTTGGCGGCATAACAAGCGACATCGGCCGCCGCCATGACGCTGGCGATGCTCTCGCTGGCGCTATTGATCTCGACGATGCCGATACTGACACCGACATTCATCGCGCCATCCTGCCACTCGAACCGGTACTCGCGAATCGCCAGCCGTAGGTTGTCGGCGATCTTGGCCGCGCGATCCACAGTGCAATCCTGGAGCAGCACGCCGAACTCATCGCCACCCAAACGAGCGATGGTGTCGCTGGTGCGAATGCGGGTCTGCAACAGTCCGGTGATCTGTTTGAGCAAGCGGTCGCCGGCCTGGTGGCCGCAGGTGTCGTTCACCAGCTTGAACTGATCCAGGTCGAGGTACATCAACGCGTGCGTCGTGGCGTCATCCGAGCGAGCTGTCAGCAGCGCTTCGTTGAGCCGATTCTCGAACTCGCGGCGATTGATCAGTCCGGTCAGCGCATCGTGGCTGGCTTGATACGCGAGCGCACGGCGCAGCCGACGTTCCTTGCTCACATCATGAAACACCATGACCGCGCCGATGATCTTGCCCGAGCGATCTCGAATCGGCGCGGCGGAATCCTGAATGGCGATTTCCTGGCCGCGGCGATTCACCAGCACCGTGTGATCGGCCATCGCAATGACCTGCCCTTCACGCAGCGCGCGACTGACTGGATCTGCCAGAGGCTCACGAGTCGCCTCATTCAGGATGATAAAAACTTCTTGCAGCCGTTTGCCTTTTGCCTCGGCGCCTTCCCAACCGGTGAGGTTCTCGGCCACCGAATTCAGGGTTTCGATACAGCCGCTGGCATCGGTGGTGATGACACCGTCGCCGATGGACTGCAGCGTGACCTGCGCCTTTTCCTTTTCTTCGAACACGGCCGTTTCGGCGCGCTTACGTTCGCTGATATCGGAGATGGTGCCTTCGTAGCCGATCAACTGGCCGCTCTTGTCGCGCACTGCGCGAGCGTTCTCGATCACGGTCAGGATCGAGCCATTCACACAGCGCAGCTGAAATTCGGCGTTGCGAACTTCGCCGTCACGCTCAATGGTGGCGACAATGGCCGCCC
>NZ_JAEUPY010000753.1 GCF_016790065.1 Steroidobacter sp.
TTGACCAACAGCGCCAAGCTGGCAGCAGAAGTGCCGGCAGCCATCGAGAAGCTGCTGTCGTGGTTGCCGACTGCGGACGTGGCCCGAGTCGCGTGGCAGAACTGCGGTGAAATCATTCTGTGCGACACGCTCGAGGAACTGCTGAGCGAGGGCGATCGCATCGCTTCGGAGCATGTGCAAGTCATCACGCGCGATCCGGATTACTTCCTGAAGAATCTGACCAACTTCGGCGCGCTGTTCCTGGGTGCACGCACCAACGTTTCTTACGGCGACAAAGTGATCGGCACCAATCACACGCTACCGACCATGCGCGCGGCGCGCTACACCGGCGGGCTGTGGGTGGGCAAGTTCATCAAGACGTGCACGTATCAGCGCGTGCTTACCGATGAAGCGGCGGCGCTGGTGGGCGAATATTGTTCGCGGCTGTGCGAGTTGGAAGGCTTCAAGGGTCACAAAGAGCAAGCGGATCTGCGCGTGCGACGTTACGGACGCAAGGTGGCATGACCATGATCGAACTGAAGCATCACCATGGCGGCGTCAGCGTGCCGGACATCGAGGCGTCGATCCACTGGTGGCGCTCGGTGCTGGACTTCGAAGTCGAGCGCCGTTTCGATATTCCCAAGATTCCCGCCAAGGTGGCCATGCTCAAACGCGGCAATCTGCGCGTCGAGCTGTTCGAAGTGGTTGGCGCCAAGCCGCTGCCGGACGAACGACGCCAAGCCAACACCGATCTGAAGACCCACGGCAACAAACATTTGGCGTTCGCGGTTCAGCACGTGGACACCGTGGCCGAACAGCTGCGTGCACGCGGCGCCGATATCGAATTCGTCGGCCATTTCCCGCACGGGGACAATATTTTCATTCGGGACAATGCCGGTAACTTGATCGAGTTCGTACAGGAACCGGAGCTATGGACATGATTCGCTCCGAACGGCTCAGGACAAAAATTGCAATCGTCACTGGCGCAGGCAGCGGCATCGGTCGCGGTTGCGCGCTCATGTTTGCTCGCCATGGCGCCAGAGTCATGGCGACTGATCTCGACGAGCAAGGTCTAGCCGAGACCTCGCGGCTGGCTGTCGAAGAAGGTCTGACGATTGCCACGCTGCCGTCCATCGATCTCACCCAAGAAGCGGACGTGCAGCGCCTGGTCGATACCACCGTAGAACGATTCGGCCAGCTCAATGTGCTGCTCAATGCAGGCGCTTGGGCTGCGTTCGAATGGATCGAGACCATGGACTATGAGAAACATTGGAAACGCACGTTGGCCAGCGAGCTGGATGTGGTGTTTCTGGCCTGCAAATTGGCCTGGCCGCATCTGAAAACCAGCGGTGCGGCGTCAATTATCAATTTCGCTTCGGCGAATGCATTCGTTGCGCTCTCCGGTTCGCCGGCGTTGGCGCACTGCGCGGGCAAGGGCGGCGTGCTGGCCATGACGCGCCAGCTGGCGATGGAAGGTGCACCGCATAACATTCGCGCCAATAGTTTATGTCCGGGGATGGTGGTCACCGGCGCGACGCGCCCAGTACTAGAAAACAATCCAGCGATTCGCGAAGCAGCGCGCACCAAGACCATGTTGGGACGTTTCGGCCAACCCGAAGACGTCGCCTGGGCCGCGGTGTTTCTAGCTTCGGACGAGTCCAGCTGGGTAACAGCGGCCGATTTTTCCATCGATGGCGGCGCCACCGCCTGGTAAGCGGTCTTCTATAACAAAACGCGATGCCGAACATTGCCCCTAACGATTTGTGGGGCCAAACACAGTCGCACTAGGCTGGCTTGGGAATCTGAAGAGTTCCGGGACGATCCCGCGAGCGGGTGTCACCGGAATTGCGGCAAACATCAGCGAGGGGGAACTCGGTCATGACTTCCAGTCGATACCAACAAATTGAGCAACGCAGGCGCGCCAGAATGCTCGCCGCCAGTGTTTCGGGCGTGTTGCTCGGAGGCGCCATCCCTGGCTGGGTGCTCGCTCAGGATGCCGCCGAAGGCCCGCAGGCCAGCGTGCTCGAAGAAGTCATCGTCACTGCCGAAAAGCGTGAGATGGATTTGCAGCGCACGGCCATCGCCATCACTGCGCTGAGCGGCGACACGCTGGAACAGGCTGCAATCTCACAACCGGAAAATCTGAACAAGCTGGTGCCGGGTCTGGCCATCGGTCAGGGCGGCCCGTCCAGCCAGATCTATTTGCGCGGTGTCGGTAGTTACGGCACTAACGCATTCGCCGATCCGGCCGTCGCATTCAACGTCGACGGCATCTACTACGCACGCGTCGGTGCGCTAGGCGGAAATTTCTATGACCTGGCACGCGTCGAAGTGCTGAAAGGTCCGCAAGGCACCTTGTACGGTCGTAATGCGACCGGTGGTGCCGTCAACTTGATTCCCAATCGTCCGGCGCATGACTTCAGTGCGCGCGTCGGCTTGGAAGTCGGCAATTACAGCCTGAAACGTTTCAACGGTTACGTGAACATGCCGGCTGGCGACAAAGTCGCTTTCCGCCTGGCGGGGCAGGTCACGGATCGCGATGGCTATCAGAGCGACGGTTATGACGATGACGAGTCCAAGTCGGCGCGCTTGACCATGCTGGCCGAGCCCAACGAAGACTTGAGCATTCTGTTGACCGGAAGTTATGTGTCGTTGGGCGGCAAGGGCGCAGCCCAGTTGCCGATCAGCGCGAGCTCCGGTTATTTCAACAACAGCGATCCTTGGACCGGCAGCAGCGTGGCGTCGCCGGGAGCCTTGGTGGCACAGGCCACCCGCAATGGTCAGCCCGCTACGTTGTTCTCGAACGGCGTGATCTACACCGACGGTGACATCGACATCGAAGTGAAATCGTTCAGTGCGCAAGTCGACTGGGATCTGGGCTTCAGCACCCTGACCTTCCTCGGCAACACCATGACCACCGATCAGGACTCGATCTCCTACGGCCCTGGCTTCCGTTATCAGCCGGTGGAACATGCCGAACAATGGTCGGCCGAGTTACGCCTGGCCGGCGAGTCCGGCATCGTGAGTTGGGTAGGCGGCCTGTATGCGTTCAATGACAAACAAGATTTCACCTTCTGGGTCGATCAAGGCTTCTTGTTCAATCAAACCGGCGCCGATGTGGACAGCCTGAAGAACGACAGTCACGCCGTCTTCGGCGAACTCACGTTCGCGCTGGCCGATAGCACGCGGCTGAAAGTCGGCGCTCGCTACACCGAAGAAGGCAAATCGCAGAGCGGTCAGATCTTCAATCGCCAGGGCGCGACCGCTCCGTGTAGCACGCTGGGCGCGACGCCAGTGACGATTGGCACCATTGCTGCTGTGATTCCTGGAGCGGCGACCAATGGCGCTGGTGTTGCCTATCCGTTCACATACTGCCGCGACAGCCTGACCGGCGACCGCGATTGGACCAACACCGATTGGAAGGTCGGCCTCGAACACGATCTCAACGACGACTCGATGTTGTATGCGACGGTCAGCACCGGCTTCAAAGCCGGCGGCTTCTTCGCCACTGGCGACCACTCCGTGGTCGAGAACAGCTATGAGCCGGAAAAGATCACAGCCTTCGCGCTGGGTTCCAAGAATCGTTTTGCGCAGGATCGCTTGCAGTTGAATGCCGAGGCCTTCTTCTGGAAGTACGAAGATCACCAAGAATCGTATCTGGCGCCGACCAGTCCGCCGCTGCAGGTGTTCGGCTTCACTACCATCAATGTGCCGGAAGCGGAAATTTACGGCTTGGACCTGGACTTCACCGCGTTGCTCACGGACAACGATCAGATCGGCGTTCGTGCGCAGTACCTGCATGCCGAGTACACGGACTTCGTGTTCAACGTGTCGCGTCCTGGTGAATTCCAGCCGCCGCCGAATGGCAGCCCGGGCACGCAGCCGCCGTCGACGGTTTGCGGTGTGACCTACGTGAGTCAGGGTTTATATAGCGTCGATTGCACGGGTCAGCAGATGCCGCGTGCTCCGGAGCTGTCATTGACGATGGACTATGCGCACACGTTCAAGCTGTCTGGTGGTGCGGCCATCGTGCCGGGCGTGCGAGCCCAGTACTCGGCGGACTACTGGTCGTCGGTCGACTACAACCGGCTGCAGAAACAAGACGCGTATGTGATGTGGGACGCGGACCTGAGCTACTTCTCGTCCAACGAAACCTGGAATCTCACCGCCTACGTCAACAACATCGGCAACGAGGACGTGTACTCCAACTCCTTCAGTCATCCCTCGGGCCTGGTGTTCAATGCGCTGCGCCCGCCGAGGACGTATGGGTTGCGAGTGGGGGTGAAGTTCTGATCACCCGATGCCCGGCGATCGCGAGTAACGCCGCGATCGCCGAGCTCACGCCCAGGACCACGAATGCCGGCAACGGACCGCCGAGCCGCAGCGCCAGCCACGTCACCACCAAGCCGCACACGAACTGCCCGACCGCAAAGGTCGCCTGCCATGCGCCCGTGCCTCGGCCGCGAATCTGAAAGTGCAATCCCCGAGTGGCCCAGACAAGCAGCGTGGGCAGAATCATGCCGCAGCCGATTTGATTGAGTGCCGCGGCGGCCACGAACATTTCGGCAGTCGGTGCCTTACCCATCAGCACGAAGCCGATGCCGATGATGCCGAACTCGATGCACAACAACAGCCCGATGGACCAGCGGAGCACGGCGCGATAAACGAACGTGCCCAGCGGCACGCCGAGACTGGCGATAGCGGTGAATACGCTCAAGCGAGCCGGGTCTTGCACACCGAGCGAGGCCAACGCCAGCGAACTCTGAGTTTGAATCGTATAAAACATCACCGACGCAAACAGCGTGATGGCGCAAATGCCGGCGATGCGAGCCCACGGAAAGGCCGGCGTTTCGGGGTCGTCGACATTGTGAGTTTGCGTGGCGGAATTGTTGAACTTCGGTTCCCAGGTCAGCAGCCACACGCCGATGGCCAGGACCGAGCCGAACGCGTAAACGAAGAACGGCCCACGCCAGCCGTAGGCCGAGCCGAGCACACCGCCGATCATGATCAACGCCAACGACGATAACGATGCCACTGCAGTCTGACTGGCGAGCCATTTCTCACGGGCGTGGCCATGAAAGTAATCGCTGATCAGTGTAGTGGAGGCCGTCATGATTACGGCTTCGCAAAGACCTACGCCGACGCGGGTTGCGACGATGGCGTACAGGTCTTGGAGAAATGCCGGGGCGATGCCGACCACGCCATACGCCACCATGGCGCCGATCAGGATGCGGCGGCGGCCGTAACGGTCGGCGAGCCAGCCGGCCAGCGGCGAGAACAGTGCGATACATAGCGCCGGCATGGTGAGCACGCCGCCTTGAATCAAATATTGATAACCCGGCACGTGGCTGAAACTTGCCATCAGTTGCGGCAACACCGGGATCAGTACCACGATGCCCATGACGGACAAGGTACAAGGCAACAGCAGGATCAAGCCCTGCGCCATGCCGGGCTCGTGCGGCAAACGATTCTGCGTCGACACTTGTGATCCCCCGATCCCGCGGTAACGACTGGACTCGAATAGTAGGCGGACTGTAGCGGGTCCACACCGGGCCGTGCATCGCTCCGCGCGATGGGGTCGATCAGCATAAATGATTGTGCAGCCGGAGCTTGCGCAACTATCGTGACCACAGTGCCGAGGGGGAGCAGATGTTCTACGGGTGGAAACTGCTGTTCGTATTCTGGTTGGTGCTGCTGGTGGCGGCGGCCTTCCCGTTGTACGGCGGCGGCGTGATGAACGGTTATATGTCCGCCGACCTGCAATTGGAACGCAGCGTCGCCGGGCTGCCCATGTCGGTGTACCAATTCGTGTTCGGCCTGGGGGCGCCGGTGGTCGGGCTGATCGTCGATCGCTTTGGCATCCGTCGCACGTTGATCGGTGGCGCATTGCTGATGGCGGTCGCGGCGTCTCTGATGGCGTCAGTCGTCACTGGTGGATTGAGTGCCGTGTTGGTGTTCGGCGTGTTGCTGGGAATGGGTGGCGCGGCGGCCGGCGGTATCACCACTCAAGCAGGGGTGGCTCGCTGGTTCACTCGTCGACGGGCGTTGGCTATGGCCATCCTGATGTCGGCCCCGGGCTTCGGGGGCTTTCTGGTGGCGCCGCTGATCAATCAAGTCATCGCGGCTGCTGGTTCGAATTGGCGAGCCGGTTGGGTGTTGACGGCAGCGGTCGCGACAGTGGCGGCAGCCATCGCCTTCTTTTTTGTTCGCGAGCAGCCCTCGGATCTCGGGCAGTTCGCCGACGGTCTGGAGCCGCAGTCGGGAAGCGCATCAGGCGCACCGGCCAAATCTTTACGCAGCTTCATCACGACAGAACCTTGGACACGCAGCGACGTGCTGAAGACCCGTGCGTTCTGGTGTCTGCTGGTAGCAGCGTTCGGCGCCAACATGGGGTACACGTTGTACTTCGCCGTCGGCGTGCTGCATCTACAGGATCTCGGTCACCCGCGAGATATCGGTGCTTGGGCGTTTTCGATCTTCGGCATCTCCACCCTGCTCGGGAAGTTGGCGCTCGGCTCGCTCGGCGATCGCTATGACCCTCGTTACGTTTGGGCTGCGACCACTGCGGCGTTCGGTGTCGGTCTCACCATCATGAGCGCGGCGGACCAGCGTGCCGAACTGTTCACGTGCATCGTGCTGCTCGGCTTCGGATTCGGCGGCGGGCTCGCCAGCATGTTTGCTGTGTTGAGTAACTACTACGGTTCAAAGGTGTTTCCGAGCATCGCCGGCTTGGCCGTCGCGATCACCACTTGCGCGGGCGCCATCGCGCCACCGGTCGCAGGTGTGTTGTACAGCGACTCGGGTAGCTATCGAACCGCTTTCATCTCGATTGCGGTGTGGTGTTTCGCCGGCGCGGTGTTGATCGCATTCACTTCGCGACCGCGACGCGCGCAGCCAACGCCGGCCGACATGAAACCCGAATCCAGTTTGACCGGAGCTCAGTGATTATGCGCGCCATCCGCATGCACGATTACGGCGGTCCAGACGTTCTGCGTCTGGACGATGTGCCTGTTCCCGAGCCCGCTGCGGGGCAAGTCCGCGTGCGTGTCCATGCCACCGGGATCAATCCGTTCGAATGGAAGCTGCGCGAAGGTCGCATGCGGGGCCGTATCGAGCTGCAGCTGCCGCACATTCCCGGCTTCGATGTCACAGGCGTGATCGACAAACTCGGGCCGGAAGTATCGGGATGGAGCGAGGGCGACGAAGTCATCGCCGCGTTGAATCGCTCCGCGCAGGGTGGTTATGCGGACTACGCCGTCGCTTCGGCCGAGGACGTAGTTCGCAAACCTGCTTCGCTGAGCTTCGAGGCCGCCACAGGATTGCTGACGCCGGCAGCGACGGCGTATCGATTTCTAGTCGAGCTGGCCGAAGTGAAGGCCGGCCAGAACGTATTCATTCATGGCGGCGCTGGCGGCGTTGGCAGCGCGGCGGTCCAGATTGCGAAAGCGCTGGGTGCACATGTAACGACCACTGCATCGACATACAACATCGACTATCTGCGAGGTCTCGGTGCCGACGAGGTCATCAACTATCGGCGCTATCGCTTCGAGGATTACATCGGTCAGGCCGACGTGGTGCTCGACAACGTCGGCGGCGATACGCTGGCTCGCACGCCGGCGGCGATGAAACGAGGCGCGGTGCTGGTTTCGCCTGCAGGTGTGCCGAATGCGGAAGAAGTTGAGAAGGCCGGCGTGCGTACACCGTCCACCGCTTGGAACACTGGCGCTGCCTTCGGTCCGCGAATCCAGAAACTCGTCGACCTGGTCAATGCCGGCAAGTTACGCGTCAACGTGGATAAAGCGTTCCGTCTCGAGGATGCCGCTGCCGCCCAGGAACTCAGCCAGCAGGGACATGCGCGCGGCAAGTTGGTGTTGAAAGTTCATAGTTGAGGAGAGCATCGTGAAGCTGGGCACATTGAAGGAAGGCGGGCGCGAAGGCACCTTGATCGTGGTGTCGCGCGATCTTGGTTCCGCGATTCGAGCAACCGACGTTGCACGCACGTTGCGTGAGGCGCTGGAGAGTTGGCAGGACGCCGCACCTCGGTTGCAACAGATCTATGACCGGCTCAACGCTGGCACGGCGGCTTCGTTCGAGCTGGATCACTCCCAGTTGGCGGCGCC